>NZ_JBGCCP010000028.1:0-123009 GCF_041262705.1 Catenulispora sp. MAP12-49 | reverse complement strand
TCCGCGATCTTGCGGATCACCCACTTGGCCGGGATCCGCAACAACCGGTGCGAACCCATCTCGGCCTTGCGCGCACCCACCACCTGATCGATGTCGGCGTTGAAGTCGAGCATCTCCACCAACTCGGGGATCCGCTCGTTCGGATACGACATGTCCGCATCGGTCCACACCACGATGTCGCCCCGGGCCATCTTCGACCCGATCCGGCGCACCGTCCCGGCCCCGCCGTTGCGGTTGAACGCGACCACCTTCACCGACGGATACTCGATCTCCGCCTTGCGCAACACCTCGAGGGTGCCGTCGGTGGAGGCGTCATCGATCGCGAGTACCTCGTACGGGTAATCCGCCGCGTCCAACGCCGCGCAGATCCGCTGGATCTCCAGCAGAACGTGCGCCTCCTCGTTGTAACACGGCAGAACCACACTGACATGCGGTGGAGGCTGCTCGTTCTCCAAGGATCCAGCCCCTTTCATCAGGCATGGTACGGACTCGTCCCGAGTCGGGAGATCACAGTCTCCGTGACGACTCTTAGAGTTTCGTGAAGGTCGTCAAACTCAGGTAAAGAACGCGTGAAGGCCCCCGAACCCGGTTACCCGGATTCGAGGGCCCTGATCACACCGCGTCCTCAATAGGTCGACGGCCGGTTCCGGCCACCGCTCACAGCTCGACGGTCACGCCCTTCGCGGCCGAGTCCAGCGCGGCCTCGGCCACCCGCACGACCTGCAGGCCCTGCCGCATGCTCACGATCCGGTCGCGGCCGCCGTCGACGTCCAGGACCGCGTCGCGGAACGCCTCGAGCTCGGTGCGCAGGGGTTCGGGCTTCGGGATGGCGAAGCGCACCATGTCGCCCTCGGATACTCCACGGAAGGCTTGCATCGCCTCCCAGGTGGGGATCGTCGGGGCCGAGGCGTTCGCGTAGAACGTCAGGTCGGCGGTCAGGGTGTCGGCGACGAAGCAGCCCTTCTCGCCGGTGACGATCGTCACCCGCTCCTTCATCGGCGACAGCCAGTTCACCAGGTGGTTGACCACGGTGCCGTCGGCCAGCCGGCCGGTCATCGCGATCAGGTCCTCGTGCTCGCGGCCCGAGCGGTAGGCGGTGTGGGCCGAGATCGAGGTGTAGGTCTGGCGGGTCACCCAGGCCGTGGAGTCGATGTCGTGGGTGGCCAGGTCCTTCACCACGCCGACGTCGGCGATCCGGTTCGGGAACGGGCCCTGGCGCCGGGTGACGACCTGGAAGACCTCGCCGAGCTCGCCGTGCTCCAGCCGCTTGCGCAGGTTCTGCAGCGAGGGATTGAAGCGCTCGATGTGGCCGACCGCGCCGACCAGGCCGGCCCGCTCGAAGGTCTCGGTCAGCTGCGTCGCGGACTCCACGTCCGGCGCTAAAGGCTTCTCGATCAGCGTGTGGACGCCGGCCTCGGCCAGTGCCAGACCGGTCTCGGCGTGGAACACCGTCGGCACCGCGACCACGGCGAAGTCGATGCCCGCCGCGATCAGCTCCTCGACGCCGCCGAGCACCGGGCGGCCGTTGGCCGCGCCGTGCGCGTCGCCGCCGGGGTCGGCGACCGCGACCAGCTCCACGCCGTCCAGCGAACCCAGCACCCGCGCGTGGTGCCGGCCCATCATGCCCAGGCCGATCAGGCCCGCGCGCAGCTTCTTGCCGTCCGCTCCGCTCACAGCGCGTTCACCCCAGCCACGATCCGCTCCAGTTCGTCCTGGGTCAGGGTCGGCATCACCGGCAGCGAGAGCGCCTCGGCCGCGGCCTTCTCGGTCTCGGCCAGGTCGCCGGAGACGCGCGAGAGGACGTCGGGACGCTGGAAGGACGGCAGCCGGTGGATCGGGATCGGGTAGTACATCCCGGTCCCGATGCCGCGCTCCTTCAGCCGATCGGCCAGACCGTCACGACCGCCCTCGACCTCTTCGGTCACGCGGATCGTGTACTGGTGGTAGACGTGCTCCGCACCTTCGACGACCGGCGGGACGCCGACACCCTTCAGGTGGGCGTCGAAGTACTTGGCGTTCTCCTGGCGCTGCTTGGTCCAGCCGGCCAGCTTGGCCAGCTGCACCCGGCCGACGGCCGCGTGCACGCTGGAGAGCCGGTTGTTCAGGCCGATGACCTCGTTCTTGTAGCGCTCCTCCATGCCCTGGTTGCGCAGCAGGCGGACCTGGCGTGCGACCTCGGCGTCGGGGGTGACGACGATGCCGCCCTCGATGGAGTGGATGTTCTTGGTCGGGTACAGGCTGATGCACGCGGCGTCGCCGAAGGTGCTGATCGCCTTGCCGTCCAGGCTCGCGCCGACCGCCTGCGCGGAGTCCTCGATGACCTTCAGGCCGTGCTTGCGGGCGATCTCCATGATCGCGCCCATCGCCGCCGGGTGCCCGTACAGGTGCACCGGCATGATGGCCACGGTCTTGTCGGTGATCGCGGCCTCGATCGCGGCCGGGTCGATGTTGAACGAGTCGCGCTCGATGTCCACGAACACCGGCACGGCGCCGACGATCGCCACCGAGTTCGCGGTCGCGGCGAAGGAGAACGAGGGCATGATGACCTCGTCGCCCGGCTTGACGCCCAACGCCAGCACCGACAGGTGCAGCGCCGAGGTGCCGGAGTTCACGGCCACGCAGTGCAGGCCGTCGACCAGCTGCGAGAACTCGTTCTCGAAGGCCTCGACCTCCGGACCCGAGGCGACCTGCCCGGTCCGCATGACGCGCACCACGGCCTCGATCTCATCCTCACCGGTCACCGGACGCGCCGGGGGAATGAACGGGAGCGTCATGCCTTCTCCTTCAGAACACCGTCGATCTCAACGTACTCGGATCCGTCCTTGGGACAGACGAACAATCCGTCGCCGCGGTCCTCCAGCGGCTCGCCGGCTTTGCCGACCCAGCGCAGGCGCCGGGCGGGGACACCGGCCACGAGCGCGAAGTCCGGGACGTCCTTGTTCACCACGGAGCCGGCCGCGACCAGGGCCCAGCGGCCGATGGTCACCGGGGCGATGCACACCGACCGGGCGCCGACCGAGGCGCCCTCACGCAGCGTGACACCGACCGGGGTCCAGTCGTGGGCGGACTTGGGGGTGCCGTCGGCATTCACCGCGCGCGGGTAGTGGTCGTTGGTGAGGACCACCGCGGGGCCGATGAAGACGCCGGGTTCCAGCACCGCGGGCTCGTAGACCAGCGCGTGGTTCTGGATCTTGCAGTTGTCGCCGACCGGGACGTCCGGGCCGATGTAGGCCCCGCGCCCGATCACGACGTTGCGGCCGACCCGGGCGCCTTCGCGCACCTGGGCCAGGTGCCAGACGCTGGTGCCCTCGCCGATCTCCGCGCGGTCGTCCACGTCGGCGCTGGGCAGGATACGCACGCCTTCCCGGCTACCCTGCTTCTGTTCAGTCACTCTCGGTTCTCCGGGGTCGATCGCGCGGTGCCGGGTCGCGGCCCGCTCGGCCGTGGGCTCGGCGGCCCATTGCGTTGTGGCTTCAGTCGGCTTCAGTGCTGCTTCAGTGCGGCTTCAGTGCTTGGCCAGCCCGCGGATCTGCTCCGCGAGCGTGTCGTACGGCGAGGCTCCGGTGAGGTGCTCCGAGGCCCACTTGCGGGCGTTGCGGCGCGCCTTGTCGAGCTCCTCGTAGTCCTCCGACCACCGCCGCAGCGTAGCCGACGCGGCGGCGGGGTCCGCCACCACCTCGCCCGCCCCGGACTCGGTGACCAGCTCGGCCATCCGCGGCAGCGGCGTGGCCACCACGGCCAGACCGACGGCCAGGTACTCGTACAGCTTGCTCGGCACCGCCTCGCGGAAGGCCGGGGTGTCGTCCAGGAGCACGAGCCCGGCCCACGCCCCGTCGGCCAGCGCCCAGGCCTTCTGAGGGTCCAGACGCCCGTGGAACCTGATCCGGTTGCGCACCTGCTCGCTGGAGGTCGCGTGCCAGGTGTCCAGCCAGGCCTGATCGCCCGGCTGCACCGGGCCGACCACGTCGAGCTCCCAGGTGTAGGTGCCCTCCACCGCGGCCAGCATCGCCTGCAGGCCCCGCGAGCGCCGCACGTCGCCGATGTAGATGGCGCGCGGCACCGCGGTGTCCGGCTCGCCGGGGGCCGGCAGGAAGGAGAAGTCCGGGAGGTTCTTCACCACCAGGCGCTTGCGGCCCTTCATCGGCGGCACGTGGTCGTCGGCCACGACGGTGATGTTCGCGCGCTTGGTCCAGAAGGTGCAGAACCGGACCGCCAGCGTGGCCATGCTCTTCTTCCACGAGGCACGGGCCCAGGCGCGGTCCTTGAGCAGCTTCAGGTAGTCCTCGTGGACGTCGGCCACGACCTTGCGGCCCTTGAACCAGCGTGCCAGCGTCGCACCCGGCACCATGTCCGGGTCGACGGTCAGCAGGACCTTGCCGCGGGCCTTGAAGGGCAGCGTCAGGTCCGCCTTGAGGCGCTTCTTGGCCGAGCGGGCGCCGAGCGTGCGCACCGCGCAGTCGGCCGGGCCGGCCTCGGGCGCCCCGAGGCCGACCACCTCGACCGCCAGGCCGGCCCGGCGCAGCGCGGCGGCCAGGCGGTGCAGCCTGGCGTCGGCGACGTCGTGCCCGCCGGTGATGATCGAGACGTCGATGGTGGAGGCCATGCCTTGCTCAGACGTCCTCTCCGATGGCCTTGTGCAGCGCTTCCTTGGTCCGCTCGGCCTTGGCCGCGAGCGCCTGGTCCTCCTGGACCTCCTTGGCCTCGGCGGCCGCCTTCTTGCGGTCGGCCTCCTCGCGGTCCTTGCGCTGCTTCTCGATGTAGGCGTCGATGACCTCGTCGGGGTCGCCGGCTCCCACGAGGTTCCCGTGGTCCATCCAGATGCAGTGGTTGGACATGTGCCGGACCGTTTCCAGGCCGTGCGAGACCAGCACGATGGTGCGGGCGTTCTCGCACAGCTCGAGCATCTTCTCGGTGGCCTTCTCCTTGAACCGCGCGTCACCGGCGGACAGGGCCTCGTCCACGAGCAGGATGTCGGGGTCCATGTGCACGCCGACCGCGAAGGCCACGCGCGCGTACATGCCCGAGGAGTACGTCTTCATCGCCCGGTCGATCGCGCCCTCCGAGAGCGTGTCGAGGTCGGCGAAGTCGATGATCGCGTTCTCCTTCTCGCGGATCTGGTCTTTCGACCAGCCCTGCGCGAGCCCGCCCAGGACGATGTTCTCCCGGCCGGTGAGGTTCTGGTTGAAGCCGACGCCCAGGGCCAGCAGCGTGGACACCCGGCCGCGCACCTCGACGCGACCCTGCGTGGGGGGCAGGATCCCGGAGAGCGCACGCAGCAGCGTGGACTTGCCGGCCCCGTTGTGGCCGATGACGCCCAGCACGGTGCCGTGCGGCACCTCGAAGGAGACGCCGTTGACCGCCTTGATGACCTTCTGCTCGACCTTCTGGCGCTTGGCCTTGCGGATCAGCGCGGCCTTCAGGGTCGGGTTGGCCTCGGCCTTGGTGCGGTAGTACAGGTGGAGATCCTCGACCTTGATGGCCAGGCGCTTCTCCTGCTGCTTCTCGATGACCTTGGTCTGCTCCGCCACGGGGGCGGTCTCCACGGTCTCGACGGTTTCAGAGGCGGACAGCGAACTCACGCTCCCTCGACATGAAGTACCAGGCCCCGACGACCAGCGCGATGACGGCACAGCCGGCACCGATCAGGATCTCGGTCATCTGCGGGGTGTAGGAGGCGGCGGCATAGTAATGACCATTGATGATCCCGCCCTTCCAGAACGGCCGCGGGCCGTCTCCGACCAGCGCGGTGTTCCAGGAGTTGATGATCGGCGAGAACGGGTCCCACTTGTAGAAGGCCTCGATCGCGTGCGGCAGCTTGTTGGCCGCGACCTCGGACTTCACATACGACAGCGAGAACAGCACCGGGGTGATGTACATCCAGATCCGCAGCACATACGGCAGCAGCGTGGACATGTCCCGGAAGTACAGCGTCACCGCCGCGAACAGCAGGCCGAGCCCGAAGCTGAAGACCGTCTGGATGATGAAGATCGGGATGATCCACAGGATGCCGATCGCCACCGAGTGGTGCACGCCGATGTAGAAGCACGCGTAAACCAACAGCGTCGGGAAGTACGTCAGCATCGCCGTGAACGTCGTCGACAGCGGCAGCAGTATCTTCGGGAACGACATGTTGATGATCATCTTGCCGCCGCCGGTGATCGAGCTGGCGGCGAACTGGATGACGTTCCGCGTGTAGAAGAACGCGAACAGACCGGTCAAAAGGCCGACGAAGTGGTTCATCGCGCTGGTGCCGGCACCGCTCTGCCCGCCCAGCACGCTGGTCAGCAGGAAGTACACCAGCGCCAGCAGCATCGGGTTCAGTACCAGCCAGAACTGGCCGAAGAAGCTGTCGAAGTGCTGGCCCTTCAAGGTCGAGGACGCCATGTGGGTGGCGAACTGACGCCGGGCCCATACGTCCCGGAAATACGGGCCCAGTTTGGGCAGCGCGTATCGGTAGGGCTCGAAGACGTGAACCTGCTCGGCCGGGCGCGGGGGTTCGGGGGTCTTCGGCCGGGTGTCCTCCAGGGATCCCGTCTCACTGGTGGCGGTCGCCACGCTCACACTCCACTTGCTTGAGGTTGCGCCTGAATGGGGGTCAGGGTCGTGCTGTAGATCGGTCACACTATCGGGCAACGCTATGCAGTCCGCCGAATGTCCCCGTGGTTTACACCCTAAGCGTTCGGCTCATTCGTCTCGCCGAACGCCCGGACCCCCGTCCGCGGTTCCGGATCCTGCCCCAGCAGCCGCGCGTACACCCCGCTCAGTACCTCGGCCTGGCCCTCCCAGGAGTTGGCCGCCAGCAGGTCGTCAGTGTAGCGGGACGCGTAGGCGGACCGGTCGGCGAGAACCTTGGCGACGGCCTGAGCGTACTCGTGGGCATCCTCGGCGGTGAAGACCTCGCCGTTGCCCAACTCGCGGGTGAAGTCCGCCATCGCCTG
This sequence comes from Catenulispora sp. MAP12-49, assembly GCF_041262705.1. Taxonomy (NCBI): domain Bacteria; kingdom Bacillati; phylum Actinomycetota; class Actinomycetes; order Catenulisporales; family Catenulisporaceae; genus Catenulispora; species Catenulispora sp. MAP12-49. The sequence continues at coordinate 116,071 of NZ_JBGCCP010000028.1, read as the reverse complement.
CACGTCCGAGACCACGATGGGCAGCTTGGCGTGCATGTACTCGTAGTACTTCGTGATCAGTGCCACCTCGTGGTTCGGGGTGTGCAGGATCGGGATCACGCCGATGTCCGCGGAGGCCAGGTACTGCGGGACCAGATGCGGCGCCACGTAGCCGACCATGTGCAGCCGGTCGCCCACGCCCAGGTCCTCGGCCTGCTTCTGCAGTGCGCGGGTGAACTCGGTGTCGGCGCCGCGGACCACCGCGACGTGCACGTCCGGCAGCTCCGGCAGGCCCGCGACCATGGTCGCGATGCCGCGCATCGGCGAGACCGCGCCGGAGTAGACCAGCAGCGGGACGTCGTCGGCCAGGCCGCAGGCCTTGCGCAGGCTGGGGGCCTCGGCAGTCTCGGCGGCCTCGGTCGCCTTGGTGGAATCCGATCCACCCGCTTCACCCTCTTCGCCGCGCTCCTCGCCGGGCACGTGCAGCATCGGCGCGTTGGCCACGACGCCGGGCGTCTCGGTGAGGTGGTAGCGCTCCTGCAGCCACTGCGCGAGCAGCGGGGAGACGGTGATGACCGCGTCGGCCTTGCGGACGTACTCGCCCTCCAGGCCGACGTAGGCCAGCCGCCGCTGCTCCGGCATGGAGACGCCGGCCACGAACTCGTGGGCGTCGTAGAGCACCTTCGGGCGCTTGCCCTTACGGCCCAGCTTGTCCGCCACGCGCACCGCGATCCCCGGCGTGTGCATGTCGTGGGCGTGGATGATGTCCGGCTCGAACTCCTCGATCAGCGCCGACCAGCTGGACTCCAGCCACAGCAGGTGCCGGGCCGTGCGCCGCCAGTCGCCGTCGCGGAAGTAGACCTTCCAGAGCGCTTCCTTGGCGCGGTGCTTCACGCTGCCGTCGCCGGTGCCGGGCTCCTTGATCCGCTGCACGATGCGGCGTCGCGTCTTGTAGTCGAGCGACGACGCGAACGACAGCGCCCGGAACGGCATCAGCCGGAGCGTCGGCGCGCCGCCGTCCTTCAGCGGCCACTGCGCGATCTGCCACTTGTTGTGCAGCCCGGTGCGCACGACCTGCGCCGCGCCGATGTAGGCCGGGTCCGATGGACGCCCCTTGCGGTTCGGCTCGTAGCCGAGCAGGAGGACGTCGTAGCCGGCCTCCGCGGCGCTGTAGGCGGCTTTCTGCACCCGCGAGTCCAGGCGGACGTCGTTGGCGACGAGCATCGCCACGCGTGGGCGCCGAACACTGAGGCGGCGGTCGTTTGTCACATGGGAATGCTAGTGGGGTCGCAGCCCGGGAGGGGAAAGCCGCCGCTGCGCCGGACGGGTGACCCGGCTACCGGACCGGCCGCACGGCCTTTTCCGCCGCCGCCCGCGGCACGTAGACCGCGATCCACGAGCCGGCTGTGAATCGTGCTGCAAGTCGGTAACGGCTCATGATCTCCCGGTACGCCGCGGCCTCGCGGGGGTGGTCCGCCGGATCGGAGAGGAAGCGGCCGGCGGCGTGCTCGGTCAGGATCAGCGCGCGGGCGTCCACGGTCGGCTTGTCCGCCGCGAAGGTCAGCGGCTCCAGGCGGTAGCGGGAAGGGTCCAGCCACGGACCGTAACTCTCCACAGCCACCGGCTGATGGCCGGGGACGTTCCGGACCACCCAGGCGGCGGCCTCGATCCGCGAGTGCTCGTCGAGCCGCGGATACAGGCGCGCCGCGGCGGCCAGGGGGATGAACGCGGCGACGACCGCGACAGCCGTGACCGCACGCCGGTACGTCCGAGGGACCACCGTAAGGAAGACCGCGGGGACCGCCACGCCGGCGAGGACCGCGAGCGCCGGGGTCAGCGGGACGAGATTGCGGTCGAAGCGGACGGTCATCACCGCCAGGAGAAAGAACTGCGGAATCGCATATGCGAAGACGGTGATCAAGGTTCTGCGAATGAGACCGGCCGTGCGGAACAGCGCGACGACCGCCACCGCAGCGGCGGCCAATAGCAAAGGTTGATCACGGAAGAGGGCGCTCAGGTAGTAGCCGGGCGCACCGCCCTGCGCACCGACATGGCCGTCTTGATAGTGAACGGCTTCGGCCCGCAATCCGTCGAACACCCCGATGGGATGGGTGAGGATCCCCGGCGTGGTCAGCGCGAAGACGGCCGCCGCGATGGCGGCGACTCCGGCGATTCTGATCATTCGCTTGCCGCGCTCGGCACGGAGTCCGGGAGCCAATAGATAGGCGACGACTACTGGAAGCACCGCGGCGGCAAGGTACTTGGCGCCCAATGCGATCCCGACACCGAGTCCGCAGAGGAGGTCCGCATAGCGTGTGCCACGAAGAACCCGGGTGGCGCCATACAAGGTAAGCGCTACAGCGAATCCCGCATATACGTCGGGGGTCGCGTAAGCACTGTTCGCTGCCGCCAACGGGGATACCGCCACGGCGGCCGCGGCGACCGCAGCCGCGATGCGGGCCCAGCGTTCCAGCACCTCTGACGTCTTAAGCACTTCCCGCACCGCGGCCCACACCAGAAGGCATGTGGCGACCGACACCAGCACCCCCACAAGCCGGATCGCCACGATGAAGGCACGGGAATCCGTGTGTGCAACGCCGAGGTTCTCGATCCGCATCGCTCCGTGCGTGGGCACGTGGATGCCCACCGCGCGGAACGTGTCCGTCACCCCGACGATCACCTCACAGAGAAGGCCCGGGTAGCGATAGCTGTGCGCGTCCAACGTCCCGTCGGACGCCATCCGCAGCCCGACGGACACGTTCAGCGGCTCGTCGGAGTTGCCGACGCCCGGCAGCGCCGCCACCACGAGCGGGACACGCAGCGCCAGAGCGAGGACGGCCACCGCCGCCGCCAAGGGATCGATCCTCCGCAACGCCATTCGCATGTCGGGTCAACGATCGACCGGCATGGTCGGAAACGCACTTGTGGGACAGATACGGCGGAAAACATATAAAAGGCGTGCCCCCCGAAAGTTTCCGGTGGGGCACACCTCGGCAACCGACTGCCGACCGGGCCGGCCAGTCAGTTATGCAACGGGCTTGAGCTGTCCTCGAGAGCGTCGAGACCGCCCAAAAGCTCGTATCCGTACGGGCCCTCGACCCAATCCACACTCCAGTCCTCCAGCATTGGTGAGGTGGTGAGCGCGCGCCGCACCAATGCGGTCGCTGTGTCCCGGACCGAGTACGGCGCGTCCGGGTCGGAGGAGAGGTACAGGCCGGCCACCAGGCGGGCCGGGAAGACGCCGGCTTCGTCGACGACTACGTGGGCGTGCTCCAGGGCCCGTGGGGAGTCGCCCGAGACCGCCTGCAGGGCGTACCGGAGAGTCGCCGCGGCCAGGCCGCGGTCCCCCGCGAAGCCGGCGCGCTGCACTGCCACCATGATCAGGTCCATGTTCCTTCTTCCTTTCACTACCAGCAACCGATGCAGGCGACCCCGCCCGCGATCTGTTCGGCGGAGGCGACGGGATGGTGAGTGGGCGTTGCGGTGGCCGCGAGCGGAACGACCGGCACCGCTATGAGGGCCGCGGCGAATAGCGCACGTGTGAGGACATGCTTGAACCGGGACACGGCTGATCCAATTCTTCGGGGGGCGAATTTTGTGGGACCCGTGAACAGAGGCGGGGGGCGGGCCCGTGCGCCGGGATCCGGCGCCGGTTTGAGTCTCGCCCGTGACGGGCCACGCGGGGAACGGAGCAGGCCCGTCCGCCTTAGGCCAGGCCGCTCCCGGCCACAGCCTTGTGTCCGACAATGGTGCGGTATCCCCCTTGATCGCCAAGGGTCCGGCTGCCAGCATGGGTCCGGCAACGGAGACCGGATATTCCAAAGGGGGTGTGCCGTGCTTGGTGCGCTGGGTCTCGATCCACTTGCGCAAGCGGTCTACAGCGCGATGCTCGCCGACCCTTCGGTGGGTGTTCGCGAACTGAAGGAGCGCTTGGGGCAGGAGGAGGAGCAGATCCGGGACACCCTGGACCGGCTCGTCGAGCTGGCCCTGCTGCGGCCCTCGCGCGAGCAGTCCGGAGGGCTGTATCCGGTCTCGCTCGTCGCCGGGATGCAGTTGCTGGTGCAGCGCCAGGAGGCCGAACTCGCCGCCGGCCGCGACGCCGTGGCCGCGGGCCGGGCCGCGGTGGCCGACCGCGCTCCGGCCGAGCGGCTGATCGGTCTGGACGCCGTGCAGGCCGAGTTGGAACAGCTGCTGGCCGGCGCCACGGTCGAGGTCCTGTCGATGGTCCCGGGCAGCGCGGTCCAGCCGGCCGCGCTGAAGGCGTCGGAGTCCATGGACGACGACGTGGCCCGCCGCGTCCCCTCACGCGTGCTCTATCACGCCTCGGTCCGCAAGGACCCGACGACCATCGCCTACGGCCGCTGGCTGGCCGAGCGCGGCACCGAGATCCGCGTCTCCCCGGCCGTCACCCGCCGGCTGCTCATCGTGGACGGCCGCACCGCGGTCGTCCCGATCGAACCCGACGAGCCCGGCGTCGGGGCGCTGTGCGTGCGCGAGCCGGGGCTGGTGGACCAGCTCACCGCGCTGTTCGAGCTGGTCTGGACCGACGCCGTCCCGCTGGGCATGCCGTCCATGACCGAGTCCGGCGCCGATCTGTCCCCGACCGATCGGCATCTGCTCCGCCTGCTGGCCAACGGCCTCACCGACGAGGCCGCCGCCAAGCGCCTGGGCATCTCGGCCCGGACCGTCCGCCGCATCATGGCCGACCTGATGGACCGGCTCGGCGCCGAGAGCCGTTTCGAGGCCGGGGTCGAGGCCGCCCGCCGCGGCTGGCTCTGAGTTCTCTTCGAGCGGAACGCAATGGCCTCCTCGCCGCTCTCGGGCGGCGAGGAGGCCATTGCGGATGGCAGATTGCCGACGGATGGCGGCTCTGGCGCTACTTAGCGAATAACGTTGTGCACGAGGGCGCTACCGGACCAACCACTGTTCGGGTCATAGCCGATTCCAATCCCGCCAAGGACTGTCCCGTGGGCTGCGGTGCGTGTCAGCCCGGGGCAGTAATACGCCGTTTGCGCAGCGAGCGGCTGCTCCGTCGAGTTGTTGCCGAAACCGACGCATTGTGATCGCGCCACTGGCGGTGAGAGTGAACAGGCGCTTCTCGCTGAACGCTCGCAATGAATGCTCCTTGCTCTGATTCACCCGACGGTGTTCTCTGCCCTTGAGGGCAGAGAACACCGATTCGGGTCCGATCCGGCTTGGAGAATGCTTGAGCGAACGCGATCGCGGACAGCCCCCGCCCCCAGTCTTCGCCCTGCAGGGCTCGATCACACCCGGCGCGGCGATCGCCCAAAACATGTTGCCGACAGACGGAACCAGCGGCCTGGCCCAAACGTCAAAGTGTTGTAGGAAGGGCGGACGTTCGGCGTTGTGGGGCGCCGGCGGACGCCGCGACACAGGCCGAGGCCCGGCTTCCCCAGTGGGGTGGGGGGCCGAGCCTCGGCACGTCCGTCCCAGGTGGAAGCACATCGGGACGCCTACCGTCCGCCGATCTCATGGTCCACGCGTCGCTGCAGCGGACGTACGCAGATTGCTTGACTTCCACCTCTACCTGGCCGCCCCGTTGGTCACTGTCCGTGCGCTCATACTCCAGGTCTGAGACAGCCGGGAGCGGTCGCACGCGCTGTGCCGGGTACCGTGCCCGGCACAGCCACCATGTCGCCGGGACAGCTCAGGCCGACTGCTCCGGCTGCTCCGGCTCCACCGAGTCCACCGTGTCCGGTGTCTCCACCGCCCCCGGCGTCAGCCCGCTGACCGCGGAATAGATCGCGAGCAGCGCCGGCACCTGCCCCTCCCAGCTGTGCTCGGCCAGCATCTCGTCGGTGTACACCGCCGCGTAGCGCTCCCGGTCCGCGGCCACCACGCGCACCGCGCGCGCCAAGTCGTCCACGTCGTCGACCTCGAACACCTCGCCGTTGCCGAGGCGACGGGTCAGCTCGCCGGCCGCCTTGACGTCGCTGACCACGACCGGAAGCCGGGCGCCGATGTACGACCAGTACTTCGTCGTGATGGTCAGTTCCTGGGTGGGGATGCGGCGCAGGGTGTCGATGCCGATCGTGGCCGAGGCGATGAAGTCGGTGAGCTCTTCGACCGAGACGTAGTCCAGGACGTGGAGGCGGTCGGCGACGTTCAGCTCGGCGGCCAGGGCCACCAGTTCGGCGACGTGGCCGCCGCGCGAGGCGACCATGAGGACCAGGTGCGTGTCGGGCAACTTGGAGAGGGCTCGGACGGCCGTGTCCAGGCCGCGGATCGGCGTCACGGCGCCCGGGTACACCAGGATCGTCGCGTCCGGTCCCAGGCCCAGGCGGCCCCGGACACCCGGCTCCTTGCCGCCGGCGACGGTGAACGTCGAGGCCTCCGGCATGTTGCGGACCACCGTGGGGCGCACGGTGAGCCCGTGGTGCTCGACCAGCTTGTCGGCGAAGTTGTCCACGGCGGCCACCACGCCGTCGGCGGCGGCGATGTACTTACGCTCCTGGGCGAACATCACCGGGGCCCAGGTGACGTCCTCGGGGCGGACGTCGCCCGCGGTGTACTCGTGGGAGTCATAGACCACCGCGACCTTGCGGCCCTTAGCGCGGGCCCGGGCCGCGGCGCGCACCGCGACACCCAGCATCTCGGCGTCGTTGGCGTGGATCACGTCCGGCTCCAGCTGGTCGGCGGCGCGGCCGAAGGAGTCCTCGAAGTCGACCAGCCGGGGCTGGACGTCCCAGGACGAGCGGTCGCCGCCGCGCTTGGCCCGCAATCGCTCGAAGGCTGAGCTCGGGGCCTGCTGAGCGAGCTGGTAGTTGGCGTCGAAGGCGCGCTTGCGGGCCGCGACCCAGTAGCCGCGGGCCCGGACCAGGATGCCGCCGGCCGTCAGGCCGGCCTTGCCGAACAGCGCCGCGAGCGGGTCGGCGCCGGCGCTGAGCCGGCGGGCCAGGAGCTCGCGCTCGGCGGCCTGGTCCATCTGCCGCAGCCGCTGCCGCTGGTGCTCGACCCGGCTCACGTCTTGGGACGAGTAGGCGATCAGGCCTTTGACGCCGCGCCGGTGCGGGTGCGCGGAGCGGTAGCGGGTGGCGGCCATCGACTCGGCCACGCGGACCACGGTGACCTCGCCCAGCTTCGACTCCTCGCGCTTGCCGCTGCGGGAGCGGCCCACGAGGTAGGTGTCCCAGCCGGCCTCGGCCGCCGAGCGCGCCTCTTTCTGGACGCGGGAGTCTCCGTCGATGAAGTTCCCGACCAGCATGACAACGCGCGGGCGCCGAACACTGCGGGGCTGGTCGGACGTGGTCACTGTTCCTCCGAAGGCAGGGGCTGGCTGGCTCGGATTCTAGCAACGGCGAATATGACCATGAGCCCGGTACGGCGCCCTTTACGCGCCGCAGAGGTCAGCCGCGCAGCCACGGCTCCAGGGCCTCGGCGGACTTGCGCCCGTCGTGGAACTCGCTGACGAACGCCCGCCCGGTCGCGGCGACCGCGCGCGCCTTGTCCCGGTCGGCCAGCACGCCCTCGATCACCTCGGCCAGGGAGTCCGGGTCGGCCTGGATGGTCGGGATCTCGGCCGGCACCCTGTTGCGCACCCGCTCGTCGATGTTGGCGATGCTCACGCGCCCGGCGGCCATCGCCTGGCAGGTCATGACGCCGTAGTTGCCGATCACGAAGTGGTCCAGCACGATGTCGGCGTTCTGCACCACGCCGACCAGCTCGGCCTGCGGGATGTGTTCCAGCCGCTTGTACTCGATCAGGCCGCGGGACTCCAGGTCGCGCAGCGTCGGCTCGATGAGGTCCGAGCCCTTCATGAACGGCCGCGACGGCGCGTGCACGACCACCGGCACCTCGCGCTCCAGCGGCGGCCGCGTGCCCTCGGTCCACTGCTCCAGGTCCACGACCACCGGCAGCCAGGTGGCGCGCGGGACGTCGTCGATCAGGTCCGGGGTGGAGACGAAGACCGGGCCGTCGAACTCCTCGACCCACTTGGCCATCTCGGCGGTCTTGCCGCGCAGCACCTCGGTGAGCTTCTGGTCCTCCTCGGTCGCCGGCGCGCGGAAGGGCGAGAACTTGTAGAGCTCGATGTGCCGGTCCGGCGAGCGGATGTCGGAGCCGTGGAAGAGCAGCGCGGTGTGGATCCCGGCGCGGCGCAGCTCCGGCAGGTCGTCGGCGAGCTGGCCGCCGTTGAGCCGGCCGAGCACCGCCAGGCCGCTCTCGGACAGGACGTGCGTGACGGTGTCCAGGGTGTCGGCGACGCGACCCAGACCCCACAGCGGGTCGACCCAGTCCTTGTCCTCGGCCTTGATGTCGGAGCCGTAGGCGAAGGCGTAGCTCTTCTTCTGGATGTTGCGGGCCGGGATCCCGGCGTGCTCCCGCACCGCGCACGCCCAGGCATAGCCCATGCCGGCGTTGTTGTTGGAGCCGATGAGCAGCGAGGTCTGCGGGCTCTTGGCGGCCGGCTGCGCCTTGCCCGGCGCCGTGACGCCGCGGCCGAGCTTGGCGACCGCCTTCTCGGCGGTCTTGTCGCAGGCCACGACGACGTCCGGGGCGAACGCGTCGAGGTAGGGCCCGATCTCGGCCGCGACATCGGCGGCGGACCAGGTGGCCGCCGGATTGTTCAGGGCCTTGCCGCGGGCGTTGCGCGTGGTCAGCACAGCCTTGCGGCCGAGCTTGCCGAGCGCGCCGGACGCGCTGTCGAAGGAGGTCCCGACCCGCGCCTCCACGACGTGCACGCCGCCGCGCGACGCATCCGGCTTCCGCTTGCCGAACGCGGGAGTGAGGAACAGGACGCTGTACCCGGCGGCGAGGAGCCGATCGGCCTCGGCACGCGCGGCCGCGGAGGCGGCGGCCGGGGCCGCGGAGACGACGGCGGCGCGGCTGCGGGCGGCGGCGGGCAGGTCCTGCTCAGGCATGCGCGGCGGCTTTCTGGTCGGGCGGGCTGCGATGACGCTCCGGTCAACGGTGCGGCGCCGCCACGTTAGCCGATTCAGCTGAGGCGGGTGGTCGCGATGCGCTCAGCTGCGCGCACCGTTCTCAGCGGCCTCTGGGCGGATCGGCTGCACCTCCAAAGCCGGCTCGCCCTCACCACCCGTACCACTGGCACCACTGGCACCACCCAAAACCGGCCGGAGCCCGCTCACCCGCTCGTACAGCCCCAGCAGCGCCGGCACCTGCCCCTCGTCCAGCAGGTGGAAGCGCTCTGCGACGCCCAGACCGGCCGCCAGTCCGGCCAGTTCGGCGACGTGTCCCGACCGCGAGCCGACCAGCAGTGCCAGATGCGTCTCCGGCAGCTGCGGCAGCTGCGGCAGCGCGCGGACCGCGGTGTCCAGGCCGCGGATCGGCGTCACCGAACCCGGATACACCAGCAGCGTCGCCTCCGGGCCCAGGCCCAGCCGCCCGCGCACGCCGGGGCCCCGGCCGCCGGGCACGGTGAAGGCCGAGGCCTCGGGCATGTTGCGCACCACCGTCGGGCGCACCGCGAGGCCGTGGTGCTCGACCAGCTTGTCAGCGAAGTCGTCGACGGCGGTCACCACCCCGTCGGCCATCGGGATGTACTTCGCCTCCTGCGCCGTCATCACCGGAGCCCAGGTCACGTCTTCGGGCCGGATGTCGCCGGCGGTGTACTCGTGCGAGTCGTAGACCACCGCGACCCGCCGCCCCGCCGCCCGCGCCGGCACCGCCGCCCGCACGGCGACCTCGACGCGATCGCCCGCTACGCATTCGGCGAATAACTACTTCAGCTTCTTCCGCAGCCCGCGATAAGCCCGGTCCGCCTTCCGCACCGCCAAGTGCAGCCCGGGCCGCTCCTCCAGCCGGTCGCGCCGGGTCAGACCCGGCAGCGGCTCGCCGTTCGGGCCGAGCTGGGCGCGCAGCCGCTCGATCTCGGCCTCCAGCTCGCGGACACGCTTCTTGCCCGTCGACTCGGGCCACTCCGGGTAGGCGCTGACCACCTTGCCGCGCGGCCGCTGGTACGCCTCCAGCAGCTGCGCCGCCACCACCTTGCTGTCGTGGCGCTGCGTCACCCACGTCAGGCCCTCGGCGCGCAGGCGGGCGCGCTCGGCCGGGTCGGCGGCCAGCTTGCGGACCACCTCGGCGAGGGTGGCGCCGGTGGCCTCGACGATCGGGACCTGCTGCACCTGCGCGCCGGGCATCGCTTCGCGCTCCCGGACGCGCTCGTGGATGTGCGCGATGGCGATGGCGCCGCCGGCCATCGCCTCGCAGGAGACCACTCCGTGGTCGCCGATGGTCAGGGAGTCGACCACCAGGTCCGCCTTGGCGAACTCGGCCTTCACCTGGTCGCGGGTCAGGCCGGACAGGGGGCGGTAGACGATCACACCCTCGTCGTGCAGGGGGCGCAACGCGGCGTCGACCAGGTCGGAGCCCTTGGTGGCGCGGCGGGAGGGCATGTGGACCACCACCGGGACGGCCGGTTCGGCGCCGCGCGGGGTGCGCCAGGCCGCGACGTCCAGGGCCAGCGGGACCAGTTCGGCGTCGGGGACGTAGTCCGGCAGGCCTGCGGTGGAGACGAACATCGCGTCGCAGAAGCGGCGGGCCACGGAGACGCGGGCCAGGATGGCGTCCTCGTCGACCGTCGCGCCGGCCAGGTAGGAGTCCGGCTCGCGCTCGGCGTGGACCGAGGGCAGCCGCACGTCGGAGCCGTGCCAGTGCATGTAGACCCGCTTGCCGAGCGAGCGCAGCAGCGGCAGGTCCCACAGCTCGGGCAGCACCGGCTCCTTGGCGTCCAGCAGGCCGCGGCCGTACTGCAGGTGGAACACGTCGAAGCCGCGGACGGCCTCGTCGAGCGCCTGCCAGCGGTACATCGGATCGGCGAGCAGCCGGTCCTGCTCCCATTCGCGGTCCGGGCGCAGGCCGAACGCCGGCTCGCCGAACGACCACACCTGCGCGTCCACACCTTGCGCGCGCAGGGCTTTGGCCCACTCGGACGGCTGGCCGGCGATGTCCCTGGGGGCGTACAGGACGCGGAGCTTCGACACGGACCGACCCTACTCGCTCGGCACCGGCGGCGGCGAGATCTTCCACTCCCCGCCCAGGTCCGCGGTCAGGCGCTCCAGCGCTTCGCGGGTTCGGCCGAACAGGTACAGCTGATCGCCGTCACCGGTCGGGTCCACCCAGGCCACGGTGTCCGGGCCGCCGTGGAAGACGATCTCCGAGGTCAGCTCGCGCCAGACGCGGAAACCGAGCTCGGGCATGGTCGCGCGGATCCTGTCCGCCACCGCGTCGAACTCGTCGTCCCAGTTCTCAGCCATCCAGCCGAAGGAGAACAAGAGCGTCCGGACCGCGACGAGCAGCGCGAACTCCGACAGCGAGTCCGCCTGGACCTCCCACCCCTCCTCGGTGGCCAGGACGTACGCCCGCGGGTCGTCCAGCTGGGCCTCCGCGGCCTCGTACCCCCAGTACGCGCAGCCCTGGTTCTCGATCACCACGCTGCACATGCGCAGGTCGTCCGGATCGACCACCAGCGGACTGTCCGGAGCCAGCGCCTCGGCGTCGCCGTTCCCGGGCGGCGCGGTGATCCACTCCGGAGGCCAGTCGAACTGCCATCCGGAGCAGACCCTGCGGTCGGCGAACGAGTTGTCCCGCAGCTTCCACCACTCGCGCAGGGCCGCCGGGACCTTCTCCGGCGGCACCAGGCGGTCGTCCCCGTCGCGGTAGACCGGCTCCCCGTCGTGCCGGCGCTGGACGCCCTCCGGATCGAAGCCCCACTCCCGGTGGAAGTCCCGGTACAGGTCCCAGCGCTTGGCCGGGTCCTGATTCGCCCGCTGCGCCGCCAGGCGCTCGGCGAACCGGCCGTAGTCAATCGCCTCGCGGGGTGAGGCGCTCATAGATCCCCCTCAGGACTTCGGAATCGGCTTCCCAGCTCAGGGCCGGGGCCGCCGCCCGCACGTTGACCGCGTACGTCGCGTAGTTGTCCGCGACCTCCTGCAACGCGGCGGCCAGCGAGGCGGCGTCGCCCGGCGTGTACAGGGCGCCCAGCTTGTGCTCCTCGACCACCCGGCGCAGTTCCTGCACGTCGGTACCGACCACCGGGACCCCGGCGCGCACGGCGTGGAACAGCTTGTTCGGCATCGCCAGGCGGTGGTTCAGCCACTTGTCGGAGTGCGTGACCAGGGAGATGCCCAGCTCCCGCAGGAGCGCGTCCACCTCGTCCACCGGGCGCGCGCCGACGACCTCGGCGGCCTTGGCGTTGTACGACCCCAGATACGTGTCGTCGGCGGGTCCGGCGATGACGATCCGCAGCGGCTTCACCAGTTCCGAGGCCCCGGCGATGGCCTCGAGCTCGCGGAACGGCGCGATGCGGCCGGCGTACACCGCCCCGGTCACCTTCGTCGGCGGGTCGACCGGGCCGCCCTCGGGCAGCGGGAAGGTGTTGCGGACGACCTCGACGTGCCGCCAGCCGTACGCCTCGCGCAGCGCGTCGGCCACGCCCTGGCCGACGGTGATCACCGTGGCGGCGCGGGCCCCCCAGGCTTGCTCCTGCTTGGCCTCGCGGCGCTTCTGAAGCGGCGTCGGGCGGCCGACGCGCGGCCGGCCCTGCCAGAGCTCGTGGGTGTCGTAGACGAGCGGGACGCGCTTGTCCTGCGCCAGCTCCACGCCGAGGGACAGGGTGTTGAAGTCGTGCGCGTGCACGACGTCGAACTCCTGGTCGGCCGCCAGCTGCTTGGCCTTGGCGCGCCAGAAGGCGAAGGCCGAGTTGCGGTGCTGCGGCAGCAGCAGCCAGCGCGCGGCGCGCAGGTGCGGCGGCAGCTTGCGGCGCGCGCCGAGCGACTCGGCGCCCTGCTTGCGGAAGGCCGAGCCGGCGCCGACGCTGGCCACCGTGACGCCCTCCGGCGGCTCGTAGCCGGTCGAGACGTCCTTGCCGATGACGTGGACCGCGTGGCCGGCGCCGGCCAGTGCCGCGGCCTCGCGCATCACCCGGGTGTCGGTCGCGACATTGGAGATGACGAGCATCAGGATGCGCATGCGCGGCTACTTCTTCTTCGGGGTCTTGCCGGTGGCCTTGGCCAGCCGGGACGGGGAGGTGAGGAAGCCGTAGGCCCAGGAGCCGTGCATGGTGGCGAGCACCAGCGGCAGCCGGGCCCGGACACCGGGGGGCAGGCCGCGCGACTCGCGCAGGGCGCCGGCGGTCAGCGCACCGAAGTAGCCGACGGGGATCACGAAGCCGAGCGCCGCTATACCCGGGCCGCCGGTGACGCCGGCCAGGCCGACGACGGTGCCGGTGGCGACGGCCAGCAGCGCTCCGGGCGGTGCCAGGTAGCGGAGGTTCGCGGTGCCGGCGTGGGTGCGCATCACGACGCGCCGCCAGCGGCCGTACTCCTTGTACTGCTTGGCCAGCGCCCTGAAGGTGGGGCGCGGCCGGTAGGTCACCGACAGGCCCGGGTCGAACCAGATCAGCCGGCCGGACTCGCGGATGCGGTAGTTCAGCTCCCAGTCCTGGGCCCGGGTGAAGTGCTCGTCGTAGCCGCCGAGCTCGTCGAGCACGTCGCGGCGGAACACGCCGAGGTAGACGGTGTCCGCCGGGCCGCCCTCGCCGCCGGTGTGGTTGGGGGCGTTGCCGACGCCCAGCTTGCTGGTCATGGCGCGGGCGACGGCCTGCTCGAAGACCGTGACGCCCTCGGCGCGCATGACGCCGCCGACGTTGGCCGCGCCGGTGTCCTCGAGCAGCCGGACGGCGGTGGCGATGTAGCCGGGGACCAGTTCGCCGTGGCCGTCGACGCGGACCACGATGCCGTGTTCGACCTGGGCCAGCGCCGCGTTCAGGGCGGCGGGGGTGCGGCCGGTGGGGTTCGGCACGCTGCGCACCCGCGGATCGGCCGCCGACAGCTCGTCGGCGATCTGCTGGGTGCGGTCGGTGCTCGGGCCGATCGCCAGGATCAGCTCCAGCTCGCCGGGGTAGCCCTGGGCCAGCACGCCGTTGACCGCGAAGGCGAGGTGCCGCTCCTCGTTGAGGACGGGCATGATCACCGAGACCGCGGGCCAGGCGGTCCCGGGCTCCTCTACGGGCTTCTCGGGCTTCTCGGGCTTCTCGGGCTTCTCGGGCTTCTCGACGGGCGCCGCGGAGGGTGCGGAGGGTTCTGAGACGTTCATCGTCGGTCAGATTACCGGCCGACCCTGAACGCTTGGAGCAGAAGAACAGACTGCGACCGATCGGTGACCTGAAGGTTCTCGGACGGGCTTTCCCTCAGTCGACGGTGTGCCCGGCCGCACGCAGCGCCTCGACCGCGCGCTCGGCGTCGGCTTCGGGGACCAGCACCAGGTCGGCGTGGTAGGTGGAGGCGACGAACACCGGCACGGCGGCGCCGGCCAGCGGCTCCAGCAGGGCGGCGAGCATGCCGGGCAGGTCCAGGCCGTGGGCGGTGTCGCCGCCGTAGAGCGCGCGCCACAGGCCGGGGGCCCCGTCGCCGTTCTCGTGCTCGACGACCTCGCGGACCACGGTCAGCCCTTCGGGCGCGCGGACCTGCGCGATCCAGCCGTTCGGCGGCGCGACGGCGGCGGGCAGGTGCTCGACCGCGAAGCGGCCGGGGACCAGGCGCAGGCGCTGGGCGCGGTCGGCGGCGCCGGTCACCGGCCGGCCTCCGTCGGGGTGGCGGCCTCCGCGGCTCCGGCTGTTCCGGCAGCTCCGGCGGCTCCGGCAGCTCCCGCTGTTCCAGCAGCTCCGGCCGTGTCAGCCGCGGCGTTCTGCCCGGCCCCGGCCCGCGCGGCCTGGATGGCGCGGCGGCGGGCCAGGCGGTGGCTGCGGCGGATCTCGGCCTCGCCGTGCCGGCGGCGGTCCAGGTCGGTCTCCAGGACCAGCGGCGGCACCGAGCGCGGCTGGCCCTTGTCGTCGACGGCGACGAACACCAGGTAGGCGCTGGCCACGTGGCGCGGGGCGGTGCCGGCCTCGTTCCAGGGCTCGGCCATCACCCGGACGCCGACCTCCATCGAGGTCGCGCCCACCCAGTTCACCTGCGCGTAGGCGTGGACCAGGTCGCCGACCCGGACCGGGTTCAGGAACTGCATCTCGTCCATCGCGGCGGTGACCGCGGGGCCGCCGGAGTGGCGGCCGGCCACGGCGCCGGCGACGTCGTCGACGAACTTCATGACCACGCCGCCGTGGACGGTGCCCAGGAGGTTCACCTCGGTGGGGCCCATGATGTGGGACAGCATGGTGCGCGAGGCGGCGGTGGTGCGGGGCGCGGGAGCTGCATGGGTTTCGAGGGCGGCGGTGCGCGGGGCGTCATCGGTCACCCCTTCAGCGTAGATCGTCCCGGGACGTGCCTCGATCCGGGCATCGGTCCCGAAGCGCCGGAGACGATAGCGCCGATGAGGGGCGGGTAAGGGCTACCAACGCCGCGCTCCCGGAGACAAAATGTCAGGGAGCGGATACTGACAGGGGGCGCCTGGCATGACTCAGAACATCTCCGCGCGACGCGGGGCGGCCATAGCGGGGTTCGCAGCGCTGGTGCTCTTGGTGCTCCTCGCCGCCTTCGACAACCAGTGGACCGGCCATTGGCGCGACGGCCGCTCCGCCCAAGGCGGCGACATCACCCACAGCTGGATCGCCGCCCCGGTCAGGGGTCTGAGCGCGCTGGCCTGGCGGGCCACCAAGGAGGCGGGCGAGCCGAGCCGGCTGTTCTACGGGACGCTCGCCGCACCGGTGATCGCGGTCTTCCTCACCTTCCTGCTGCTGATGCTGGTCTGCCGCGGCGTCGGCGCCGTGCGCGGCCGCTGGTCGCTGTTCCTGGGCTCCTGGTTCGTCACCGGGCTGGCGGCGGCCGTGGCGCTGATCGCGGGTTCGTCGATCGCCGGCATGGCGCACGCACAGGCCGAGCGCGGGGACGTCTACTACACGCTGATCGGGACGGGGCTGGCGTTCGGGCTGTTCGCGGGCTGGCTGGTCGGGTTCACGGCCGTGCTGGTGTACGGCTCGACCGAGGCCGACGAGGGGGACCGGACGACGCAGGAGTACCCGACAAGCTCGCTCGAGGACTATTCGGACTACTCGTTCAGCCCGTCGTCGCCGTACTCGTCGCGGTCGTCGGGCGCGGGCGGCTACGAGTCGGCGAGCGCGACGACGGAGATCACGCCGCCGCAGGAGAACGACCCGTACGGCGGCGAGCGTCCTTACTGAGCCGCTACTGCTCCTGCGGCCCGTACACCACGTGCAGGGTGCCGGACTTGAAGACGTCGCACTTGATCAGCCGCAGCTTGATCGGCTCGTCGAGGTCGTCCTGCCACAGCCGCAGGCCGCGGCCCAGGGCGATCGGGTGGACGAACAGGTGCAGCTCGTCCAAGAGTCCGGCACGCAGCAGCTGGCGCACCACCGAGACCGAGCCGGACACCGCGACCGGACCGCCGTCGCCGGCCTTGAGCTCGCGGACGAAGTCCAGCAGGTCGCCCGGCACCTGCTCGGAGTTGCGCCAGGTGAAGTCCAGCTGCTCGTGCGAGACGACGATCTTGCGCGCGTCGCCCAGGGCCTTGGCGAACTCCAGGTCCTGCCCGGCCGCCTCGCGGGCCGGCCAGGCCTCGGCGAAGCCCTCGTAGGTCGTGCGTCCGAACAGCAGGGTGTCGGCGCCGCCGACCAGCTCCCCGACGGCCGCGCCGAGCTCGTCGCAGAAGTAGGGGAAGTGCCAGTCCTGCGGCTCGGCCACGACGCCGTCGGCGGCGGAGAACAGGCCCGCGGTGATGGTGCGCATGATGGTGACTCCTGGAGGTCGTAGGTCGAGGTCATAGGTCGAGGTCGTGGGTCGCGGTCGTAGGCCGCTTCACAGGGTCAGACGGCGGGGCGGGGCCGGACTCATCGCCGCCGGCCGGGAATTCTGCGCCGGATCGATGAATCGGGGCGGCGAACCGGGTCTGTAGTGGCGTGGGACCCATAGAGCGCTACGACGTGTCGTCGATCGAACGGCCGACCAGGGCGGATCTGGAACAGCTCGCGCGACGGCGGCTCGAAGCCCGGCGGCGGGGGTGCGAGCTGGTGCTCACCGGGGTCGGTGAGCGGCTGCGGCTGCTGTTGGCGGTGACCGGGCTGGACGAGGTGTTCGTGCTCGGCGAGGCGCCGCCGGAGGCCTTGCCCGAGCCCGGGGGCTGATGCCGGCTCTGGGGCGGGCAGGGCTGCGGGCAGGGCCGGGCGGGGGCTGGGCGGGGTGCGGTGTGGCGTGGCAAAGCTCCCGGCGCGGCAGAGCTCGCGGCGGCGAAGGCCGGTCCGGCCCCTACTCCCCCGAACCGTCGGCCCGCAGCCGCGCCGGCACACCGAACAGCGGGAACAGCCGCTCGGTGTCCAGGTAGTTGCCGATGCCGGCCAGCCGCCCGTCCCGGATCTCCAGGACCATGATCGCCCACGGCGTCCAGCCGTCCCCGTCCTCGGCGGCCCGGTACTGCGCGAACGCCGGCATGCCGTTGGCCTCGACCGGCAGCAGCCGCGAGCCCCGGCAGCCGCCCCCGGCGCCGTTCCACCAAGCCTGCAACTCCTCGATGCCCTGAAGCCACAGCTGGTAGGGCGGCATGTTGAGCGAGACGTCGGCGCGCAGCAGCGCGGTCAGGCCGTCGATGTCGAAGGCCTCGAAGGCCTTCACGTACTTGGCCAGGAACTCGCGCTGCTCCTCGTCCAGGGGCTTGGCGGTGTCCCCGCTCGCGGCGCTCTCCTCGGCGAGCGTGGCCCGGGCGCGCTGCAGGGCGCTGTTGACCGAGGCCACCGTGGAGTCCAGCAGCTCGGCGGTCTCCGCCGCCGACCATGCCAGCACCTCGCGCAGGATCAGCACCGCCCGCTGGCGCGGCGCGAGCTTCTGCAGCGCCGCTATGAACGCCAGCCGGATGCTCTCGCGCCCGACCGCCACCTCGGCGGGGTCCCCGGCCAGCACGCGGTCGTCCGGGACCGGGCCGACCCAGATGTTCTCCTCCAGCTGCGCCAGGTTCGGCGCCGTCGCCGAGCCCGGCGAGAACAGGTCCATCGGCCGGGCCCGCCGCTGCGCCGCCGGCGCCATGTCCAGGCACACGTTCGTCGCGATGCGGTACAGCCACGTCCTCAGCTGCGAGCGTCCCTGGAACCCGTCGAACTTGGACCAGGCGCGCAGCAGCGTCTCCTGCACCGCGTCCTCGGCCTCGAAGGCGGAGCCCAGCATGCGGTAGCAGTAGGCGGTCAGCTCCCGGCGGAAGGGTTCGAGCTGATCGGCGACGGCGTCGCGCTCTGTGGTCGTGGACATGTTTTTCACCCTAACCCGGTGGTCCGACACCCTGAACAAGGCTGGCAGGATCAGCGAGGTCGGCGAATTCTGCCAGGCCGGCGAAAAACTCAGGACTCGTCGAGCAGCCCGGCGTCGCGTCCCACCAAGGCCGCCTGTACCCGGTTGGCCACCCCGAGCTTGGCCATCACCCGCGAGACGTGCGCCTTCACCGTCGCCTCGCTCAGGTACAGGCTGCGCCCGATCTGCGCGTTCGACAGGCCCCGCGCCACCTCGGCCAGCACGTCGCGCTCCCGCGGCGTCAGCTCGGCCAGCAGCTTCGCGGCCTGCTCGGCGCGGTCGGCCACCCGCAGGCCGGTGTAGTGGTCCAGCAGGCGCTTGGTCACCGGCGGGGAGAGCATCGCGTCGCCCCGGGCCACCACGCGCATCGCCGAGATCAGGTCGCGCGGCGGGGTGTCCTTGAGCAGGAAGCCGGTGGCGCCCAGGCGCAGCGCCTCGAAGATGTACGCGTCCAGGTCGAAGGTGGTGAGCATGACCACCGGCGGCGGGTCGGGGGTGGCCTGCACCCGGCGCAGCGCCTCCAGGCCGTCCACGCGGGGCATGCGGACGTCCATCAGGACCACGTCGGGACGGTGCGCGGCAAGTGCGTCGACCACCTGCGAGCCGTCCTCGGCCTCGGCCACCACCCGCAGGTCCTCGGCGGACTCCAGGATGGTGCGCAGGCCCGCGCGGACCAGGCTCTCGTCGTCGACGAGCAGGATGCGGATCATGCAGCGGGCTCCGGGAAGGGGATCAGGCGGCGGTCGGCCGGACCGGCGGATCCGGTGCGGTCCTTCCCATCATCGGCCACGCACGCGGTCTGGGCCGAGTCGCCGGCGTCCGCCTCCCGTCCGGAGCCGGTGCGGGACATGATCACGCCGTACTCGGCGGCGTCCTTAGCGTCGGTCTGCGGCCACGGCAGCCAGGCCAGGACCAGGAACCCGCCGCGCAGCGTCGGGCCGGCCTCGAAGGAGCCGCCGGCCACCTCGACGCGCTCGCGCAGGCCCGCCAGGCCCGAGCCCGCGCCGGGCAGCGAGGTGCCCACCGCCCGCGGCGCCTGGTTCTCCACGCGCACCTCCAGGCCGATGTCCGGGGCCCCGGACAGCCGGACCGTGGTCGCGGCCGAGGCGGCGTGCTTGTGGATGTTGGTCAGCGCCTCCTGCACCACCCGGTAGGCGGCGCGGCCCACGGCCTCGGGCACCGGGGCGTCCAGGCCCAGGCTGCTGTTCGGCACCAGGCGCACCGAGACGCCGGCCGCGGCCGAGCGCTCGACCAGCTCTGCGATGTCCGCGAAGCGCGGCTGCGGCGCCAGCGGGGCCGAGGTGTCGCTGCTGGCCAGCACGCCGAGCACGTCGCGCAGGTCCTCCAGGGCCGAGCGCGCGGTCTCCCGGATCAGGCCCGCGGTCTGGCGCGCGGCGTCCGGGTCGGGGCGCTCGGTGATCTCCAGGCCGCCGGCGTGCAGCGCGATCAGCGATATCCGGTGCGCCAGCACGTCGTGCATCTCGCGCGCGATGCGGGTGCGCTCGGCCATCCGCGCGGCCTCGGCCCGGGCCTCCTGCTCGGCCTCGGCCCGCTCGGCGCGTTCCTGCAGAGCGACCAGGCGGTCGTGCCGGGCACCGAAGTAGGCACCGAACAGGACCAGGACCAGCACCCACAGCACGGTCACCAACACGTCGCCGAAGGTCAGGTCGCCGTGCTTCTCGATGGCGGTCTGGGCCAGGAACGCGCCGCCCGCGAACGCGGTCAGCGTCCACATCACCCGGTCGCGGCGCTTCACCGCCAGCGCGAACAGCATCATCGCCAGCGGGACCTGCACCTGGCCCAGCGCGGCCAGCGGCATGCACAGCACGGTCACGCGCTCGGTGTGCGTCCGGCGCCACCACAGGGCCACCGTCCCGGCCAGCGCCAGCGAGGTCTGCAGGACCGCCATCGGCAGGTCGTGGTGCTCGAAGGCGTCCGTGAACAGGTCCGCGAGCCCCTCCAGCAGGGCCAGCGACATCACCGCGATGTCACGGGCACGCGGGAGCCAGGCCGGGGATTTCACCCCTTCAGCGTAGGTCGGCTGCGGATCGGCGCACGTCCGACTTTCGTAGGGGAACGAGGGAGAGCACCGGTGGCGTGATCCTTCTCACTCGGGATGGGATGGTGTCCCGTGCCCGGCCGGGGCACGACCCGATTCATGAAGGATGCGTATGGCGAATGAGGAAGGCGCGGCGGTCTCGGTGGACGACATCGCCTACGACGCGCTGCTGGAGTGGATCGCCGACGAGGTGGCGCCCTACGTCGGCCAGGGACGCGTCGCGGACTACATCCCGGCGCTGGCCCAAGTACCCCCGGACCGCTTCGGCATGGCCCTGGCCACGGTCGACGGCCACCTCTACGGAGTGGGCGACTTCCGCGAGCGCTTCTCGCTGCAGAGCATCTCCAAGGTGTTCACCCTGGCGCTGGTGATGGCCGGCGACGCCGGGGCGCTGCGCGGCCGGGTCGGCGTCGAGCCCTCCGGCAACGCCTTCAACTCCCTGATCCAGCTGGAGTACGAGCGCGGCATCCCGCGCAACCCCTTCATCAACGCCGGCGCCCTGGTCGTCACCGACATCCTGCAGAGCCAGACCGGCGACGCGGCAGGCACGGTCCTGGACTTCCTGCGCACCGAGTCCGACGACCACACCGTCACCATCGACGGCGCCGTGGCCGCCTCCGAGGCCGAGCACGGCGACCTGAACCTGGCGCTGGCGCACTTCATGGCCGCCTACGGCAACATCGAGAACCCCGTCGACGTCACCGCCGAGCACTACTTCCGCCATTGCTCGATCGCGATGAGCTGTGCCGAGACCGCGATGGCCGCGCTGTTCCTGGCCCGCCACGGAGTCCGCACCAACGGCACCCGGCTGCTGCCGGTGCTCGGCGCCAAGCGCGTCAATGCCCTGATGATGACGTGCGGAGCGTACGACGCCGCGGGCGACTTCGCGTTCCGCGTCGGGCTGCCCGGCAAGAGCGGGGTCGGCGGCGGGATCGTGGCGGTCGTGCCGGGGCGCGCGGCGCTGTGCGTGTGGTCGCCGGCGCTGGACCAGCATGGGAACTCGGTGGCGGGGGTGGAGGCCTTGGACCGGTTCAGCGCGGCGACGGGGTGGTCGGTGTTCTAGAGCCGTTTAGGGCCCGGCCTACCCGAAGCGCCCGTTCACGTAGTCCGAGGTCCGCTCGTCCTGCGGGTCTTCGAACAGCTGCCGGGTCGGGCCGGCCTCCACGATCCGGCCGGGAGTGTCGTGGGTGGCCAGGAAGAACGCGCAGTTCTGCGACACCCGGGCGGCCTGCTGCATGTTGTGCGTGACGATCACGATCGTCAGGCGGCCGCGCAGGTCGGCGATGGTCTCCTCGACGCGGCGGGTGGATGTCGGGTCCAGGGCGGAGCAGGGCTCGTCCATCAGCAGCACGTCCGGTTCCACGGCCAGCGAGCGAGCGATGCACAGCCGCTGCTGCTGGCCGCCGGACAGGGCGCCGCCGGGGGCGCGCAGCCGGTTGCGGACCTCGGCCCACAGGCCGGCCTGGGTCAGGCTGGTCTCCACCAGTTCGTCGCGGCGGCCCTTGGCGGCCTTGATGCCGGCCAGCTTCAGGCCGCTGACGACGTTGTCGTAGATGGACATGGCCGGGAACGGGTTCGGACGCTGGAACACCATGCCGACGCGGGCCCGGACGTCGGCCGGGCGGCGGCCGGGCGCGTAGATGTCGTCGCCGTCCAGCAGGACCTGGCCGGCCAGCTGCGCCGACTTCACCATCTCGTGCATGCGGTTCAGGATCCGCAGATACGTCGACTTGCCGCAGCCGGACGGGCCGATCAGCGCCGTCACCTCGCCGGGCGCCATGGTCAGCGACACGCGTTCCAGCACCTTGTGGTCGCCGAACCAGGCGGACAGGTCCAGGGTCTGCAGGCCGACCAGGCGGCCCGAGCGGCCGGCGGCCGTGCCGGGACCGCCGATACCGCCCGCGCCCGCGCCCGCGCTTGCGCCGGGGTCGGCGGGAACGGTCGGCAGCTGCTGGGTCGGGGCGTCCGCGGCCGAGGCCGTCGCCACCCCGCCGTACTCGTCTATCTCGGTCATCGTGGTCCCAGGTTCAGTAGAGGTTAGGCAGCAGGACGGTGGCGTTCTCGTACACGCACCACAGCAGCGCGGCCAGCACCGGCGCCGTCGAGAGGTAGACGGCGCGCCGGTTCCCCGCCACGGCCAGCACGACCGTCGCGGCCACCGCCAGGGCCAGCGCGAGCGCCCACAGCTGGAGCGCGGGCCAGGCGTCGGTGTCGGAGGACAGCGGCTTGTCCAGATCGGTCTTGGTTCCGCGTTGTCCGGAGGCATCGGTGGGCGCGCCGTCCAGGCGGGCACCGACATAGATCACGCGGGTCGGGATCCAGGTCGAGTCGCCGGTGGCCAGCACCAGCCGGTTCGGGAAGGAGTCCATGACCGGCTTCGAGCCCTGGCCGAACGCGTTCACCGTGTAGGTGAAGGTGCCCTGTCCGGTGGTGAAGCTGATCTTGTCGCCGAGGCGCAGCCGGGGCAGCTCCGCGAACGGCGCGCCGAAGGTCCCCCGGCGGCCCAGCAGAGTACTGACACCGGGCTGTCCGGGCAGCACCGTGTAGCGGAGATGCCCGGGGCCGCGCGCCAGATCGGACCCGGTGGTCCCCTCCACCACGACCGTCTGGTGCAGCCCGATCGCCGGGATGTCCATGATGGCCACCGGCGCACCGTCGGCGGCCGGTCCGACCGGCGCCGTGGCCTGCCCGAGCTCGCCGGCCAGCGTGCGGTAGAGGTCGGCCTGGCTGTGCTGCTCCTGAAGCCTGGAAAAGCCGAACGCGTAAACGGCCCAGCCCAGCAGGAGCGCGGCGGTCAGGCTCGCGGCCATGCCGACCATCCGCACGGTCCGCAGGCCCCGGCCCTCACGCTGTGCGGCGCGGAATGCGGCCGCCCGCGCTGCTTGTGATGCCTCGAACGCTTGCGCTGCCTGAGATGCTCCGGCCGAGGACGCCTTCGCAGCAGGCTGCGGAACCGCGGTGCCCGGCTCCGGCGCGGTCGGCGCATTGCCTGGTGCCCCAGCCGTCGCCCCGACCAGTGCCCCGGCCAGTGCCCCGGTCTCCGGATCCGGCGCCGCAACTGGCGCGGTCGCCCCGGTAGCCCCGGCTCCCCCAGCCACCTCGGTCGCCCCGGTCGCCTCGGTCGCCCCGGTCGCCCCGGTCGCCCCGGTTGCCGCAGTAGCCGCAGTAGCCGCAGTAGCCGCAGTGTCCGCCGTCGGCGCGCTCACGGCGTGCGGTCCTTCCCCGCGGCCGTGAGCTTGCGGCGCCGCACCAGGAAGCTCCCGAGCATCGGCGGCACGATCACCACCGCCAGCAGCTCCAGCGAGGTGAGTCCGGCCATCAGCTTGGGGTCGCGGTGCTGTGGCACGTCCGCGACCACCGCCGTGGCCCCGCCGACGGATCCGCCGCTGTCACCGCCGCTGCCGGAGCCGTCGGTCGGCAGCCCGGTGAGCGGGTCGATCCCGCCGGTTCCGCCGCCGGTGCCGCCGGCCGCGCCGCCGGTGGTGCCGCCCACGGCACCGCCGGTGGTCCCGCCGGTGCCGCCGGAGGTCCCGCCGTTCGTGCCGGAGCCGCCGGAGCCGCCGGAGCCGCCCGACGTTCCGCCGGTGGAGCTGTGGCCGCCGGTCGAGCCGCCCTTGCCGCCCGACGAGCCGCCGGAGGTGCCGCCGCCGGATCCACCGGAACCACCGCCGGTGCCGCCGCCGACCGTGCAGTTCAGCGGCGTGCCGGCCTTGTCGCACGGGCTCGGCTGCGGGGCGTTGGTCAGCACCGTCAGCTGGCCGGCGGCGTTGAAGGTCGGGTTCGGGCAGTTCGACAGGGTGTTGGGATCCACGCCGGAGGCCTGGCCGGGGATGTGCGAGACCTGGAGCATGCCGCCGCGCACCAGGTTGCGCGGGACCGGCGAGTAGCCGAGTTGGTCGGCCTCCGCCTGGCCCGCGCACAGGATGTAGGCCGCGTACTTGGACAGCGCGGCGCCGTGGTCGTCGGACGCCCGGGGCAGGGGCGGCAGTGAGCCGGTGTCCCGGGGCACGATGATGTAGCTGTAGCTGGAGATCGGGTAGGACCGCGGATCGGTCATCGTGTAGACCGCGTCGAGGTTCTGCTGGAGGTAGTTAGGGTCGTCCGGCGAGGTGTTGTCGTCCACGCCGCGGATCTTCGCCGCGGTCAGCGCGATCGCGACGTTCGACGCGGTCGGGACGGAGTAGTAGCCGGCCGGGTTCAGGACCTTGGCGACCGGCCAGTTGTTCAGCTTGGCGTAGGCGTACTCGTCGTAGCCGATCGCGCCCTCGCCCTGCGGGGACATGATGAAGCCGGCCACCACGTCCGAGCCGTTCTCGGCGTGCATGTTGCTGGTCTGCGGTGTCGGGAAGAACTCGGTGTAGTCGCCGCAGGAGACGCCGTTGATCGAGGTGCAGTAGGCGTCCCACTGCGCCTTGTGCGTGTGCTCCATGTACCGGGTCCACTGCGCGGTCGCGCCGGAGCCGTCGGAGCGCACCACCGGGGTGATCGGCTCGTGCGGCAGGTTCCCCGGGTAGTTCGCCTTGATCCGGGGGTCGTCCCACATGGTGATCTGGTTGGTGAAGATGCCGACCAGCACGTCCGGGGACAGGCGCAGGTCGGTGACCTGCTTGCCGCCGATCTTCAGGTTGTACATGAAGGTCGTGCCGCCGGCGGTCACCGGGACGTAGGAGTAGCGGAAGGTCGGGTTCTCGACGTTGCCCTGGCCGTTGGAGTGCCCGCCGGAGCCCACGCCCTGGTCCGGCGTGGTCCGGAACGGCACGTCGGACGCGGTGAAGTCGTCCAGCCCGTTCTCCCAGTCGGTCCGGCCGGCCGCCGAGCCGTTGGCCGCGAAGTTGATGTTGATGCCCTGCGGCAGGATGTCCCGGCGCCACTGGTCCAGCGCCGGGCCGCTCCAGGACGATCCGGAGCCGCTGAGCGCGGTGGCCGCGCGCGCCGGCGGGGCCGGCGTGAGCGCGGCGGCCAGGGCCACGGTCGCGGCCAGCGCCGCGGCGAGCCGGGCCGCTGTTCGGCTTCTCAAGGTTCTGACGGTCACGAGACAGGCTCCGGATTCGGATGGACCACAGCCGCGGCGGTGGATATCGGTGCGGGATGCACGCGCGGGGCGTGGGAGGCGGCGGGGTTCGCGGCGGCCCGGACCCGGTCACGGGCCATCTGCCGCTGGCGGCGGCGCGACAGCTCGCCCGGCCGGCGGCCGCCGGCCACGCGCGCGGCGACGAACAGGATCATGACGATCGCCATCAGCGTCAGCGCGGCGCCGAACGCGCGGATCTTCATGTCCTCTTGGGGATAGCGGACGTAGTTCCAGACGTAGAGCGGCAGACTGACCTGCTGGCCGCTGAAGGCGTTGGCGTTCATCCCGGAGGTGAACCCGGCGGTGAGCAGGACCGGCGAGGTCTCCCCGACCGCCCGGGCCATGCCGAGCAGGATCGCGGTGGTCAGGCCGGAGCGCGCGGTCGGCAGGACCACGTTCCACACCGTGCGCCACTGGCTCGCGCCGAGCGCGTAGGAGGCCTCGCGCAAGGTGTTCGGCACGACGCGGATCACCACCTCCGAGGCCCGGGTGACGATCGGCATCATCATCACGGTCAGCGCCAGCGACGCGGCGAACCCGCTGCGGTCGTAGCCCAGGGTCAGGATCACCGAGCCGAGGATGAACAGGCCCGCGACGATCGACGGCAGCGCCGTCATCGCCTCGACCACGGTCCGCACCGGCCGCGCCAGCCGGCCGCCGACCTCGGACATGAACACCGCGGCGGAGATGCCCAGCGGCACCGCGAACAGCGTCGCCAGACCCAGCTGTTCCAGCGAGCCGACGATCGCGTGCAGGCAGCCGCCGGAGGTCAACGGGTCCAGCGGGCCGGTGCTCTGCATGTCGGAGGTCAGGAAGTTGCCGTGGACGATGACCTTCTCGCCCCGCCAGGCCACGTAGGCGACCTGGTCGACGAGCACCACCAGGATGAAGATCCCGGCCCCGGTGAACAGGGCCGTGGCGAGCTTCTCGCGGACGTGCCGGGCCTCCCACTGACAGCGCGCGATGCCCCAGTACATGACCAGGTAGACCGCGTACCAGCACAGCCAGAAGCCCAGCGCGCCGGACCACGGCATGAGGCGCTCGTACACCAGCCAGACCAGTCCGACCGCGCCGACGGCCGCGCCCGCCAGGGTCGCGTAGTCGGCGGCGGTGAGCGCGCCGGGGCGCACCCGCACCTGCCCGCTGCCGGCGTCGACGTAGGCCGCGCCGGGGCCGTCGCCGACCGGGGCGGGCCGGTCGGCGGCGGCGGCGCCGGGAGCGGCGATGGCAGCAGCAGCGGGAGCAGCAGCAGTGCCAGGAGCGGCGGCAGCCGCAGCGGCGGCGGGCACGGCGGATTCGACAGTCGTCATGGCGCCCTGAGACCCCTCACTCATTGGTCGCGGCGCCGGAGCGCGAACGGGAGATGATCGCCGCCGCGGCCATGTTGACCAGCAGCGTGATCGTGAACAGCACGAGCCCGGCGGCCATCAGGGCCGACAGCGCGAGCTTGTCGGACTCGCCATAGCGCAGCGCGATCAGCGAGGAGATGGAGTTGCCGCCGGCCTGCAGCGGATGCGAGGTGACCGCGAACACCGGCGAGATGATCAGCGCCACCGCGATGGTCTCGCCCATCGCCCGGCCGAAGCCGAGCATCACCGCGCCGATCACCCCGCCCTTGCCGAACGGCAGCACGACGGTCCGCACCATCCCCCAGCGCGTGGCGCCCAGCGCGTACGCGCCTTCCCGCTCCCCGGTCGGGGCCTGCGAGAACACCTCGCGGGACAGCGAGCAGATGATCGGGATCACCATCAGCGACACCACGACGCCGGCGATGAACGCGGACTGCGCGTACGAGGCGGCGATCTCGCCGTTGCGCACCCTCAGGAACGGGAGCACCCCGCCGAGATGCGTGGACAGCCACCGCTCGAAGCCGATGACCCGGGGCGTGAGGAAGATCAGCCCCCACAGTCCGTAGACGATGCTGGGCACGGCCGCCATCAGGTCGACCAGCGAGACCAGCGTCCGGCGGAGCCCTGCGGGCGCGTACTCGGCGATGAACACGGCCGCGGACAGCGCCACCGGCACCGCGATCAGCAGCGCGATGACCGCGATGATGATCCCGTCCGGCAGCACCGCGCCGACGCCGAACCGGTGGGTGGCAGTCTGCCACCGCTGCTCGGTCAGGAACGACCACCCGGTGGCGTGCAGCGCCTGCGTCCCGCGCGTGAGGAGGAACAGCGCGATCAGCCCCATGATCGCGAACACCGACAGCCCGGCGGCGCGGAACACGATCCGGAAGACGCGGTCGCCGCGCGACACCCCGGGGATGATGCGGATCGGGCGGTCCTCGTCGGCGGGCCCCGCCGTGGGGCCGGAGCCGGAGCCGGAGCCGTAACCGGAACTGGATCCGGAACCCCCCGGCGGCGGCCCGAACAGGTCGTCGGCCAGCGCGGCGCCGGCGTCCGCGGTGCTCATGCGCTCACCGCCCGAACCGGCGCGCGGAGTTCGGCCACAGGGACCGCAGCTTCGCCCCGGCGGCGCCGGTGGTCAGCAGCAGGGCGGCGGGACCGGCGGCGACCAGCACCAGGCCGACGATGAGCAGGATCGGCAGGATCAGCCGGCCGAAGCCCGCCGTGTCGGCGCTGACGCTGCCCAGGGCGGCCGCGGCGGTGGAGCCGCTGAGGCTGTGGGCGGGGCCGCTGCTGCCGGCGGGACCGGCAGCGCCCTTCGACGACGAGCCGGAACCGCCGGAGCCGGTGCCGCCGTTCGCCCCGGCGTCCCCGGACCCGATGGTGCTGGTGATGTAGGAGACCGACGCGGTGCCGTTCTTCGTGGTGGTGACCGGGGTGACCACGACGTTGCCGGAGGTGGCCGGCTGGCCGGTGACCGGACCGGTGGCGGTGACGGTGGTGGGCGCGCCGCCCGGGGCGGCCCCGGCACGGATCTTGGCGATCGCGGCGCCGGCCTGCTGAGCCTGCGCGGGAGTGACGCCGACGTAGCCGGGGGCGAGCTGCCCGGGCTGGTTGCCGGGGAGTTGACCGCTACGGCTGTCGGTGACCGCGGTCAGGAACTCCGCGATGTCGGTGGCCTTGGCGGCCGAGACCCCCGACGTCGGGGCCATCGCGTAGTTAGGGACGGTCAACGGATAGGCGGCGGTGTCACCGGCGTACCCGGTGTGGCCGACGCCCCAGGGCAGCGACTGGGTGCCGGTCTTGGGATCGGTCACGTAGTCCAGCGCCGCGGAGGCCATGCCGGGGGCGGTCGGGGTCACGTAGGCGCCCGTGCCATTGGCCAGCGCCGCGGTCGGGAAGCTGAACGCGGCCGCGCGGCCGCTGTCCATGATCGCGATCAGGCTGCGGCTGCCGAGGTTCTGCGGTCCGCACTTGGCGTGCCCGGCCGGCGCCTCGTAGTTCTGCAGGATGCACGTCGGCGTCTGCAGGACCAGGCTCCGCGCTACGGCGTCGAGCCCGGCCTGGATCGGGTTCCACTCGAATCCCTTGAGGCGGTTGTAGTCCCGGTGCGTGCCCTGCGGGTCATACGGGAGCCCGGTGCCCGGGTCCACCGGCGGGCCGCTGGCGTCCTGGGCCACGAAGCTGTCGATCGGGTACGGGTACACGGACGTCTTGTAGAAGCTGTCGACGTGCATGCCCCACTGGTCGGGCTTCCCGCTCAGGAACGCGCTGGCGTCGGGGTCGGACATGATCCACGTCGTCAGCTCGCGGACCAGGTCGCTCTGGCCGCCGGCGACGATCGGCTCGGAGCCGTCCTGGGCGGCGCAGGTCGGCCAGGTGAAGGCGTTGTTCGTCGGGTTCAGCGCGATGAACTCGGGGTCTTTGAACAGGCAGCCCGGGTTCCCCGCGACCGAAGCGGTGTCGCTCTTGGCACCGACGAAGTTCTCGTAGTCGTAGGACTGGGTCAGCAGCTTGGCCACCAGCCGGGCGTTGAGCTTCATGCTCGTGATCGGCAGGTGGGTCTTGGGATCGTCGACGAAGAAGGCGATCGCGATGCCGGTGTTGCCCAGGGGTACGTAGGTGTAGGGACGCGCGCTGGCCGCCGTGGGACTCGCCGGCAGCGACGTGAACGCCACGTCGGCTCCGGCCCTGCCCTGCAGGAAGTCGGCACGCGCCTCGGGCTCGGTGAGGTCGCTGCTGTACTGGACGGTGACCGGGTCGACGCCGGCCAGGCACGAGCCGACGACCCACTGGGTCAGGGCGCGGTCGAGCATCGGCATGCCCTCGGCGGCGACGTCGGTCGCGCTCGCCGGGCACGCCGCGGGGACCGGCGCGAAGGAGACCGGGACGACCGTGCGCTGGTTCCACGCGCACTGCTCGCCGTCCTCGAACCCGGACGCGCCGACGGTCTCGTACTCCGCTCCGGTGGCCGCGCCGCTCAGGCCCGTGTCGCCGTCGTGGTAGGTGCAGTCCGCCGACCCGTCCTCCGTGCTGAAGCCCAGCGCGTCGCCGCCGTAGTTGGGCTCGACGACGATCGAGCACTGGTGGGTGGCGTCGCAGCCCATGGTCGGCGACTGGCTCGCGGTGTACATCTCGATGTCCGCGCTGCCCGTGCCGTCGCCGCGGGTCACCGCCGCGACCACGTTCGACGGGAAGTCCGGCGCCTGCAGGCCCGCGGACTCGGACGGGAGCTGGAATCCGGCCGTGGGGTCCTGTCCGTAGTGGAACCCGCCGTAGCAGTCGGTGATCTTCGGGTCGGTGCCTCGGCACTCGTAGACGACGACCGGGTATCCGACCGCGTTCCAGTTGCCGCCGTTGGAGTTCCCGAACACCACGAACGAGCCGTGGGTGCTCGGCGTGAACCCGGTCCAGGACACGTGGACCATCTGGTCGACGAGGTTCTCGGTCTGGGAGACGGTCACCGAGCCCTTGGCGCCGGTGGTCTGCGTCGCCGGAATCCAGACCGGCGGACCCGCGACGGTGACCGATGAGGCATCGGCGTGCGCGGTGGCGATGGTGTGCGCACCCGGAGGCAGCAGGACCAAGGCCGTCATGAAACTCACCGTCCAGGCGAGTACGGCCGCGCAGTAGACGCGCAGACCTCTGCGCCGGCGGGCGGCTCCCGCTTCATGGGGCGACATGGGGAGGACCTCCGAGGTCGAAAATCAGGGGACGCATACAATTCGCCCGCCCGCGGACGACGGGAGCCCGTCCACGACGCGGCCAAGGCGGAAACGGTGTCCGACCGCGAGCCCAGGCGCGGGGATCGCCCGGCGCCCGGTTCGCGGTCGGTGGGTGCTGGTCGGCCGACCGGTTGGCCGGTGTTGCTCAGCCGGTGTTGCTGAGCCGGTCAGCCGGTCAGCCGGTGTTGGTCAGCCGGTGCCGGTCAGCCGGTCAGCCGGTATTGCTCAGCCGGCGTTGCTCAGCCGACGCCGGCCGGCCGGTCGCGGTGCGGTGCGGTGCGGTGCGGTGCAGCCTCAGCTGGCCGGGGTGTAGCTGGCGCTCAGCGAGCCGACGGCCTGACCGGCGGTGAAGAACGTGGTGTGCAGAGCCTGGTTCAGGTACGCGGCACCGTCGGCGGGGATGTCGGCCTCGCCGGTCAGCGTCTGCGGCGTGGCACCGGTGGCGCTGCCCACGGTGTCGTCGCCGAAGGCGAACAGGTTCACCGGCGTGGTGCCGCCGTCGGGCACCGCGGAGATCTCCTGGGTGCTGCCGGACAGGGTCACCTGGTGGAAGCAGACGATCTTGCCGGTCAGCGTGTCCGCGAACGCGATCCCGCCGCCGAGCGTGACGGTGCCGTAGAAGCGGGCCAGGACGGCGTTGCCGCCGGTGACGGGGAAGGTCGCGGTGGCACCGGTGGTGCGGTCGTAGGACCCGGTCGCCGTCGGCAGCGGCACGGCGGCGATGCCGGACTGCAGCGCGGCGGTCAGGAAGGTGTTCGAAGCGGTCACGGCGACGCTCCCGGAAGCCGGGGTGCCGGTCGCGCTGGCGGACGGGAGCGCGACGGCGGTCGCGGCGATCGCCGCGGCGGCGGCCAGCGAGCGCACGACGGTGCGGTTCATGGGGACTCCTTGAGAGGCGGTACTGCGGGACGGACAACGGGGAAGGACCGGGCCCGCCGGAACGTCCGTGGACGCCTGGCGTCGGGCCCGGCCGTTGTGCACTTCCGATAAATCAGGGGACTGCGATCCCGGGGATCGTCAGATGCCGGCCTGGAGCGTGCCGCAGGCGTTGCCCAGGGTCTGGAAGCCGTAGCTGGTGATCAGGCTGGCGCCGTTCTTGCACAGCCAGCCGTTGTTCACGGAGCGGCCCAGCAGGGCCTTCAGACGCGGGCCCTCGGTGGCGTCGGCCCAGTCGGCCTGGCGCACGACGTGGTAGACGTTGCGGGTGTAGGTCAGCGACAGGTTCGAGTTCCACACCTTGTTGACGGTGTCGAGCTGCTCGGTGCCGTCGATCGAGCGGTTGGCGTCCAGGACCCCGGGGGCGTCCGTGGTGGTGCCCTTGCCGTCGTAGACCTGGCCGACGTAGTGGCTCAGGGAGTAGGGGAAGATCGCGTTGACGTCGCCGGCGAAGGCCGCGTCGGTGCCCTCGTTCTCCTCCGGCGTGGTGGCCTTCCAGCACGACGGGGTGGTCGTGATGCCCAGCGCGCCCAGCCAGAAGGACCGCGTGCCGGAGCCGGACTGCGGGATGAACACGTCGATGGGGGCGTTCGGCAGGGTGCCCTCGTCGGTGATCTGGTTCCAGTTGGTGATGGTGCAGTTGTAGATGCCCTGCAGGTCGGAGCTGCTCAGGTCGTGCGGGGCGTTGCCGCCGGTGTAGGCGGACCAGCCGACCGCGTCCGTCGCGAAGGGGATGAACCAGTCGGTGGTGCCGGAGTTCGGGCCGCGCGAGGAGCGGGCGATGTCCAGCGTCGTGTGGGTGGTGCTGTTCAGCGCGGTGATGCCGGAGCCGGAACCGTTCGGCCGGGCGATCGTGCTCGCGCCGGACTTCGGCGTGATGTTGCCGGCCGGGGTGGCGTCCCAGCTGTAGAACTTCGAGGCCGGGCTGGTGGCGTTGTAGGCAGCCGACACGCCGTTGTCCAGCGCCTGGATGGTGTCCGAGCCGGCGGCCACGATGTCGGTGGCGGCCGGGGTGGTGCCCGACGGCGGGTCGGCCAGCGCGGCGCCGTTCGACGCCACCACGGCGCCCAGGGCGGCCGCGGCGATCGCCGAGGTGATGGCGAGCTTGCGGGTGACAGAACGCATTGCTTTTCCTCCTGCAAGGGGGACTGGTCCTTGCGGGATTGAGATTCGCCGAACGCCACGATCGGGACCAGAGCGCTGATCTGCGCCCGCGCCGGCCCCGCGGACCGCGCGGCGCACAGATGCGCTGCTGGCGGCACGTGTGAGGATCCTGATACATCAGCGGACGGTTCCTGGTGTGCTTCCGGCAGTGGCGCGGTGGTGCCGTCTTCGGAGTCCCGCGTTCATCTGCCGGGGACGGCGGCGGGCCTTCGGAGAGGAGGATTGCCGGGCGCGCCTCAGCGCCCGCGCCGCGCGAACCCCGACAGGGCGTTGAGGAACCCCGAAGCGCCCCCACGACACTGGTCGGGCCGCAGATACCCGCGGGCACTGCGCGCCACCACCACGCCGGCGCTCATGCCGGTGCCGGTGACGCGCACCGGCAGCGCCGCCGACCACCACCAGTCCGGGCCGTCGCCGTCGCGGCCCAGGCGGATGCTCAGGACCTGGCGGTCGGCGACCAGTTCGCGCCAGGCCGCGTCCAGCGCCTCGTCGCTCCGGTAGGCGCCGGCGGAGCGGGCCAGCGGCCGGCCGTTCGCGGCCAGCAGGACCCAGGTCAGGTCGCCGTCGCCGCCCGCGCGCACCATCAGGGCGGCGGGCATCTCAGCCGTCGGCGGCCAGCAGCGCCAGGAACTTGGCGACCGCTATCTGACAGGTTGCGTAGCGCTCATAGGAGCGGATCGAGCGGGCCAGAGGAGTCCCGCTGGACGACTGGAGGACCCAGGTCCAGCCCGCCCCGTCCTTCACGTGGCTGATGCGCGCCGACAGATTGGGCGCGTCGCGGCGTAAGCGGGAGTAAGCCCGGCGCGCCTCGTCCGCCGCGGAGTACGCGGGGGCGGAGATGGCCACGATCCGTCCGTTGCTCGCCTTCGCCCGCCAGCGGTAGCGCCCGTTCTCAGCACGGTCCACCAGCACCCGTCCGCTCTCGTCCCGAACAGTGTCCATGGCATTCCGCCCAACACTCGAGCTAAATCTTCGAAGTTTCCTCGAGCGATCAATCTAGGCGCGTGGAGCGGACCACGAGTCGGGAAACGTCCGACCAAGGACATCTGTTCGCCTACCCGTTGCGCCTTAGTCGCTTACGAGGCGTGATCACCTGTCAGGGTCCTGAATCGCCGGTGAGGACCGCCGGGGCGCGGGACTCCGATGAACCGCTTCAGCGAACCTTCACGCAACCGCTTGTACTCTCGCCCTCAACCGGCGGCACGGAAGACACGATGCGGCGTCACACCGGTGCGCTGCGCGACCGGGCACCGGGGGCGTCGCCGGAGGTACGGCAACGCCGAGAAGATCTGGTCCTTTCGCGTGAGGGATCTCCATAGACTGTCCGTCTACTCTTTGGTCGTTCGACGGACATCCCAGCAGATCGGAGACACAAGTGCGGATCACGGTGATCGGCACCGGATACCTCGGTGTCACCCACGCCGCGTGCATGGCCGAACTCGGCTTCGAGGTCATGGGCCTGGACGTCGACGTGGAGAAGGTCGCCGCACTGGCCGCCGGCGACGTCCCGTTCTACGAGCCCGGCCTGCAGGACCTGATGCGCGCGCAGATCGCCGCCGGGCGCCTGTCCTTCACCTCCGACTACGCCGAGCTGGCCGAGTGGGCCGGCGAGGGCGCGGTGCACTTCGTCAGCGTGGGCACTCCGCAGAAGAAGGGCGAGTACGCGGCCGACATGTCCTATGTCGACGCCGCGTTCGAGTCGGTGGCGCGGGCGATCGCGCACCAGGGCCGCTCGCTGCTGGTCGGCAAGTCCACCGTCCCGGTCGGGACCGCCGCCCGGCTGGCCGACCGGATCGCCGAGCTCGCGCCGAACGCCGAACTGGCGTGGAACCCGGAGTTCCTGCGCGAGGGCTGGGCCGTGAAGGACACGCTGCACCCGGACCGCCTGGTCGTCGGCGTGCGCTCGGCCGCGGCCGAGGCGGACCTGCGGCAGGTCTACGCGCGGCTGCTGGAGGAGGAGGTGCCGCTGGTGGTCACCGACTTCCCGACCGCCGAGCTGGTCAAGGTCTCCGCGAACTCCTTCCTCGCGGTCAAGATCTCCTTCATCAACGCGATGGCCGAGGTGTGCGAGGCGGCCGGCGCCGACGTCATGCAGCTGTCCGAGGCGCTGTCCTACGACCCGCGCATCGGCGGCCGCTTCCTGGTCCCGGGCCTGGGCTTCGGCGGCGGCTGCCTGCCCAAGGACATACGGGCGTTCATGGCCCGGGCCGGCGAGCTCGGCGTGGACCAGGCGCTGGCCTTCCTGAAGGAGGTCGACGCCATCAACATGCGGCGCCGCGCCCGCACCGTGGACCTGGCCCGCGAACAGTGCGACGGCTCGCTGCTCGGCAAGCGCGTCGCGGTCTGGGGCGCGGCGTTCAAGCCGGAGTCCGACGACATCCGCGACTCCCCCGCGCTGAACGTCGCGGCGTCGATAAACCTGCAGGGCGCGCAGGTCACCGTCTACGACCCGAAGGCCATGGACAACGCCCGCAAGATGTTCCCGACGCTGTCCTACGCCGCCTCGGCGATGGAGGCGGCGCAGCAGGCCGACGTGATCCTGCACCTCACCGAGTGGCAGGAGTTCCGGGACGTGGACCCGGTCGCGGTGCGCGAGCAGGTCCGGGACGCCCGGATCATCGACGGCCGCAACGCGCTGGACGCGGCGGCCTGGCGGGCCGCGGGCTGGACCTACCGGGCGCTGGGCCGGCCGTAACGAGTCGCCGATCGGGCTCTGACCAGGCATTCCGGGACCAAAACCGGGAAGAGCCCGGGTTTGAAGCCGCATTAGCCGATCATGGGCGGGCGCCGCAAGGCGACCCGCCTTTCTTTACATCATTTTCACCGCGGTTCCGCGTTGTAAGACATCCGAGCAATCCCACTACAGCTCCGGGAAACTTACTCGCCGTAGCATTGGTACTGCGGGTCACGATTATTTTTCACAACAGGGCGGGTTCCCATGACCAAGCAGGTTGAGAAGGTCGACCGGGTCATCATCCGTTTCGCCGGAGACTCAGGCGACGGCATGCAGCTCACCGGCGACCGGTTCACCTCCGAGACCGCGGCGTTCGGCAACGACCTGTCGACGCTGCCCGACTTCCCCGCCGAGATCCGGGCCCCTGCCGGGACCCTGCCCGGCGTGTCCGCGTTCCAGCTGCACTTCGCCGACCACGACATCCTCACCCCCGGCGACGCGCCGGACGTGCTGGTGGCGATGAACCCGGCGGCGCTGAAGGCGAACCTGAAGGACGTCCCGCGCGGCGGCACGATCATCGTCAACACCGACGAGTTCACACCCCGCGCGCTGACCAAGGTCGGCTACGCCGCCGACCCGCTGGAGGACGGCTCCCTGGACGCCTACAAGGTGCACAGGGTCGCGCTGACCACGCAGACGGTCAAGGTCCTGGAGGGCCACGACATCTCCCGCAAGGACGCCGAGCGCGCGAAGAACATGTACTCGCTCGGCCTGCTGTCCTGGCTGTACCACCGGCCGACCGAGGCCACGCTGGCGTTCCTGGAGAAGAAGTTCGCCAAGAAGCCGGCCATAGCGGCCGCGAACGTGGCGGCCTTCCGGGCCGGGTGGAACTACGGGGAGACGACCGAGGACTTCGTCGTCTCCTACGAGATCGCCCCGGCGCCGATGCCCAAGGGCACCTACCGGAACATCCACGGCAACCTGGCACTGGCGTACGGCCTGATCGCGGCCAGCCACCAGAGCGGCCTGCCGATGTTCCTGGGCGCCTACCCGATCACCCCGGCCTCGGACATCCTGCACGAGCTGAGCAAGCACAAGAACCACGGCGTGCGGACCTTCCAGGCCGAGGACGAGATCGCCGGCATCGGCGCGGCCCTGGGCGCCAGCTTCGGCGGCGCGCTCGGCGTCACCACCACCTCCGGCCCCGGCATCGCGCTCAAGGGCGAGACCATCGGCCTGGCGGTGAGCCTGGAGCTGCCGCTGGTGATCTGCGACATCCAGCGCGGCGGCCCGAGCACGGGCCTGCCGACCAAGACCGAGCAGTCCGACCTGTTCCTGGCCATGTTCGGGCGCAACGGCGAGGCGCCGGTGCCGATCGTGGCGCCGCAGTCCCCGGCCGACTGCTTCGACGCCGCCCTGGAGGCCGCGCGGATCGCCGTCACCTACCGGACCCCGGTGTTCCTGCTCTCCGACGGCTACCTGGCCAACGGCTCGGAGCCCTGGCGCATCCCGGACGTCGCCGACCTGCCGGTGATCGCCCCGGACTTCGCCACCGGCCCGAACAAGACGCTGGAGGACGGCACCGAGGCGTTCTGGCCGTTCCTGCGCGACCCGCAGACCCTGGCCCGGCCGTGGGCCATCCCCGGCACCCCGGGCCTGGAGCACCGGATCGGCGGCATCGAGAAGGCCGACGGCACCGGCAACATCTCCTACGACCCGGCGAACCACGACCTGATGGTGCGCACCCGGGCCGCCAAGGTGGCCGGCATCGACGTCCCGGACCTGGCGGTCGACACCGGGTCCGATTCAGAAGCAGGCTCCGGCCGGGCGAAGGTCCTGGTCCTGGGCTGGGGCTCGACCTTCGGCCCGATCCAGGCGGCCTGCCGCCAGGTCCGCCGGGGCGGGCAGGCCGTCGCGCACGCCCACTTGCGTCATTTGAACCCCTTCCCGGCGAATCTCGGGCGCATACTGAAGGAGTACGACAGAGTGCTCATCCCCGAGATGAACCTCGGGCAGCTCTCCATGCTCGTCCGCGCCCGCTACCTCGTGGACGCGGTCGGCTACAACCAGGTGCGCGGCCTGCCGTTCAAGGCGGCCGAGCTGGCCGGAGTGATCAAGGACCTGATCGGGACGGACGCGGTCGACCAGGAAGAAAAGGCGGGGGTCTAATGCCGGAATTGCTGAAGCTCACGACCAAGGACTTCAAGACAGACCAGGAAGTCCGCTGGTGCCCCGGCTGCGGGGACTACGCCATCCTGGCCGCGGTCCAGGGATTCATGCCGTCCCTGGGCATCGCCCGGGAGGACATCGTCTTCGTCTCCGGGATCGGCTGCTCCTCGCGCTTCCCGTATTACATGAACACCTACGGGATGCACTCCATCCACGGCCGCGCCCCGGCGATCGCGACCGGACTTGCCTCCTCCCGGCCGGACCTGTCGGTCTGGGTGGTCACCGGCGACGGCGACGCGCTGTCCATCGGCGGCAACCACCTGATCCACGCGCTGCGCCGGAACGTCAATCTGAAGATCCTGCTGTTCAACAACCGGATCTACGGGCTGACCAAGGGCCAGTACTCGCCGACCTCCGAGCTGGGCAAGATCACCAAGAGCACGCCGTACGGCTCGCTGGACGCCCCGTTCAACCCGGTCTCCCTGGCCCTGGGCGCCGAGGCGACCTTCGTGGCCCGCACCATCGACTCCGACCGCAAGCACCTGACCTCGGTGCTGCAGGCCGCGGCCGAGCACCAGGGCACGGCGCTGGTCGAGATCTACCAGAACTGCAACATCTTCAACGACGGCGCCTTCGAGAACCTGAAGGACAACACGGTCAAGGACCGGCACCTGATCCGGCTGGAGCACGGCAAGCCGATCGCCTTCGGCCCCGAGACCGAGCGGTACGGGATCGTCCGGATGCCCGACGCCACGCTGAAGGTGGTGCCGCTGGAGCAGGCCGGGGACGCGGTGCTGGTGCACGACGCCCACGCCCCCGAGCCGGACCTGGCCTTCGCGCTGTCCCGGCTGCCCGACCCCACGACGCTCTCGCCCACCCCGATCGGCGTGTTCCGGGACGTCACCCGGCCGACCTACGACGCCCTGATGAGCGCCCAGTTGGACGAGTCGGCGCGCACCCTGGGCTCGGGCAAACTCGCCGAACTGCTGACCGGGTCCGACACGTGGACGATCTCGTGAGAGATCGTGAGCGGGACGTGAGAGGTCGATGACACTCCCCCGTTCGGCCCCGCCCGGCCGATGAGTTCGACAGCGGTGCGACAGCCCTGGTCGCACACGTTTCGCCCATGATCGTGAACGCCCCTCCCGCGTGCGGGCAAGGGCGTTCGCGCTTGGTGCAAACGAAATGCAAACGCCCCCAAGTTGGATGATCTGATCTCGGAGGTGATAGGACAGACCTTCGGCATGGGCATAGGGACCATGTTGGACCTTTGGACCTGCGCCGAAATGAGGCACCACGCGATGAGCAGTACCGGCACGGCCGCTCCGAAGAGGGCCGGCGCGGGGGCGAAGGTACCGGTCGCCACGCCCGGGGCGCTGGCCCCGGACGTGAACCTCCCGGAGAGCCTGGGCTACCGGGTCAAGAAGCGGCTGTTGGGCACGCCGCTGGTCAACGACCAGCTGCACGGGGAGAAGCTGTCGAACCCGGTGGCCCTGGGGGTGCTGGCACCGGACTGCGTCTCCTCCTCGGCGTACGGCACCGAGCAGATGCTGACCCAGCTCGTGCCCTACTTCGGCACCGTGGGCTTCATCCTGGTCATGCCGGTCACCGGGGTGATCCTGGGCCTGCTGCTCCTGCTGACACTGTGCTACCGCGACGTGGTCCGGCACTACACCAAGGCCGGCGGGGCCTACGTGGTGGCCCGGGAGAACTTCGGGCAGAAGGTCGCCCAGATCGCCGCGGTCGCCCTGCTCATCGACTACATCGTGACGGTGGCGGTGCAGATCGCGGCCGGGACGGACGCCATCGCGTCCTGGATGACGTTCACCTTCCACGTCAACATCGACAGCTGGAAGATCTACGTCTCGGTCTTCGTGATCATCCTGCTGTGCTTCGGCAACCTGCGCGGCATCCGCGAGGCCGGCCGCTCGTTCGCGGTGCCGGCGTACTTCTACATCGCGATGGCCGGCGTGACCGTCCTGGTGGGCCTGGTCAAGCTGGCCACCACCGGGCTGCCGCAGGCGCCCAGCCTGCACGACCAGGCCGGCGGCGCGCTGCCGCTGGGCACCTACACCGGGACGCTGTTCCAGGTCACCGCGGTCCTGTGGATCCTGAAGGGCTTCGCCAACGGCGGCTCCTCGCTGACCGGCCTGGAGGCCATCTCCAACGGCGTGTCGGTGTTCAAGAAGCCGGCCGGCAGGAACGCCGCCAAGACGATGATCTGGATGTCCACCGCGCTGGGCTCGCTGGTGCTGGGCATCTCGATCCTGGCCTGGCAGCTGAAGACCAACCCCTACAGCAGCGGCAACCCGACGGTGCTGGCCCAGATCACCAAGATCACCTGGGGCGGCCAGGGCTTCGGGTTCGTGATGCTGACCCTGGTGCAGCTGGCCACCGCGCTGATCCTCTACACCGGCGGCAACACCTCGTTCAACGGCTTCCCGTTCCTGACCTCGTTCGTCGCCGAGGACAACTTCCTGCCCCGGCAGTTCCTCGTGCGCGGGCACCGCCTGGCGTTCTCCAACGGCATCGTGGTGCTCACGATCCTGTCGCTGGCCCTGCTCATCGGCACCGGCGGCAACCTGACCTCGCTGGTGGCGCTGTACGCGATCGGGGTGTTCACCGGCTTCGTGATGGCCTCCGCCGGTCTGTTCAAGTACCACTGGAGCCGCAACGAGCCGCACCGCTGGTGGAAGCTGTTCGTGGCCGGCTCGGCCTCGGTGATGTCCTTCGCGGTCGTGGTGATCTTCGCGACGGTGAAGTTCACCGAGGGCGCGTGGATGGTCGTGATCGTCTTCCCGCCGGCCGTGTTCGGCCTGATCCAGCTGAACAAGCGCTACCGCCGCGAGGCCGAGGCCCTGGCCAAGGCGCCGGCCTCGGCGGAGCTGCCGACCCGCACCCAGACCTCGGTCATGGTCCTGGTCGACTCGGTGGACCTGGCGGTCATCAAGACGCTGCGCTACGCGCGCTCCCTGCGCCCGACCGAGGTCCGCGCCGTCCACCTGATGGTCGACAACCTGTACGCCGAGCATCTGCGCAACCAGTGGGACGCCTCCCAGGCCGCGGACATCCCGCTGGAGGTCATCGAGGTCCCCGACCGCCGCATCCGCCGCGCGGCGATGGAGTTGGCCGCCCGCGAGACCGCCGAGGGCTACGAGGTGACGGTCCTGCTCCCGCGCCGCACGTACTCCCCGATCGTCGGCCGCCTCCTGCACGACCGCACAGCCGACCGCCTGGCCGAGGTCCTGTCGACGCTGCCGCACGTGGTGGCCACCATCGTGCCCTTCGACGTGGTCGAGGCCATCGAGGAACTGGAGCAGGCCGAGAAGGGCCACAAGCCCAAGGCGAAGGAGGGCGACGCCGTGGCCGGCAAGCCGCGCTCCACGAAGAAGATGCTCCTGGACGCCGAGTGCACGAACATCCCCGACCCCGGCCACGGCGTCCCGGTCCCGGTCAGCCCGATCTCCACGGTCCAGTGGCGCCAGCGCGCCGCGGTCGAGGGCCGCATCCGCTCGGTCGCGGTGTCCCCGGTCAAGGGCTCCCCCGCGCTGGAGGCCGAGCTCTACGACGCCTCCGGCGGGATCACGCTGGTGTTCTACGGCCGGCGCTCGATCCCGGGTATCGAGCCGGGCGCGATCATGCGGGTGGAGGGCATGGTCGGCGAGATGGAGGGGCACCTGGCGATGGCGAACCCGACGTACAAGCTGCTGCCGCGCGAGCACGGGGACGACGAGTAGCGGCGGGTTGGTGAGTGAGGCAGGCGCCTTCGGACCGATGGTCCGGGGGCGCTTTGCTGTGGATGGCGGGGCTCGGCGGCAGGGCTGGCACAGGGCTCGGCGGCAGGGCTCGGCGACGGGTTCGGCAGCGGCCGGCCCGGCGGCGTGTCCTGTAACAGTCCAACCCGCGATCCACCTGTGACAGAACCAGCTCACCGCCCTATCCTGTCCCTCATGGGAGAGAGCGGGAGCGCCGCTGAGCGGCGGCTCGGGGTGGGATTCGGGGTCGCGGCGTACGGAGCGTGGGGGCTCTTCCCGCTCTACTGGCCGCTGTTGGAGCCCGCCGGGGCCGGGGAGATCCTCGCGCACCGGATGGCGTGGTCG
Source organism: Catenulispora sp. MAP12-49 (assembly GCF_041262705.1). Taxonomy (NCBI): domain Bacteria; kingdom Bacillati; phylum Actinomycetota; class Actinomycetes; order Catenulisporales; family Catenulisporaceae; genus Catenulispora; species Catenulispora sp. MAP12-49. The sequence goes on along the minus strand of NZ_JBGCCP010000028.1, from coordinate 74,639 downwards.
CTGCTGGCCGTGCTGGTGCTGCTGGCCGTGCGGCGGGTGCCGGGCGGCGGGGCGCGGTGGGGTTGGGTGCGCGAGTTGCTGCGGACCCCCCGCAAGGTCGCGCTGCTCGCCGGGGCCGCGGCTGCCATCTCCGTCAACTGGTTCGTGTACATCTGGTCCGTCAACCACGGGCACACCGTCGACACCGCGTTCGGGTACTTCATCAACCCGCTGGTGACCGTGCTGTTCGGGGTCTTCCTGCTGCGGGAGCGGCTGCGGCGGTTGCAGTGGGCCGCGGTGGGGGTCGGGGCGGTGGCCGTGCTGGTGCTGGCCGTCGGGTACGGCAAGGTGCCGTGGATCGCGCTGGTGCTGGCCGTGAGTTTCGGGACGTACGGGCTGCTCAAGAAGCTCGCGGCGGTGCCGGCCGCCGAGGCGATGGCGGTGGAGTCGACGCTCCAGTTCCTGCCCGCCATCGGATACCTGGTGTGGCTCGGGACGCACGGGACGCTCGACTTCGCGCACCACGGGGCCGGGAACACCTCGCTGCTAGTGCTCGCCGGGCCGGTGACGGTCGTGCCGCTGATCTGCTTCGGGGCCGCGGCCAACCGGCTTCCGCTGTCGGTGGTCGGTCTGCTGCAGTTCCTGGCGCCGATCCTGCAGTTCCTGTGCGGGGTGCTGGTGCAGCACGAGTCGGTGCCGCTGGCACGGCTGGCCGGGTTCCTGATCGTCTGGCTCGCGCTGGTGCTGCTGACGGTCGACGCGCTGCGCGCCGCCCGCAGGCGGCCCGCTCAGTCCGCCCAGAACGAATCCGCCCAGAACGAAGCCGAGCCCGAGCCCGCGTCCGAGCCCGCATCCGGGCCCGGACTCGAACCCGCCCCCGCTCAGTCCACCTCCACGTCCGAGACCGCGGCCAGCATGCTCGACAGCACCTTGGCGCAGGCGTCCACGTCGGCCTGAGTCAGCCCGCCCCCGACCTGGCCGAGCAGCCCGTGCTCGCGCGCGATCACCAGCTCGATCGCCGCGCGGCCGGCCTCGGTGAGCCGGATCAGCGAAGACCGCCGGTGCGCAGGGTTCGGTACCGCCTCGACCAGCCCGCGCTCCGCGGCGTCGTTCACCGTGCGCTGCACGAACTGGCGGCTCAGCGCCTGCGCCCGGCCCATCTGCGGCACCGTCATCGGCCCGCTCAGGCGCAGCATGTCCAGCACCGCGCGCACGCCGACGCCGACGCCCTCGATCTCCTCGCCGAGCTCCACCTTGCGCAGCACCCGCCGGTACAGCGGCCCGACCAGCAGGTAGATCTCGGCCAGCCGCACGGCGAGTTCCTCGGAGGGAAGCGGTTCATCCGTCACCTCCGCAGTATGACACCTCGGTTGCCAAGTCGCCGCGAGAATGGCACCTTAGGTGTCATGAGCGAGCTTCAGTACGCGACCCTCCCCGACGGCGGCCGGCTGGCCTACCGGGACCGGGGCACCGGGCCCCTCGTCGTCCTGCTCCACGGCGGCTTCCTCGACCACCGCATGTGGACCCCGCAGCTGCGGACCCTGCCGACGCTCTGCCGCGTCGTCGCCCCGGACGCCCGCGGCCACGGCGACAGCACTAACGCGGCCGCCCCCTTCCGGCACACCGACGACGTCGCGGCCCTGCTGCGCCGCCTGGACGCGGGCCCGGCCGTCCTGGTCGGCGTCTCGATGGGTGCCGCGACCGCCACCGACACCGCCCTGGAGCACCCCGATCTGGTGCGCGCGCTGGTGGTCAGCGGCGCCGGGACCAGCGAGCCGCGGTTCGTCGACGGCTGGACCGGCGAGACCCTGGCGCAGGTCTGGCCGCCGCTGTTCGCCGGCGACATCCCGGGCGCCCTGAAGGTCTGGAACAAGTTCACCAGCGGTCCGCACCGCGAGCTGTCCGACCTGGACCCCGCGATCCCGGCACTGATCGAGGAGATGACCACGAAGACCTGGCTCAAGCACACCGCCGACGAGAAGGACTGGTCCGAGCACGCCGCGGACACCTGGGCCCGCGCGGCCGGGCTGACCATCCCGGTCATGGCCGTCATCGGCGGCGCCGACTCCGACGACCACCGGCACAACGCCGAGCGGCTCGCCGACAGCGTGGCGGACGCCCGGAAGATCACGATCGCCGGCACCGCGCACTACCCGAACCTGGAGGACCCCGACGAGTTCGACGCGGCGGTCATCGGGTTCGTCGAAGCCCTGGCCTGAGGATCCCGCACGCCCGGAGATCTCCCAGGCCAGACGACGAAGCGCGCCGACGACCGAGGGGGGTCGTCGGCGCGCTTCGGTCACCAACCAGGCGTCAGGTCGTCCGCGAGATCACCACGTCGCACAGCGCCTTCATCGCTTCCTTCGCCGGCATCTCCGGCAGCGGCTCCAGCACCGCCTTAGCCTTCTCCGCGTACCCGCGCACCACGTCCCGCGCCTGCTCCATGCTCGGGTGCGCGCGCAGCAGCGCCAGCGCCTCGTCGAAGGCCGCGTCGTCGACCGACAGGTCGGTCCGCAGCAGTTCCTGCAGCCGCGCGGTCTCGCGGTCGGCCGAGCCGTCCATCGCCAGCGCGATCAGCATCGGCAGGGTGTGGACACCCTCGCGCAGGTCCGTGCCCGGCGTCTTGCCGGACTGCTCGGACTCCGAGGCGATGTCCAGCAGGTCGTCGGAGAGCTGGAACGCCACCCCGAACTGCTCGCCGAACTCCGCCAGTATCTGCTCCTGCTCGGCGGTGCAGCCGGAGAACATCGCGCCGAAGCGGGCGGCGGTGGCGATCAGCGAGCCGGTCTTGCCGGCCAGGACCTCCAGGTGGTGGTCCACCGGGTTCTGGCCGTTCTTCGGGCCCACCGACTCCGAGATCTGGCCGCTGACCAGACGCTCGAAGGTCTCGGCCTGGATGCGCACGGCGTCCGGGCCCAGCTCGGACAACAGACTGGAGGCGCGGGCGAACAGGAAGTCGCCGGACAGGATGGCCAGCGAGTTGTCCCAGCGCTGGTTCGCCGAGGCCACGCCGCGGCGCAGCGCCGCCTCGTCCATGACGTCGTCGTGGTAGAGCGTGGCCAGGTGGGTCAGCTCCACCACCACCGCGGACTCCACGACGCCGGCCAGGGCCGGGTCGCCGAACTGCGCGGCCAGCAGCACCAGCAGCGGCCGGGTGCGCTTGCCGCCGGCCTGGGCCAGGTGCGAGGTGATCTCGCTGATGTAGGCGTGGTCGCTGCGGGTGTAGTTCAGCAGCACCTCCTCCACCCGCAGCAGGCCGTCCTTCAGGGCCACGGACAGGGTCTCGTCCTGCTGCATGGCGATCGCGAACGGACCCCAGCCCTGCGACGTCTGTAGAAGCGGCGGGGTCAGCGTGCCGGGAGTACTCACTGCGGCGGCCTTCCAGGTCGGGGCGGTGGCGGGCGGTCGGTCGGGGTCGCGCTCATTCGTCACAGGTGCTTCACATGTTCGCTCCTAGGTTATCCGGCAGCACTTTCAAGGAAGAGGCGCCCCGGCCGGTCAACGTACCAGCGGGCAGAAAAGAGCCCCGGACCACCGAGGCGGTCCGGGGCGTCGCGCTGCGTGGCGGAGCTATTGGACGAAGTACGCCGCCTTGTCCGCGAGGTCCAGCGCCATCTGCGGGATGACACCGAGGGCGATCGTGAGCACCACCGTGACGGTGAGCGCGATCGTCGTCATCGGCGAGGGCACCACCACGACCGGCCCGGAGACCTCGTCCCGGAGCGGCTCGCTGAAGTACATCAGCACGATGACCCGGACGTAGAAGAACGCCGCCGCGGCCGAGGCGATCACACCGACGATCACCAGCGGCCAGGCGCCGCCGTCGATCGCCGCCGTGAACAGCGCGAACTTCCCGGTGAAGCCGGAGGTCAGCGGGATGCCCGCGAAGGCCAGCAGGAACACCGTGAAACAGGCCGCCAGCAACGGCGAGCGGCGCCCCAGGCCCGCCCAGGACGACAGGTCGGTGGCCTCGCCGCCGATTGTCACCGAGCCGTCCTCGCCGCCGTCCCCGGACTCCGAGCCGCCGCGCACCGACTCGCGCACCAGCGTCACCACGGCGAACGCGCCGATCGTGGCGAACCCGTACGCCGCCAGGTAGAACAGCGTCGCGCTGACGCCCCTGGTCGTCGTGGAGATCACGCCGAGCAGGATGTACCCGGCGTTGAGGATCGCCGAGTACGCCAGCATCCGCTTGATGTCGCGCTGCGTGATCGCCAGCACCGCGCCGGCCAGCATGGTCAGGACCGCCACGCCCCACAGCACCGGGCGCCAGTCCCAGCGCAGGCCGGGCAGCGCCACGTAGACGATGCGCAGCAGGGCTCCGAACGCGGCCACCTTGGTGGCGGCGGCCATGAACCCGGTGATCGGGGTCGGCGCGCCCTGGTACACGTCCGGGGTCCAGGAGTGGAACGGCACCGCGCCGATCTTGAACAGCAGTCCGACCGCCAGCAGCGCGATCCCCACCAGCACCAGCACGTCCGAGTGCGGGGCCGAGGAGATCGCGGTCGCGATGTCCGACAGCCGCACCGAGCCGGCGTAGCCGTACAGCATCGCGATGCCGTACAGGAAGAACGCCGAGGAGAACGCCCCGAGCAGGAAGTACTTCATCGCCGCTTCCTGCGACAGCAGGCGGCGCCGGCGCGCCAGCCCGCACAGCAGGTACAGCGGCAGCGACAGCACCTCCAGCGCCACGAAGGAGGTCAGCAGGTCGTTCGCGGCCGGGAACAGCAGCATGCCGCCGACCGAGAACAGCATCAGCGGGAAGACCTCGGTGGTCCGCAGGCCCGCGGTGTCCGCCGCGCGCTCGCCGCCCGAACCCGGGGTGGTGGCGCCCTGCGCGGTGAACGCGTCCAGGTCGACCACCGCGGTGCCGCGCTCGGCCACCAGCAGCAGCGCCAGCAGGGCCAGCGCCAGGATGGTGCCCTGCAGGAACAGCGTCACGCCGTCCACCGACACCGCGTCCGAGGCGGTGGTCTGGGCCATGCCGTGGTTGGCGATCACGAAGCCCAGGGCCACCAGGACCCCGGCCAGCGACACCGCGACCTGGGCCCAGTAGCGCCGCGTGCGCGGCAGGAAGGCCTCGATGAGGATGCCGACCGTGGCCGCGCCGAACACCACCAGCATCGGCATCAGCGCCCGGTACTCCACCTGCGGCGCCGTGAAGGTGTTCGCCGCCGTGGAGGTCAGGCCGCCGGGTGTGGACGGAGCGCCCGGCGCGGCGGCGAGGAGAGTCGTCAGAGCGCTCACTTGGAGTCCACCTTCTCCGAAGTCTGCACCGCGTTCACGGCCGGAGCCGGGTCCTGCTGGTGAACGTGCTGCAGAGTGGTGTTGACGGAGGGGTTCACGATGTCGAGCACCGGCTTGGGGTAGAAGCCCAGGCCGATGATCAGCGCGATCAGCGGCGCCACGGCGACCACCTCACGCGCCCGCAGGTCCTTCATGCCCTCCAGCCCCGCCTTCAGCGGGCCGGTCATGGTCCGCTGGTAGAGCCAGAGCACGTACAGCGCGGCCAGGATGATCGCCGCGGTGGCCACGATCGCCACCGCCTTGTAGCGCTCGAAGGTGCCGACCAGGACCAGGAACTCCGAGACGAAGGAGGACAGGCCCGGCAGCGCCAGCGAGGACAGCCCGGCGATCAGGAACACGCCGGCCAGCTTCGGCGCGACCTTGTTCACGCCTCCGTAGTCGTCGATCAGCTGCGATCCGCGACGGGAGATCAGGAAGCCGGCGACGATGAACAGCGCGCCGGTCGACAGACCGTGGTTCACCATGTACAGCGAGGCGCCGCTCTGACCGGTCGAGGTCATCGCGAACACCCCGAGGGTGATCAGCCCGAAGTGCGAGATCGAGGTGTAGGCGATCAGGCGCTTGATGTCGGTCTGGCCGATGGCCAGCAGCGCACCGTACATGGTGCCGACGATCGCCATCCCGATCACCAGCGGCGTGAAGAACTTCGACGCCCCCGGGAACAGCTCCAGGCAGTACCGGAGCATCCCGAAGGTGCCGACCTTGTCCAGCACGCCGACCAGCAGCACCGCCGAGCCGGGCGTGGCCTCGGCGGCGGCGTCCGGCAGCCAGGTGTGGAACGGGAACAGCGGCGCCTTCACGGCGAAGGCCACGAAGAACCCGAGGAACAGCGCCTTGCCCAGTCCCGGGCTGATGCCCAGCTGGCCGGAGCTCACCGCGTTGGCCAGCGTCTGGAAGTCGAAGGTACCGGTGCCCAGGTGCTTGCCCGAGGCCACGTACAGGCCGATCAGCGCGGCCAGCATGAACAGGCCGCCGAACAGCGAGTACAGCAGGAACTTCACCGCCGCGTAGGACCGCTGCGGTCCGCCGAAGCCGCCAATGAGGAAGTACATCGGGATCAGCATGGCTTCGAAGAACACGTAGAACAGGAACAGATCGGTGGCCGCGAAGACCCCGATCATCATGGTCTCCAGCAGCAGGTACAGCGAGAAGTAGGCGCGCACCGAGCGGCGGCCGTCGGCCTGCGCCTCGTCGGCGTCGTGCCAGCCGGCCAGGATCACCACCGGCATCAGCACCAGGGTCATCAGGATCAGCACCAGCGCGATGCCGTCGACCCCGAGCCCGTAGTTGATGTTGAAAGCCTTGATCCACTGGTGGCTCTCGGTGAACTGGAACCGGGCGCCGCCCTTCTTGAACTGGGTCGCCATCGCGATGCCGATGCCGAGCGTGGCCACGCTGAAGGACAGCGCGATCTTCTTGGCGGCCTCGCTCTTCTCCTTCGCGACCACGGCGACCGCGGCCGATCCGACCAGCGGGACGACGCCCAGCGTGGTCAACCAGGGAAAGCTGCTCATCTCCATCTCTCCCTTTAGAGCTTCGCGAAGAGGATCGCGGCGACCAGGGCGGCCGCTCCTCCGAACATGGACAGGGCGTAGGAGCGGACGTATCCGGTCTGGAGCCGTCGCAGCCGCCCGGACGTCCCGCCGACCAGCGCGGCCAGACCGTTGATCGCCCCGTCCACGCCGCGGTTGTCGGTGTAGACCAGGGTGCGGGTCAGGTACTGGCCGGGACGCATCAGCGCCGCCTCGTTGAAGGCGTCGCCGTACAGGTCCTTGCGGGCCGCCACGGTGATGAAGCTGCCGCGCGGGGCGACGGAGGGCACCTTGCGGGTCCCGTACTGGACGATCGCGATCGTGACGCCGATGGCCACCGCCACCAGGATGATGATCGACAGCTCCGCCGAGCTCAGACCGCCGGGCAGCTTGCCCTCCGGCCGCGGCCCGGTCACCGGCTCCAGCCAGTCGACGAAGGCGTTGTTCAGGTTGAACAGGAAGCCCGCGGCGACCGAACCGACCGCCAGCAGCAGCATCGGCAGCGCCATGCTGAACGGCGACTCGTGCGGGTGCGGCTCGTGCCCTTCGGCGTTGGCCTCCCAGCGCTTCTCGCCGAAGAACGTCATGATCACCATGCGGGTCATGTAGAACGCGGTGATCAGCGCGCCGAGCAGGGCACAGCCGCCCAGGATCAAGCCCGAGGTGCCGCCCTTGCTGAACGCGGCCTCGATGATGTGGTCCTTGGAGTAGTACCCGGAGAACGGCGGGCAGCCGATGATCGCGAGGTAGCCCAGGAAGAACGTGCCGAAGGTGATCGGCATGTACTTGCGCAGGGCGCCGTAGCGGCGCATGTTCACCTCGTCGTCCATGCCGTGCATGACCGACCCGGCGCCCAGGAACAGCCCGGCCTTGAAGAAGCCGTGGGTGACCAGGTGCATGATCGCGAACGCGTAGCCGAGCGGGCCCAGGCCCGCGGCCAGGATCATGTAGCCGATCTGCGACATCGTCGAGCCGGCCAGGCTCTTCTTGATGTCGTCCTTGGCGCAACCGACGATCGCGCCGAACAGCAGCGTGATCGCGCCGACGATGGTCACCAGCAGGCGCGCGGTCGGCGACAGGTCGAAGATCGCGTGCGAGCGGACGATCAGGTAGACGCCGGCGGTCACCATGGTCGCGGCGTGGATCAGGGCGCTGACCGGGGTCGGGCCCTCCATCGCGTCGCCGAGCCAGGACTGCAGCGGGAACTGCGCCGACTTGCCGCAGGCGGCCAGCAGCAGCATGATGCCGATCGCGGTCAGCGTGCCCTTGGAGGCCTCCGGCGCCAGACCGAACACGCCGATCTGGTTCGCCGGCGACTGGCCGCTCCCGCCGGGGTTGGAGAAGTTGAACGTCCCGAAGGTGACGAACATCAGCATGATCGCGATCGAGAGCCCGACGTCGCCGACGCGGTTGACGACGAACGCCTTCTTCGCCGCGGCCGCCGCGCTGGGCTTGTACTGCCAGAACCCGATCAGCAGGTAGGAGGCCAGACCGACGCCCTCCCAGCCGACGTACAGCAGCAGGTAGTTGTCGGCCAGCACCAGGATCAGCATCGCCGCGAGGAAGAGGTTCAGGTAGCTGAAGAACTTCCGGCGCTCGGGGTCGTGGCTCATGTAGCCGACCGAGTAGATGTGGATCAGCGATCCGACACCCGTGATCAGCAGGATGAAGACCACCGAGAGCTGGTCGAGCTGAAAGGCCACGTCGGCCTGGAACGGGTTCTGGCCCGTGCCGGGCACCGGGATCCAGGTGTACAGGTGCTGGTGCATGGTGCGCGCGGCGCCGTGCTTGCCGAGCATGGTGAAGAACAGCCCGGCCGCGAGGGCGAAGCTGCCCAGCGCCGTCAGGCACCCGAGCAGGTGCCCCCAGGCGTTGGTTCGCTTGCCCCCCAGGAGCAGGATCGCCGCGCCGAAGAGCGGCAGTCCGGGGACAAGCCAGATGAGACTTTCCATTGCTTACTCGGCCCGCCTCTCAGTACTTCAGCAGGTTTGCGTCGTCGACCGAGGCCGAGCGGCGGGTGCGGAACACAGACACGATGATGGCCAGTCCGACCACGACCTCCGCAGCCGCCACCACCATCGTGAAGAAGGCGATGACCTGGCCGGTGAGGTCGCCGTGCATGCGGGAGAAGGTCACCAGCGACAGGTTCACGGCGTTGAGCATGAGCTCCACGCACATGAAGACCACGATGGCGTTCCGGCGGATCAGCACCCCGAAGGCGCCGATCGTGAACAGGAGCGCCGACAGGAACAGGTAGTTGGCCGGGTTCATTCGGCGGCTCCGTTCGAAGAAGCACCGTTCGACGAGGCGTTCTCAAGTTCGGGAGCCTCGCCCTGGTGCGGCAGCGCCATGTTCTCCCGGGTCACCGCGGTCAGTCCGACCGCGTCGCGCACGGGAGTGCGGGCCACCAGCGTGGCGTTCACCGAGTCCTCGGCGACCGAGCCGTCGGGCAGCAGCGCGGGGACGTCCACCGCGTTGTGCCGCGCGTAGACACCCGGCGTCGGCAGCGGCGTCATCCGCTTGCCGGTGCGCACCCGCTCCTCGACCAGTTCCTTCTGCGACTTCTTGGCCACCAGGCGCTCCCGGTGGGTCATCACCATCGCGCCGACCGCGGCGGTGATCAGCAGCGCCGAGGTGACCTCGAAGGCCCAGAAGTACTTGCTGAAGATCAGGTCCGCCAGGTTCTTGACGTTGCCGCCGCCGGCGTTGGCCTGCCCCGCGCCCACGAAGGTCCCCAGCCGCGCGTGGCCCAGGGCCACCATGACCAGGACCGCGAAGGCGACCCCGGCCAGCACCGCCAGCTTGCGCTGGCCCTTGATGGTCTCCACCAGGGAGTCGGCGCTGGAGACGCCGACCAGCATCAGCACGAACAGGAACAGCATCATGATCGCGCCGGTGTAGACGACGATCTGCACCACGCCGAGGAAGTAGGCCCCCTGCGCCAGGTAGAACATCGCCAGGCAGATCATGGTCGTGGCCAGCGAGAGCGCCGAGTGCACGGCCTTCTTGGAGAAGACCGTCCCCAGGGCCCCGAGCAGGGCGACCGCGCCGAGGACGTAGAACTGGAAGGCCTCGCCGTCGGAGGTCTTGCTCAGCCCGGCGGCCAGGGTGACACCCTGATCGGCGACAGCGAGCGGAAGGCTCATCACGCGTCCTCCCCGTCCGGGTCGGGCTTGGCCGAGCTGCGCTGCTGCGGGACGGTGCCCGGTGCGGCCGCGGTGACCTTGCCCTCGTAGTAGTCCTGGGCGGTCATGCCCGGGAAGATCGAGTGCGGCGATTCGACCATGCCCTCGGTCAGCCCGGCGAGCAGCTCGTCCTTGGTGTAGATGAGGCTGGCCCGAGAGCTGTCCGCGAGCTCGAACTCGTTGGTCATGGTCAGCGCCCGGGTCGGGCACGCCTCGATGCACAGCCCGCACAGGATGCAGCGCAGGTAGTTGATCTGGTAGACGCGGCCGTAGCGCTCCCCGGGGGAGTAGCGCTCGTCGTCGGTGTTGTCCGCGCCCTCCACGTAGATGGCGTCCGCCGGGCAGGCCCAGGCGCACAGCTCGCAGCCGACGCACTTCTCCAGCCCGTCGGGGTGCCGGTTGAGCTGGTGCCGGCCGTGGAACCGCAGCGCGGTCTGCTTGGGCTCCTCGGGGTACTGCTCGGTCGTCCGCTTCTTGAACATCGTCGAGAAGGTGACGCCGAACCCCGCGACCCCGGCGAGCGGGTTCTTCGGCTTCTCCTTACCGGAGTAAGGGTTCTGCTCGTCAGACATCGGAGTCTCCTGCTTCGAGTTCGGTGGCCTCCACCACGGCGCCCACCAGGGCGGCCCGAGGACGGCGCGGCGTGAACGCCGGCACCGCCTGGCCGGGCAGCGGCGGCACCGGGAACCCGCCGTCCATGGGGTCGAACGGCTTGGCCGCCGCGGCGGCCTCCTCGGCCTTCTCCTGGGCGCTGGTCTGCCGGTAGCGCAGCTCGCTCACGATCCAGGCGATCACCAGTACCGCGATCACCGGACCGAGGATGTAGACCAGGTGCGAGCGGTTCAGGTCGCCCTGGTTCTTCAGCGTCCGCACGATGGCCACCGCCAGCAGCCACACCAGCGAGGACGGGATCAGCACCTTCCAGCCCAGCTTCATGAACTGGTCGTAGCGCAGGCGGGGCAGCGTGGCCCGCAGCCAGAAGAAGAACAGCATGAACAGGACCAGCTTGCCGACGTACCACATGATCGGCCACCAGCCGCTGTTCGCGCCGTGCCAGACCGAGACCACGCCCCAGGGGGCGTGCCAGCCGCCGAGGAACATCAGCACGGCCAGCGAGGAGACGGTGACCATGTTGATGTACTCGGCCAGGAAGAACAGCGCGAACTTGATCGAGGAGTACTCGGTGTGGAAGCCGCCGACCAGCTCGCCCTCGGCCTCGGGGAGGTCGAAGGGCGCGCGGTTGGTCTCGCCGACCATCGACACCACGTAGATGACGAAGGAGGGCAGCAGCGGCAGGCAGTTCCACCAGCTGTGCTGGCTGGCCACGATGCCCGAGGTGCTCATCGTGCCGGCGTAGATGAACACCGCCACGAAGGACAGCGACATCGCGATCTCGTAGGAGATCATCTGCGCCGTCGAGCGCAGGCCGCCCAGCAGCGGGTAGGTCGAGCCGGAGGCCCAGCCGGCCAGCACGATGCCGTAGATCCCGATCGAGGTGGCGGCCAGCACGTACAGCAGGGCCACCGGCAGGTCGGTCAGCTGCAGCGGGGTCCGGTGCCCGAAGATCGACACCTGGTTGTCCGCCGGCCCGAAGGGCACCACGGCGATCGCCAGGAACGCCGGGATGGTCGAGATCAGCGGGGCCAGGATGAAGACGATCTTGTCCGCCGCGGTGGGGATGATGTCTTCCTTGAGCATCAGCTTCACACCGTCGGCCAGCGACTGGAGCATGCCCCAGGGGCCGGTGCGGTTGGGCCCGATGCGCTGCTGCATGTAGCCGACGATCTTGCGCTCGAACAGGATCGCCATCAGGACCACGACGACCAGGAACGCGAAGACCGCGACGACCTTGATCAGGATCAGCCACCACGGGTCCCGGCCGAAGAACGAGAGGTCCTCGTAGTTGGTCGGCGGGGTGACGTCGGCGGCGAGGGGGCCACTGGCCAGGTGCCCGAATACCGTGAGGGCGCTCACGCGGTGGCCTCCACTTCGGTCGCGGCGCGTGCGATCTTGACCAGCGAGCCGGTGTCCGCGCGCAGCGCGCGGCGCACCTGCGAACCCTTGGAGTTCGTGGGCAGCCACACCACGCGGCCGGCCAGGTCGGCGATCTGCAGCGGCAGGGTGATCGAGCCGTGCTCGTTGGAGACGGTGACCGGGTCGCCCTCGGCAGCCCCGATCTCCGAGGCGGTCTCCTTGCTCAGGTGGACCACCGTGGGCTTGCGGGTGCCGGCCAGGAACGGCTCGTGCGCCTGCAGCGACCCGGAGTCCAGCAGGAAGTGCCAGGTGGCCAGCACGGCCTCGCCGACCGCCGGCTTGGGCAGCTCGGCCGGGGTGCTGGCCAGCGCCGGGGTCTTCTCCCGGTGCCACAGGCCCAGCCGCGCGATCTCCGCGCGCGCCGCGCCGACCGTGGGCAGGCCCAGGTGCACGTCCATGGCGTCGGCGATCCGGTCCAGCACCCGCAGGTCCGGCATCTCGCCGAGCCCGGCGGCCTGGACCGCGTCGGCGTCCAGCGCGGTGTCGAAGGACCGCGAGCGGCCCTCCCAGTCCACGAAGGTCCCGGACTTCTCAGCGACCGGGGCGACCGGGAAGACCACGTGGGCCTTCTCGGTGACCGCGGTGTGCCGGAACTCCAGCGAGACCACGCACGGCACCCGGTCCAGCGCGTCCAGGAACGACTGCGGGTCGGCCGTGTCGTACGGGTCGACGCCGGCGACCACGAGCCCTGCGACGCCGCCCAGTACCGCGGTGTCCACGATCTGGTCGGCCCCGCGCCCGAAGGCGCCCGGCAGGTTGGCCACGCCCCAGCGGGCGGCGACCTCGGTCCGGGCCTCGGGGTCGGTGGCCGGGCGGCCGCCGGGCAGCAGGTTCGGCAGCGCGCCGGCCTCCAGCGCGCCGCGCTCGCCGGCCCGGCGCGGCACCCACGCGAGCTTCGCGCCGGTGACCCCGGCCAGCCGCACCGCGGCGGTGAGCGCACCCGGCACGGCGGCGAGCCGCTCGCCGACCAGGATCACCGCCCCGGGCTTGCGCAGGTCCTCGGCAGCCTTCAGGCCCGCGGCGTCCAGACCGGAGTCCGGGCCGCCGTCGGCCAGCGCCGCCAGGAACGCCGGCTCCGTGAGCGGCGCCGCCTTCAGCAGCGCGCCCCTGAGCTTGTTCAGGCCGCGCGTCGCGAACGGCGCTATGGCCGCCACCGCCAGCTTGCGGGCGAGCACGTTCTTGCGCAGCCGCAGGAAGACGATCGGCGACTCCTCCTCCGGCTCGAAGCCGACGAGCAGCGCGGCCGGGGCCAGGTCGAGGTCGGCGTACGTGGTCGCCAGGCCGGAGCCGGCGACGTACGAGGCCAGGAACTCGGCCTCCTCCTCGGAGTGCGGCCGGGACCGGAAGTCGATGTCGTTGGTCTCCAGCGCGATCCGGGTGAACTTCGCGTACGCGTAGGCGTCCTCGAGGGTCAGCCGGCCGCCCACCAGGGCGGCGGCCCGGCCGCGCGCGGCGCCCAGGCCCTCGGCGGCGAAGGCCAGCGCCTCCGGCCAGGAGGCCGGGCGCAGCTCGCCGGTCTCGCGGTCGCGGATCAGCGGCGAGGTGATCCGCTTGGCGGCGGGGGCCTGCGAGTACTGGAACGCCCAGCGTCCCTTGTCGCAGTTCCACTCCTCGTTCACCTGCGGGTCCTCGGCCGCCATGCGCCGGGTGACCTTGCCGCGGCGGTGGTCCGTGCGAAGGCCGCAGCCAGAAGCACAGTGCTCGCACGCCGACGGCGAGGAGACCAGGTCGAAGGGGCGCGAGCGGAACCGGTAGGCGGCGCCGGTCAGCGCGCCGACCGGGCAGATCTGCACCGTGTTGCCGGAGAAGTAGGACGCGAAGTCCTGGTCCTCGGCCACCGAGATGCCGACCTGCTGGTTGGACCCGCGCTCGATCAGGGTGATGAACGGGTCCCCGGCGATCTGGTCGGCGAACCGCGTGCAGCGCGCGCAGGACACGCAGCGCTCGCGGTCCAGCAGCACCTGGCTGGAGATGTTGATCGGCTTGGGGAAGGTGCGCTTGACGCCCTCGTACCGGGACTCCCCGGCGCCGGTGCTCATCGCCTGGTTCTGCAGCGGGCACTCGCCGCCCTTGTCGCAGACCGGGCAGTCCAGCGGGTGGTTGATGAGCAGCAGCTCCATCACCCCGCGCTGGGCCTTCTCGGCGACCGGCGAGGTCAGCTGGGTCTTGATCACCATGCCGTCGGCGACCGTGACGGTGCAGGAGGCCACCGGCTTGCGCTGGCCCTCCACCTCCACGATGCACTGCCGGCAGGCGCCGGCCGGGGCCAGCAGCGGGTGGTCGCAGAACCGCGGCACCTGGATGCCGATCCGCTCCGCGGAGCGGATGATCAGCTCGTTTTTCGGAACCCGCAGCTCGATGCCGTCGATGGTGATGGTGACGAGTTCGACGGGAGGTGGTGTGGGCACGGCCACCTCCTTCTTGCTGCCGGCGGCGTTCGCCGCGTTCTCAGAAGTCACGGTCATGCGCTGGTCCTCGCGAACGACAGCGGGCCGTCGGCCCACGCGGTGGACAAAGACGGGTCGAGGGGGCACCCGCCGCGCTCGAAGTGCTCCAGGTACTCGTCCCGGAAGTACTTGAGCGAGGACTGGATCGGCGCGGCGGCACCGTCGCCGAGGGCGCAGAAGGCCTTGCCCACGATGTTGTCGCACAGGTCGAGCAGCTTGCCGAGGTCGTCCTCGGTGCCCTCGCCCTTCTCCATGCGCTTGAGGATCTGCACGAGCCAGTAGGTGCCCTCGCGGCACGGCGTGCACTTGCCGCAGGACTCGTGCGCGTAGAACTCCGTCCAGCGCAGGGCCGCACGGACCACGCAGGTGGTCTCGTCGAAGATCTGCAGCGCCTTGGTGCCCAGCATCGAGCCGGCCGCGCCGACGCCCTCGTAGTCCAGCGGGACGTCGAGGTGCTCCTCGGTGAACATCGGCGTGGAGGAGCCGCCCGGCGTCCAGAACTTCAGGCGGTGCCCGGGCCGGATGCCGCCGGCGTAGTCCAGCAGCTCGCGCAGGGTGATGCCCAGCGGCGCCTCGTACTGGCCGGGGTGCTTGACGTGGCCGGACAGCGAGTACAGCGTGAAGCCCGGGGACTTCTCACTGCCCATGCCCTTGAACCAGTCCACGCCGTTGCGCACGATCGCGGGAACCGAACCGATGGACTCGACGTTGTTCACACAGGTGGGGCTGGCGTAGAGCCCTGCGACGGCCGGGAAGGGAGGACGCAGACGAGGCTGTCCCCGCTTGCCTTCCAAGGAGTCCAGCAGCGCCGTCTCCTCGCCGCAGATGTAGGCGCCGGCTCCGGCGTGCACCGTGAGTTCGAGGTCGAAGTCGGTACCGAAGACGCCCTTGCCGAGGAACCCGGCCTCGTACGCCTCGCGCACCGCGGCCTGCAGACGCCGCAGGACGTGCAGCACTTCACCGCGCACGTAGATGAACGCGTGGCTGGCGCGGATCGCGTAGCACGCGATGATCACACCCTCCACGAGCTCGTGCGGGTTGGCCATCATGAACGGGATGTCCTTGCACGTGCCCGGCTCGGACTCGTCCGCGTTCACCACGAGGTAGTGCGGCTTGCCGTCGTTCTGCGGGATGAAGCCCCACTTCATGCCGGTGGGGAAGCCCGCGCCGCCGCGGCCGCGCAGACCGGAGTCCTTGACCAGCTGGATGACCTCGTCGGGGTGCATCCGCAGCGCCTGCTTGACCGCGGTGTAGCCGTCGCGCCGCTGGTAGCCGGCGAGCGTCCAGGGCTCGGAGTCCAGCCAGCCGCGGGACAGGACGGGAGTGAGTTCGGGTGCCATTACTCGGACGCCTCCGTGGTGACAGCCGGACCCGTGGGGGTCCGGCCCTGCGAGACCAGCAGGCCGGCCAGCGTGGCGTGGCCGGCGGCCCCGCCCCCGGCCACGGCTCCGGGCCGGGTGTCCTCGAACCCGGCCAGTATCCGCTCGGCCTGCTTGAAGGTGCACAGCGCCGGTCCCCGGGTGGAGTGCACTTCCTTGCCCGCGCGCAGTTCGTCGACGACCCGGACCGCCTTGTCGGGGTTCATGTCGTCCATGAACTCCCAGTTGACGGTCATCACCGGCGCGAAGTCGCAGGCCGCGTTGCACTCGATGTGCTCCAGCGTGACCTTGCCGTCCTCGGTGGTCTCGTCGTTGCCGACGCCCAGGTGCTCCTTGAGCGTGGCGAAGATGGCGTCGCCGCCCATCACCGCGCACAGCGTGTTGGTGCACACCCCGACGTGGTAGTCGCCGACCGGGCGCCGCTTGTACATCGTGTAGAACGTCGCCACCGCCGAGACCTCGGCGGTGGACAGTCCGAGCTTGTCGGCGCAGTACTCGATGCCCGCCGGGGAGACGAAGCCCTCCTCGCTCTGCACCAGGTGCAGCAGCGGGAGCAGCGCCGAGCCGGACTGCGGGTAGCGGGCCACGACCTGGTCCGCCTCCCCGTCCAGCTTCAAGAGGTGTTCGTAGTTGCTCAACGGTCCACTCCACCCATAACCGGGTCCAGAGAGGCGATGGCGACGATGACGTCGGCCAGCTGGCCGCCCTCGCACATCGCCGCGGTCGCCTGCAGGTTCGTGAAGGACGGGTCGCGGAAGTGGACCCGGTAGGGCCGGGTGCCGCCGTCGGAGACGACGTGCACGCCCAGCTCGCCCTTCGCCGACTCCACCGCCGCGTAGGTCTGGCCGGCCGGGACGTGGAAGCCCTCGGTCACCAGCTTGAAGTGGTGGATCAGGGCCTCCATGGAGTCGCCCATGATGTGCCGGATGTGGTCCAGGCTGTTGCCCATGCCGTCGCTGCCCAGCGCCAGCTGCGCCGGCCAGGCGATCTTCCGGTCGGCGACCATGACCGGCTGGCCCTGCGTGCGCTGGATGCGCTCCAGGCACTGCTCGACGATGTTCAGCGACTCGTACATCTCGGCCAGGCGGACCCGGTAGCGGCCGTAGGAGTCGGAGGTGTCCCAGGTCGCGACCTCGAAGTCGTAGGTCTCGTACCCGCAGTACGGCTCGGACTTGCGCAGGTCGTGCGGCAGGCCGGTGGCGCGCAGCGTCGGGCCGGTGATGCCCAGCGCCATGCAGCCGGCCAGGTCCAGGTGACCCACGCCCTCGGTGCGGCCCTTGAAGATCGGGTTCTCGTTGCACAGCTTGGCGTAGTCCGGGAACCGCTTGCGCATCAGCTTGATGTAGCTGCCGATCTTGTCCACCGCGCCGGGCGGCAGATCCTGCACGACGCCGCCGGGGCGGATGTACGCGTGGTTCATGCGCAGGCCGGTGATGAACTCGAAGAGGTCCAGCGTCTCCTCGCGCTCGCGGAAGCCCGCGGTCATCATCGTCAGCGCGCCCATCTCCATGCCGCCGGTGGCAAGGCACACCAGGTGGCTGGAGATCCGGTTGAGCTCCATCATCAGGACCCGGATGACACTGGCCCGCTCGGGGATCTGGTCCTCGATGTCCAGCGCGTTCTCGACCGCCAGGCAGTACGCCGTCTCGTTGAACAGCGGCGTCAGGTAGTCCATGCGGGTCACGAAGGTCGTGCCCTGCACCCAGGTGCGGAACTCGGTGTTCTTCTCGATGCCGGTGTGCAGGTAGCCGATGCCGCAGCGGGCCTCGGTCACCGTCTCGCCGTCGATCTCCAGGATCAGGCGGAGCACCCCGTGCGTGGAAGGGTGCTGCGGCCCCATGTTGACGACGATGCGCTCCTCCGGGCTTTCCTGAAGCCCGGAGAGGATCTCGTCCCAGTCGCCGCCGGAGACGGTGAAGGCACGGCCCTCGCTGTCGCTGTCGTAGACGGACTCGCCGGTCTCGTCGATGACGGTCATGAGTAGGCCCTCCGCTGGTCCGGAGCCGGGATCTGCGCGCCCTTGAACTCGACGGGGATGCCGCCGAGCGGGTAGTCCTTGCGCTGGGGGTGCCCCAGCCAGTCGTCCGGCATCAGGATCCTGGTCAGGCCGGGGTGGCCGTCGTAGATGATGCCGAACATGTCGTACGTCTCGCGCTCGTGCCAGTCGACTGTCGGGTAGACCTCGTAGAGCGAGGGCATGTGCGGGTCGACGTCCGGAGCGGTGGTCTCCAGGCGGATCCGGCGGTTGTGCGTGATGCTCAGCAGTCCGGTGACGCTGTGCAGCTCGCGGCCGGCCTCCTCGGGGAAGTGCACGCCGGTGACGCCCAGGCACATCTCGAAGCGCAGCGCGGGGTCGTCGCGCAGGGTCCTGGCGACCGGGACGAGGTGCTCGCGCGGCACGTGGATGGTCAGCTGGCCGCGGTAGACCACGTAGCCGCTGACGGCCTCCAGGGGCAGGCCCTGCTCCTCCAGCGCGCCCTCGAGCTCGTCGGCGATGACGTCGAAGTAGCCGCCGAGGGGGCGCTCGCTGGCCCCGGGCAGCTCGATCCGGCGGACCAGGCCGCCGTAGCCGGAGGTGTCTCCGCCGTTGCGGGCCCCGAACATGCCTTTGCGGGTGGCGATCAGCTCGCCACCCGGGGAGTCGGAGTCAGCACCCTGTTCCGGGACCGCGGGTACGTTTTCGGTCACCGAAGGAGCCCTTCCATCAGGATCGTCGGCTTGGCGTTCATCGCGGCCTTCTCGGCCTCTTCCGCGGCCTTCTTACGGTTCACGCCCAGCGGCATGCTCTGGATCTGCTCGTGGAGCTTCAAGATCGCGTCCAGCAGCATCTCCGGGCGGGGCGGGCAGCCCGGCAGGTAGATGTCGACCGGCACGATGTGGTCCACGCCCTGCACGATCGCGTAGTTGTTGAACATGCCGCCGCTGGAGGCGCACACGCCCATCGCGATGACCCACTTGGGGTTCGCCATCTGGTCGTAGACCTGGCGCAGGACCGGGGCCATCTTCTGGCTCACCCGGCCCGCCACGATCATCAGGTCCGCCTGCCGCGGCGTGGCGGAGAACCGCTCCATGCCGAAGCGCGCCAGGTCATAGCGTCCGGCGCCGGTGGCCATCATCTCGATGGCACAGCAGGCCAAGCCGAACGTCGCCGGCCAGACCGACGACTTGCGCATATAGCCCGCCAGGCCCTCCACCGTCGTGAGGAGGAATCCTGCGGGCAGTTTCTCTTCCAGGCCCATCTGTCAGTCCCATTCCAATCCGCCGCGACGCCACACGTAGGCGTAGGCGACGAAGACGGTGAGGATGAAGAACACCATCTCGACCAGGCCGAACCAGCCCAGAGAGTCGAACCGCACCGCCCACGGGTACAGGAACACGATTTCGATGTCGAAGATGATGAAGAGCATGGCGGTCAGGTAGTACTTCACCGGGAAGCGGCCGCCGCCGACCGGCTGCGGAGTGGGCTCGATGCCGCACTCGTAGGCCTCCAGCTTGGCGCGGTTGTACCGCTTCGGTCCGGTGAGCATCCCCGACACCACCGAGAACACGGCGAACCCGGCGGCCAGGCCGCCGAGCACCAGAATCGGCGCGTAACTGTTCATGGGTGACGTCCTGTCAGGCAGGTTTGTGTCAATTTCTGGACGAGTGGGCCCTGCTCACGCTACTTGTGGCTGATTTCACAAGCTCCCGCGACGTTCAGTGCCGTGCCGTGAACCCAGTGTGTGGAGAGGCGGTTTCACAAGCACGACCGTGAGCGCCACGAAACGGTCGGTGCCTTCTTTCGGGCTGATCCTACGCCTGCGCCGTGTGGGCTGCGCCACAGGGGTGCGGGCAAGTGTGATCGAGATCACCGGAAGATCAACGATCATCAGCCCACGAAGATCATCCAACCGGATAAAAGCGGAGGTGTTGTGATATAGGCGGTACCACCTCCCGTGGGCTAAGACCGACTTGCGCACCCGCCTGAGCTCTGCAAGCAGCAAAGCCCTCGGCACCGTTGCGCACGGGAGTAGGTTGCAGGCGTGGGGTTCCAGGACGCTCGTCGACGAGGAGGACTGTGATGCACCGGCGCCGGCTTTCTGTTAGCTCCGTCGCGGCATGCGCCGTTCTCCTTGGTTTCACAACGGTTTCCTGCTCCGGGACAGCCAATCAGGTGAACGCCAGGACCTCGGCGGGGTCGGGCACGGGGACGGTCTCGGCGAGTTCGTCTCAGGGGTCTGGTACGGGTCCGGGGAGCGCCTCCGGGTCCACGACGCAGTCGCCGCCGAGCACCCCTTCGGATTCGGGCGCGCAGGGCGGTTCGGCTTCCGGGAGCCCGTCTTCATCGGCGCCGTCGAGCTCGTCGGCGCCGTCGCGGCCGGCTTCGCCGTCGGCGCCGTCGTCGCCCCATCCGAGCCCGCCTGCTTCGGCACCCAGTACCGCACACGGGACAATAACGATCACACCTGCACAGAGTGGAACAACTCTCCACGTAGCGATCGGCACGGAAATCGTCGCCGAGCAGTTCCCGTGGCCCTCCGCACCGGCGTCGACCAATCCCGCGGTCCTGGCCCCCGGCGTCTCGCCGATGATCATCGTGTGCCGGCCGCCGGGGAGCACGTGCACGGCGCCGCCGCGGACGTTCATGGCGCGGGCACGCGGGACGGCGGAGATCACGGCATCGCGGGAGACGTGCGGGACCGCGCAGAAATGCGTGACGCCGATGGCGTTGATGGAGTTCGAGGTGACGGTCGTCGTGGAGTAGGCGCGCGGCCGCTGGAACCCGGCTGCCGGGCTCCGAGCGCCTCTCCGGGCGGTTTCCGGGACCAACGACCGCGCCCCGGCCCGAGAAGCCCGGACCGGGGCGCGTACGGCTTTGTCAGCCTGCTGTCGGCTTACTGACTGTTTCGGTCAGCCTGTTTCTGTCAGCTGCTGCTGCGCCAGGGCTGCGAGGGCGCCGGCGGCGGGCCGTAGCCGGGGGGCGCGCCGATGTGGGTGCGGTCGGCATCGGACTCGCCGGACTGCCACCCGCGCTCCTCGAAGGCCCCGGGCCGGATCGGGCGCGCGGCGAAGGAATCGGGGCCCTCCACGACCTCGACCACTTCCTCGTCCACCACCAACGCGGGCCCGTCGTAGACCACGGTCGGCTGGTCCGGCACCGGCTGGAACACCACCACCGGCTCCTCCACGACGGCGACCGGCTCCTCGACCACCATGACCTCGTCGGCCGCGGCGGCCGCGAATTCCGCGACGGTGCCGGCCCCGCGCTGCGCCGGGAACGCGGCGATCGACGGCTGCTGCGGCTCGCCGAACACCGCGGCCGCACGCTGGTCGATACGGGCCTGGCGCTCGTCGGCGGAGAGGGTCTCGACGAATTGGGCGCCGTCGTCGAGGTCGGCGAGTTCGGCGGCGTCGGCATCGGGCACAGGCTCGTGAACGACGGTTGGCTCATCGGCCGCTACCGCTTCGGCGTACAGGGCGCGAAGGTCCTGCTGCTCGGCGGGAGCGATGTAGCCGGTCGGCGCTTCGGCGCGCGCATCGGCTTGCGGGGCGCGAGAGTCGAAGTGATCGCCGAACACCGCGCCATTGCCGTTGGCACCGTGGACCGCCGCGTGCGAGCCGGTTCCGGCCGGCGCGATGTGCGGGCCCTGCTCGATCACGGCACCGTTGGTGCCATGAGTCGGCAGATGGATACCGGCCGCCGCCTGCTCAGCCGCGATCTGTTCCGCCGCGGCCTGTTCAGCCGCAGCAGCCGCCTGCTCGGCCGCGATCCGCTCAGCCGCAGCCTGCTCAGCCGCAATCTGCTCAAACGCAGCCTGCTCGGCCGCCGCAGCCGCCGCCTGCTCAGCCGCGATCTGCTCGGCCGCCGCAGCCGCCTCCGCCTCATCGGCCCGGTTGGCCTGGGCCACCATCTCGGCAAGCAGCGCGGCCTCCTCGGCGGCGGCCGCTTCATGGGCCGCGCTCAGTGCCGCATCGTCGTCACCCGCTTCGGCGGCGGCCACGGCCTGCGCGGCGAGCCGCACCGCTTTGTCGTCCTCGAATTCCGCGGCCGCTTCCGCGATCTCCGCGGCCAGATGCGGGGAGCCGGTCTGCGTCACCAGCCCGCCGTCGCCGACGATCACTTCCGCCGCCAGCTCCCGGCGCACCGCGTCGGCCGCCTCTTCCAGGACGGCCCGCGCCAGCGCCCGGAGCGCGTTCTCGTCCGCGGCATGCAGCGCGGCGAGAACCTGCGCCTCGGCCGAAGCCACCGCCGCGTCCAGGACCCCGCCGGCGTTCAGAACTTCGGCCAGCTCGGAGTCGATCTCCTCCGAGACGATCGTCTGCGCGAGCGCTTGGGCCGTCGCCGGGTCGCCGAGGGCGGTGGCCGAAGCGAGTGCCGCGAGGTCTGCGGAGACCTCTTCGGCTTCGATCGGTTCAGGTTCGGGTGCTAGCTGAGGCTGGGGCTCGGGGCTCGGTTCAACCTCGGCCACCACCTCCAAATCCGGCTCGGCCTCGAGCTCCAGCTCGGACTCCGGCTGCGGATGCGGGTGCGGGTGCGGCCCGGATTCCAGCTCGGCCAGCTCGGACTCAAGCCCTGGCCCGGATTCCAGCTCGGACTCGAGCCCCGGTTCCAGCTCCGACTCGAGCTCCGGCCCGGATTCCAGCTCGGCCTCAAGCCCCGGCCCGGATTCCGGCTCAACCCCGAGCCCCGGCCCGGGTTCCGGCTCAGCCTCGAGCCCCGGTTCCAGTTCGGCCTCAAGCCCCGGCTCCTGCTCGGACGCAATCTCCTGCTCCGGCTCCAGCTCCGCTGCGCCAGCGGCCTCGATCGCCGCGCCGTCCTCGTTCCCCCCGTGCGCCGCCTCGCCGTTGTCCCCGTTCTCGCCGTTCTCCCCATCGCCCTGCGCCGAGGCGGCCGCCTCGGCGAACGCCTCCTCGACCGCGGCCTCCACGGCGGCCTCCGCCGCGTGCGCCATCAGTGCCGCCTCGGCGTGCACCACGCCGCCGACGATGCCGGCGATGGCGTCCGCCTCGTGGCGGCGGGCTCGCTCGGCCTCCTCCACGCCGGCCTGCGCTACGGCGTCGCGCTTGTCGGCCGGGACGCGGTCGCCGAGGGCGCCGTACAGGGCCTTGTCGGCGGTCAGGGCCATGGTGCCCACGTCCCAGTTCTCCGGGACGGCGGACAGCAGCGGGTTGTCGCTGAGGTCGAGTTCCTTCAGGGTCAGCTTCTGCCAGTTGCTCGTCGGCAGGTCCGCCAGGCGGTTGCCGCGCAGGACCAGGGCCTCCAGCTTCGGCAGGTCGCAGACCGAGCGCGGGACCCAGGACAGCTGGTTCTCGGCGACGTCCAGTTTGCGCAGTGACTCCAGGCCGCCCAGGGCCCGCGGGAGGGAGGACAGCTCGTTGTCCGCCAGGTCCAGGGTCACCAGGTTGCGGAGCAGGCCCAGGGTGCGCGGGACCCAGGACAGCTGGTTCGAGGCCAGGTTCAAGGTGGTGAGCGCGCCGAGGCCGGACAGTTGGAACGGGAGCTCGCGCAGGTTGTTGCCGACCAGGTCCAGGGTCTCCAGGCGGTGCAGGCCGCCCAGGCCCGCCGGGAGGGCTTCCAGGTCGCAGTACGCCAGCGACAGCCAGGTCAGCCGCTTGAGCGCGCCGACGGAGGCCGGCAGGGAGGTCAGCGGGTTCTGGGCCAGGTTCAGGGTGTCCAGGTTGGCCAGGCCGTCGAAGCTGTCCGGCAGGTCGCGCAGGCTGTTGCGGGAGACGTCCAGGGACGTCAGGACCCGGAGCGCGCCCAGGGACGGGGGCAGCTCGGTGAGCCGGTTGTACGTCAGGCTCAGCTTGTCCAGCGAGGCCAGGCGGCCGATCGCCTCCGGGACGTGGGTCAGCCAGTTGTCGGCCAGGTTCAGCTCGGTCAGCCGGCTCAGGTCGGCGACCGAGGCCGGGAGCTCCTCCAGGTGGTTGCCGCTGAGCGCGAGGGTCTGCAGTTCGCTGAGATTGCCGATGGACGCCGGGAGGGTCTGCAACTGGTTCTTCTGCAGGTACAGCTTGGTCAGCGAGGCCATGTCGCCGATCGAGGTCGGCAGCTTGCGCAGCCGGTTGCCGGTCAGGCTCAGCTCCTGCAGCCGGATCAGGGCCCCGATGCTCGGCGGCAGCTCGGTCAGGACGTTGTCGTCGGCCGACAGCGACACCAGGGTCTGCGTGTCGCCGATCCAGTCCGGGAGCTCGGCGAGCCGGTTGCCGTCCACGACCAGGGTGCGCAGGTTCGGCGAGCCCAGCGAGTTCGGCAGCTCGGGCAGCTGGTTCTTCTGCAGATACAGCTGGGTGAGCTCGCCCAGGCGCCCGACTGCGTCGGGCAGTTCGGTGAACGCGTTCTCATCGAGCCACAGGCTGCTCAGCCGCTCCAGCCGGGCGAACTCCTCGGGCAGCGTGGCCAGGCCGTTGCCGGTCAGGCTCAGCTCGATCAGTCCGGTCAGCAGCGTCACCTGAGGCGGCAGTTCCTCGCAGCCGTTGGCGTCCAGCCACAGCCGGCGCAGGCCCGTCAGCTCGCCGAGCGTCTCGGGCAGGTCCAGCAGCCGGTTGCCCGAAAGGTTCAGGAAGGTGACGGGCCGCAGCTCCGGCAGACGGCCGAAGTCGGCGGGGAGCCCGGCCAGACCCAGATTGGACAGGTCCAGGCCGACCTCACCGTTGTCCTCGGTGGTGAGACGGTCACTGATGAGTCTTCTGATGTGGTCGATGTCCGGATTCACAGTCCGTCCCCCTGCGTCGTTCTGAAGTGGCAATCGCAATGCTCTCGGCCGTCACAGACTGCCATCCCCGACAGGTGTATGTCGCATTGACGCTACCTTGCTTATAGTCCGCGCCGTGAGCGAACCGAGCAGGAACGCCGAAGCCGGACCGGATGCCACCCGGCCCCAGACCAGCACCCGCGACCCCGAGGCACTGCGGGCCGCCCTCGAACCCTGGCTGTCCCGCCGGACCGGCGGTTCGGCTGTCGGGATATCGGATGTCCGAACACCTCAGACCAACGGGATGTCCTCCGAGACGTTGTTGTTCGACGCCCACTGGACCTCCCCCGACGGCCGGGCGCAGTTCTCCCAATGCGTCGCGCGCCTGGCGCCCGCCTCCGACGCCATGCCCATCTTCCCCGAATACCGGATGCGGGATCAGTTCACTGTCATGGCGTTGGTCGGCGAACGCACGGCGGTTCCGGTGCCCCGGACTCTTTGGTACGAATCCGACCCGGAAATCCTCGGCGCGGAGTTCTTCGTGATGGAGCGCGTCGAGGGCCTGGTGCCGCCGGACATCCTGCCCTACACCTTCGGCGACAACTGGCTCTTCGAGGCCACCGACGACCAGCGGCGGGTCCTGCGGAACACGACCGTCGCCGCCCTGGCGCGCATCCACGCCATCCCCGTGACAGCCGCGGAGGTCACCTTTCTGGGTGATCTCGGAGCGGACGGCGACACCGCGCTCCGCGCCCACGTCGAGGGCTGGCGCGCGTACAACGCCTGGGCCCACGGCGCGCAGCCGATCCCGATCCTGGAGAAGGCGTTCGCCTGGCTCGACGCGCACTGGCCGGCCGCCGTCGACACCCCGGTCCTGAGTTGGGGCGACGCCCGCATCGGCAACATCATGTACCGGGACTTCGCCCCGGCGGCGGTCCTGGACTGGGAGATGGCCGGGATCGCGCCCCGCGAGGTGGACCTCGGCTGGCTCGTCTTCCTCCACCGGTTCTTCCAGGACCTCGCGGAGTTCTTCGGCCTGCCCGGGCTGCCGGACTTCCTGTCCTTCGGCGACGTGGCCGAGGAGTACACCGCGCTCACCGGCTACCGCGTCCGCGATCGGGAGTTCTACGAGGTGTACGCCGCGCTGCGGCACGGGATCGTGATGGCCCGGGTGAACCAGCGCCGCGTCCGGTTCGGAGAGCAGGAGGCCCCGGCCGAACCGGACGGACTGGTGAACCACGCCGCGACGCTCGAGCACATGCTCGACGGGACCTACTGGTCCTCGAGCGAGAACGGCGGGTAGGCGTCGTGCGTCAGGTACATGTAGCTCGACACCCGGGTCTGCCAGCGGAGGACGCCGGTGACGAAGTTCCACAGCCCCCGCGGGTAGCGGCCGGTGAACAGGATCGCCCACCAGGCGATGAAGCTCGCGATGCCGGCGCACAGGCCCAGGGCGTACAGCACGATGAAGTGCGGGATGAGCATGAAGATCTTGACGAAGATGAGGCCCCGGCTCAGTTTCTCCGGGTACTGGAACTGCACCTTCACCGGGTAGCCGGCGCCCTGCGGCGGCCGGCCGCCGTACGGGCTCGGCCCGGGGCCGTAGCCGGGTCCGCCGGGACCGCCGGGGCCGCCGGGGCCGGGGCCGTAACCGGGTCCGCCCGGACCGCCGGCCGGAGGCCCATAGCCGGGTCCGCCCTGACCGCCCTGACTGCCCTGACCGCCCGCCGGCGGGCCGTAGCCGGGAGGCTGCTGCCCATAGCCGGGTCCGCCTTGTCCGTACCCCTGCCCGCCGTACCCCTGGCCGCCTTGCCCGCCCTGCCCGTACCCCTGCCCGCCCTGGCCATAGCCGGGTCCGTACTGGTCTGAAGACATGGTTCCCCTCCGTAGTCGACGTGAGCCGCGTACGGAACCTACTGCGTGATCATGAACTGGGGAATGGTGATCCACGGGGCGGAAAATCAGCCCCGCACGTCGTCCGCCACCGGCTTGGACTTCGCGGGCTGCCGGTTCACCGGGGTGATGACGTCGATCTGCGCCTCCGAGGTGCGCCGCGGGCCCGACCAGCGGGCCGGGACCGCGTCGATGCGGTAGGCCAGGGCGTACGCCACCGCCTCGTAGTTCACACGCCACCCCTGGAAATGCGGCCACGCCTCATCAGGCGTCCGTTCGAACTCATAGCCCTGGGCGCGCATTCGCTGCACGCCATAGAGGAACTCCTCCTTGGTGAGCAGGATCGGGTCGTCCGGAGAGGGGTCCGGGTTATAGGCCACGCGCTCGGTGCGAGCGATCTCGCGAAGGGTCACATAGCCGCTGCGCAAGGCCATGCGGATCTCGCCGACGTTCTGTGACGGGTTGAACGACACGTGCAGGGCGGCGGCGTCCATGACGGCCAACAGGGCGATCAGCCAGTTGCGCTGCGCGCGGGGGGACCGGAAATAGATGAGAACCGGATAGCTGGTGTGGCTCTCGGACACGTCGGCCGTCCAGCGCTCCCATCCTCTATAGAGGTCCGGGAGTTGGTCGTTCAGGTTGACCATCGCATAGCGCGCCAGGATCTCCGGGCCCCAGGCCGGACCGCCGGCGCGCGCCTCCAGCATCGTCACCTCGGTCTCGCGCCTGGCGTAGGCGGAGTAGAGCGCCGGCAGGTAGCCGACCAGCAGGCCGATGGAGACCGGTCCCGTGACTGCGGCGCAGAAGTCGATCGCGTTCAGCCGGGTCTTGTCGGCGGAGGCGAAACCCAGGGTGAGCAGCGAGGACCCGGCCTCGCGGACCGAGGCCCGCCAGCCCAGGGCGCCGAGCGAGAAGTTGAGCATGGAGTAGCCGATGAGGAAGGCGCCGAGCCAGCCGACCAGCTTGGTGACCACGGACAGCGGTCCGGCGTAGGCCAGGATGCGGTCCTTGGTCTCGTACCGGTCGAAGCGGTTGGCCATCAGCTGGAATGTGCGGTAGACGGTGCGCCCCAGGAGGTTCGACAGCCCAGGACGGAAGACCCGCGGCACCACGAGGGTCCGCACCTCCGACATCAGGGTGCCCAGCACGATCAGGCTCCCGAACACGCCCCAGAACGTCCGCACAGTCCGGCTCCGTTGATCATCGATCCTGTGTTCACCCGCGGCCTGCCGCCCGCTCCATTCCTGGGGTGATCGTAATAGGCTCGGGGGCATGTTGCGTCTCGGCGTCTGCGTCCTGCCCGACCGTCCGTTCCGCGAGGCCGCCGCGCGCTGGCGCCGGGTGGAGGAACTCGGGTTCGAGCACGCGTGGACGTACGACCACATCACCTTCAGCGGCATCCCGGACGGCCCCTGGTACGACGCGGTCACCACCCTGGCCTCGGCCGCCACGGTGACCGAACGGATCAAACTGGGAACTCTGGTGGCCTCGGCCAACTTCCGCCATCCGGTGCCGTTCGCCCAGGAGATCATGTCCCTGGACGACGTCTCGCAGGGCCGCTTCATCCTCGGCTACGGCGCCGGCTCCTTCGGCCCGGACGCCCGGGTGCTCGGCTACGGCCCGGACGGCGAGGGCTGGCCGGCCAAGGAGCGCGGCGAGCGCTACCGGGAGTCGGTGGAGATCCTGGACCAGCTGCTGCGCGGGGCGGCGGAGGGCCGGACCCGCACCACCTACCGCGGCACCTACTACGAGGCGGTGGACGCCCGGATGGAGCCGGGCTGCGTCCAGCAGCCGCGGGTGCCCTTCGGGCTGGCCGCGACCGGGCCGCTGGGTCTGCGGACCGTGGTGAAGCACGCGCAGCTGTGGATCGCCGACGACACCCTGGCCGGCCGGGACGGCGAGGGCCCGACCGCCGCCGACACCTGGGCCGCGTTGGAGAAGGTCACGAAGAAGCTGGACGAGGCCTGCGAGAAGGAGGGCCGGGATCCGGCCTCGCTGCCGCGGCTGCTGCTGACCGGCCTGTCGCCGCTGCGGACGATGGAGTCCAAGGCGCGGTTCGACGAGGTCGCGGGGCGGGTCGAGGAACTCGGCTTCACCGATTTCGTGGTCCACCATCCCCGCGAATCAGGGGCTTACGCCACCCCCGCGCACGTCCTTGACGAGATCGCGCCCGCCAACGCCTGAAGACTGCTTTACCCTATGTCACCATGGCGAACATAGACGTCCAGGGGTATCTCCGCCGCCTGGGCATGGAGCATCCCGGAAAGCCCACCATCGAGGGCCTTTTCGCGCTGCACCGCGCGCACGTGGAACGTGTGGCGTACACCTCCTTGCAGGTCCACCTCGGCCAGCGCACGACACCGGACCCGTACGACTCGGCGGCCCGCATCGTGGCCGGCGAGTCCGGGTACTGCTACCACCTGAACGGCGGGTTCGGGGCTCTGCTGGAGACCCTGGGCTACGACGTGACGACCCACCGCGGCCGGGTCTGGCGCAGCCAGGACCGCGGCGGCCACGGGCTCGGGCCGATCATCGACGAGCCGAACCACCTGGTGCTGCTCGTGGAGGCCGAGGACACCCTCTACTACTGCGACACCGGACTCGGCGACGGGCCGCACGAGCCGGTGCTGTGCGTTCCCGGCGAGACGGTGCAGGGCCCGTACACGTACAAGCTGGAGCGCACCCGGTTCGAGAACGGCGCGTCGGGGTGGAGCTTCACCCACGACCCGAAGGCCGATTCGTTCACCGGCATGGTGTTCGAGGAGCGGATCGCGGCGCTGCCGGACTTCCTGGCGCGGCACGAGTGGATGGAAACGAATCCGGAATCCGTGTTCGTGAAGAACCTCGACGTGTACCGGCGCGACGCCGCCGGCGTCGACCATCTGCGCGGCTGTGTGCTGACCCGCTCGGACGGGACCACGCTCACCACGCGCGAGATCACCGACTCCGAGGAGTGGTTCGACGCGCTGGCCGACCTGTTCTCGCTGCGCCTGCCGGGCGTCGGCGACGTGGCGCAGGAGCGGTTGTGGAAGCGGGTGTGGGAGCAGCACGTGGCGTGGGCCGCGCAGCAGGGCTGACCGGCCGGCTGACCGACCGGCTGACCGACCAGTTGACCGACCATAAGAGGGGCGTGCGATGGGGTGGTTGCGGGGGCGGCGGAAGCGGCGCGACGCCGGGGCGGCCGGGGAGGCGTCCACAGCGGTGCCGACAAACGCACCCGGCGAGGCAGCGGCGAAGGCAGCAGCGACGGCGACGGCGGCAGACGTTCGACAGGCGTCGGCTGCCGGCAGCCCCGACGCGGCCGGCGCCGCCTTCGGGCGGAAGCCGGACGCGTCGTCCGAGCCTGCGGCGCCGGCGCAGGACCGCATCCCGTGGCGCTACCTCGAAGACGGCGCGTACGAGCGGCTGCTCGGTTCGCTCGCGGACGACGCCGACGTCAGTGCCCTGCTGGACTACTGCGAGCGGAGCTCCCCGTGGGACGAGGCCGCCGCGTGCCGCCTGGTCGATCGGGCGCCGCACGCCGGGTTGGCCCTGAGCCGGCTGGTGGACAAGGAAGGGCTGACGCCGCCCCAGTCGGCGGAGTTCGTCAGCGGCCTGATCAAAGCCCTGTCCCTGCTGCCCGCCGAGGAGGCGGTGCCGCTGCTGGTCCGGCTGGCCGCACAGCAGTCCCGGCTCACCGCCGGATCGATGCCGATGGCGCGCGCCGCGATCCGGGCGCTGGCCGCGGTGCACGGGGAACTGGTGCCGCCGGCGCTGCACCAGCTGGCCGCCGAGGCCCGGCTGGCGGCGCTGCGGAAGGCGGCGTACTCGGAGCTGAAGCGGCGGCTGCGCACGCTCTCGGACGCGCCGGAGTGGACGGTCAGCACCTTCGGGCTGGACGGCGCCCGCCAGGTCCGGATCTCGGTGGGACCGGACCACGTGGCGATCATCCGGATACAGCTCGGCGGCCGGGTGAAGGTCCGCTACCACGAGCGCAGCGGGCCCGAGGCGGTGGAGGGCCGGCCGCTGGCCGGCAGGCCGACCGCGGCGACGGTGGATCAGGACGCGCTGCGGGAGGTCTCGGAGCTCGCCGCCGAGCTGCGGACCGCGGTCCGCGCGGCGCGCACGCGCCTGGCGTCGGCGCAGGGCGAGCGGCGCGAGATCCCGCTGGAGGACTGGCTGGAGCACTACATCACGCATCCGGTGACCGGCAGTCTGGCCCGGACTCTGCTGTGGGAAGTGCGAGGCGGCCACGGGGAAGCCTGGCGGATGGGGCTGCCGAAGAAAGCCGGGCGGCACTGGGGTCTGGTCACCGAGACCACCGAACAGATCGTGCCCCGGGACGGCGACGTCCTGCGGATCGCCGTCCCGGTGCGGCTGACGCCGGCCCAGCAGCGGGCCTGGACCCGGGTGCTCGCCAAGGCCGGGGCCGAGCCGGCGCTGAAGCAGATCAAGCCGCGGTGAGCGGTCAGCTCTCCAGCCAGTTCTCCACGAAGTCCGCGGTGTCCTGCCAGTTCTTCACGGCCACCGAGCGGATGCCCATCGCCTCGACCGGGTGGTCGTTGCCCTGCGGGTCGAGGCGGTCGCCGACGAAGAGGATGCCGGCCATGCCGACCTCCAGCTCGGCCATCAGCTTGCGCATGCCGTAGGCCTTGTCGATGCCCTCCGCGGTGACGTCGATCGAGGTGGTGCCGCCGCTGCGGACCTCCAGACCGGGCAGCCGCTCGGCGGCCCAGGCGCGCAGGCGCTCCTTCTTCGAGCCGTCCGGGTCCCAGGTGTTCTTGGCCGGCACGGGGGCTTGCTGGCCCAGGGCGGAGAAGGTGATCTGGCTCCCCCGGTCCTCGACGATGTCGCCCCAGGTCTTCTCCTCCCACAGGCCCAGGGTCTTCGCGCCTTCGGTCAGGACGTCGATCACCGTGCGCTTGGTGGCCTCGGGCAGATCCTCGGAGTAGATCTCCCGCCAGTTCTCGTCGCGGTAGAGGTAGTAGCGCGTCCCGTTCGTCGGCATCAGGTTCAGTTTGGCGAGCTGCCCCGGGGTGGCGTCCAGATAGTCCAGAACCTGGGTCCGGAACTGGGGAAAGGCACCGCCGGAGATGATGCAGACCTGGACCTCGTCCAGGAGGCGGACCAGCAGGCCCGCCATGCGGGGGGTGATCGCGGACTTGGATTCGGCGAGGGTGCCGTCCAGATCGAAGGCCATGACACGCGCATCAGGATCGTGAGAGGTCATGCCCTCACTTCACCGCACAACCCCCGGACACGCCAAGGGACACCTGAGAAAAGGACACCGGTTCCCGGCAGCTCCTGAGCAGCTGCCGGGAACCGGTGTCCCGTGAGCAAAGTAATACAGCCTCGGCCACGGCCGCGGCTACAGCCGGGCGACCCCGTCGCGGCGCGCGGCGTCGGCGACGGCCGCGGTGACGGCCGGGGCGACCCGCTCGTCGAAGGGGCTGGGGATCACCTTGTCGGCGGACAGTTCGTCGGCGACCACCGCTGCCAGGGCCTCGGCGGCGGCCAGCTTCATGCCCTCGGTGATGCGCGAGGCGCGGACAGACAGGGCGCCGGCGAAGACGCCGGGGAAGGCCAGGACGTTGTTGATCTGGTTGGGGAAGTCCGAGCGGCCGGTGGCCACGACGGCGGCGTACTTGTGCGCGACGTCGGGGTGGATCTCGGGGGTGGGGTTGGCCATCGCCGCGATGATCGCGCCGGGGGCCATGGTGGCGACGTACTCCTCGGGGACCTGGCCGCTGGAGACGCCGATGAAGACGTCCGCGCCGCGCATCGCCTCGGCCAGGCCGCCGGTGAGCCGCGCCCGGTTGGTGATCGCCGCGAGCTCGGCCTTCACCGGGGTCAGATCGGTGCGCTCCGCGGAGACGATCCCTCGGGAATCCACCACGGTGAGATCCCCGATGCCCGCGTCGAGCAGGATCTTGGCGATCGCCACGCCTGCCGCGCCGGCGCCGGAGATCACCGCGCGCAGGTCCGCCAGCGGCCGGTTCACGACCTTGGCGGCGTTGCGCAGGGCGGCCAGCAGCACGATGGCCGTGCCGTGCTGGTCGTCATGGAAGACCGGGATGTCCAGGCGCTCCTGCAGGCGGCGCTCCACCTCGAAGCAGCGCGGGGCCGAGATGTCCTCCAGGTTGATGCCGCCGAAGGCCGGGGCCAGCCGGGCGATGGTCTCGACCAGGTCGTCCACGTCCGTGCAGTCCAGGCAGACCGGGACGGCGTCGACCCCGCCGAACTGCTTGAACAGGACCGCCTTGCCCTCCATCACCGGGAGCGCGGCCAGCGGTCCGATGTCGCCCAGGCCCAGGACCGCGGTGCCGTCGGTGACCACCGCGACCGTGTTCGCCTTCCACGTGTAGTCCATCGCGAGCTCCGGACGAGCGGCGATGGCGCTGCAGACCTCTGCGACACCCGGCGTGTAGGCCAGCGAGAGGTCGGCCCGGTCCCGGAGCGGGACCGTGGCGCGCACCTCCATCTTCCCGCCGCGGTGCAGGTCGAAGACGGGCGTTTCGCCCGTATCGCCCACTTCGTCATCGGCGGTGTCGGTTTCGAGGGACTGGGTCGGGATGAGCTGCCCTGACATGGCTTACCCCTAGCTGCCGCGAGCGGCTTGTTGAGGGAACGGTAAAGGCCGGACCGTGAACCTGTTGAGGGGTTGAGGGGAGGTTCGCCGGGCTCGTTCGGCTGCAGTCGGATGCTCTTCCGTACCGCGCTTCACAAGGTCCGATGGGTCCGTTCGACGCTGTCGCACCGACGACGCGGGGTTCGCCCGTGATGCGATTTTTACATGGCTGCCTATGTTCAACAGCCATTTGCCGGTGCAAGGATTCCAGCACCGTACCCCATGAACGTTGCTTGAGCGGGTAATGGATAACCCACCAGGAGGAGAACACATGCGAGCCGGGAGAACATCCAGGGCCGTCATAGTCGGGGCCGCGGGGATCGCGCTGGTCCTCACCGCGGCAGGCTGCGGAAGCGGCAGCAAGCCGGGAAGCAGCTCGTCCGGGTCGACGACCTCCGCCGCCTCCTCCTCGGGTTCGGGCGCCGTCGACAGCGCGGCCGCCGCCCTGGTCCCGGCCGCGATCAAGAGCAAGGGCACCATCACCATCGCCACCGACCCCAGCTACCCGCCGAACGAGTCCAAGGACCAGAACGGCAACATCGTCGGCTGGGACGTGGACATGGGCAACGCGATCGCCGCGAAGCTGGGCCTGAAGGCGAACTTCACCGAGGTCACCTTCGACGACATCGTCACCGGCATCTCGACGAACAAGTACGACGCCGGCATGTCCTCCATCACGGACAACAAGACGCGTGAGGGCGTCGACGACTTCGTGACGTACTTCAACGCCGGTACGAAGCTGATGGTCCCCAAGGGCAACCCGAAGAACCTCACCGACAACTCCCCGACCGACCTGTCGCTGTGCGGCCTGACCATCGGCGTGGAGAAGGGCACGATCCAGGAGAACCCGGACATCCCGACCCGCAACAAGGCCTGCGAGGCGGCCGGCAAGCCGGACATCAAGACCCTCTCCCAGGACACCCAGGACCAGATCAACGAGTCCCTGTCCTCGGGCCGCTGCGACGCGGTCCTGGCCGACTCCCCGGTCGTGGACTACTACGCCAAGAGCGGCAACTTCCAGGCGGTCGGCGACCTCTACTCCGGCGCCCCCTACGGCATCGCCATCGCCAAGAGCAACAGCGGGCTGTCGCAGGCCTTCCTGGCCGCCCTGAAGGACCTGGTGGCCGACGGCACCTACCACCAGCTCACCACCAAGTACGGGATCCAGGCGGGCGACTACACCACCCCCGGTCTGAACCAGGCGACGAGCTGAGCCGCGAGTGAGTAAGAGCAATCCGACGGCGGACGCGGACAACGCGTCCGTCCTGGACGCCGCCCGGCCCGCCGCGATCCGTGCGGTACCGGTCCGGCGTCCCGGCCGGTGGATCAGCGCGGCCGTCCTGGCCGTGCTGGCCCTCATGTTCTTCAACATGCTGGCGTTCAACAAGAACTTCGGCTGGGACCTGGTCCGGCAGTGGCTCTTCTGGCACACCATCGTCCAGGCGGTGTTCGTCACCCTGCAGCTGACCGTCTACGCGATGCTCATCGGCATCATCGGCGGTGTGCTGCTGGCCGTGATGCGGCTGTCGAGCAACCCGGTGTCCGCCAGCGCGGCCTGGGCCTACACGTGGTTCTTCCGCGGCACCCCGGTGCTGGTGCAACTGCTGTTCTGGAACAACATCGCGGCGCTGGTCGGCCAGCAGGTCGGCTTCGGCGTGCCCTTCGGGCCGCAGTTCTTCCACCTGGACACCAACTCCACCATCACCCGGTTCACCGCCGCGGTGCTCGCGCTGGGACTGAACGAGGCCGCCTACATGTCCGAGATCGTCCGCGCCGGCATCCTGTCGGTGGACGAGGGGCAGACCGAGGCCGCGGCGTCCCTGGGCATGCGGCGCGCGAGGATCATGCGCCGGATCGTGCTGCCGCAGGCGATGCGGGTCATCATCCCGCCGACCGGCAACGAGACCATCAGCATGCTGAAGACCTCGTCACTGGCCTCGGTGATCGGCGTGGTCGAGCTGACGGACGCCAGCGAGTCGGCGATCCACCTGTACTTCAAGGCGATCCCGTTCTATGTCGTGGCCTCGCTGTGGTACCTGTTCTTCACCACGGTGCTGTCCATCGGCCAGTTCTACGTCGAGCGGCACTACGCCCGCGGCTCCAGCCGGAACCTGCCGCCCACGCCGCTGCAGAAGCTGCTCAAGCGGAACCTGTCGTGGCGCCGGACCTCGTACACCGTCGCACCCACCGGGGAGGGACGGACATGACCCAGGACACTGTCCCCCAGGGCCTCGGCTCGGGCCGGTCCGCAGACCGCCCCGCGGTCGAGATCGAGGACGTCTACAAGTCCTTCGGCCGCGTGGACGTCCTGCAGGGCGTCTCCATGGCGGTCCGCGAGGGCGAGGTGGCCTGCCTGATCGGCCCGTCCGGCTCCGGCAAGTCCACCCTGCTGCGCTGCGTCAACCACCTGGAGAAGATCGACGCCGGGCGGATCTGCGTACACGGCCATTTGGTCGGCTACCACGAGCGCAACGGGCGGCTGCACGAGATGCACGACCGCGACGTCGCCAAGCAGCGGCGCACGATCGGCATGGTGTTCCAGCGGTTCAACCTGTTCCCGCACAAGACCGCGCTCGAGAACATCATCGAGGCGCCGATGCAGGTGCTCGGCAAGAGTCGGGACGCGGCGCTGGCCGAGGCCCGCGAGCACCTGGAGAAGGTGGGGCTGTCGGACAAGGCCGGCAACTACCCCAGTCAGCTCTCCGGCGGGCAGCAGCAGCGGGTGGCGATCGCCCGGGCCCTGGCCATGCAGCCCTCGCTCATGCTGTTCGACGAGCCGACCTCGGCGCTGGACCCCGAACTGGTCGGGGACGTGCTCGCGGTGATGCGGGCGCTGGCCGACTCCGGGATGACGATGATCGTGGTGACCCACGAGATGGGCTTCGCCCGGGACGTCGGCGACACCGTGGCGTTCATGGACGGCGGCGTCATCGTGGAGCACGGCGACGCCCGCCAGGTGATCAGCGATCCGCAGCACGAACGCACCCAGGCCTTCCTGGCGAAGGTGCGCTGAGCGGCCCGGATCCCTGGATCCGGCCTCATTCGGCCGCGGAACGTTTCCAAGAGCGTTCCGCGGCCGCTTCGTTGGCCGTTCCCCACAAAGGTCGGATGTGTCGAATCTAAGAAATGCTGTGGCGCGAAGCGTCTCCTCAACGGGTGGTGGTGGGAGACGGGTGGGCGAATCAGCGATGATTTGACCCTCGCGCAGCGACCCCGAACGGCGTACCGTCATGGCTACTAAACGAGCAGAACGTCGGGCAACGGGCGCCTGCCGCACTGCAAGGCGAACAAGGACAGAAGACCGTGGAACTCGCATCCTACGCAGATCGGGCGGTGTCGCTGGTGAACACCGCCGACCCCTACCGGCACCGGGACACGCTCACCACGTGTGAGCAGGCCAAGGAGCTGTTGGCGCCGGAGGGCAGGTGCCGCGTCACGAACGCCGACGTGGCAGAGCTGCGTGCCATCCGGGACCGGCTCCGCGAGGTCTTCGACGCCGCCGAGTCCGGGCGCGTCCCGCGCGCCGTCCAGGTCCTCAACTCCCTGATGAAGCAGTACCCGATCCGCCCGGTGGTCACCGACCACGACGGCGCCTCGTGGCACCTGCACCTGGCCGAGGGCGCGCCGACCATCGCCGCCGTCTACGGCGCGAAGGCGGCCATGGGCCTGGCGGTGCAGGCCACCGAGCTGGGCTTCGACCGGCTCGGCGTCTGCCAGGCCGCGCCGTGCCGCGAGGTGTTCATCGACACCTCGACGAACCGCTCGCGCCGCTACTGCTCGGACCGCTGCGCCACCCGCGCGAACGTGGCCGCCTACCGGGCCCGGCGCAAGGAGCAGGCACGTGCCGCGGCGGCCGTCGAGGCCGAGGCCGCCGCGACCGCCGCGACCGCCGCCGGCGCCAAGGTCATGGCCGGCGCCGGAAGCGCCGCACCCGGCCGCTGAGGAGTTCCCAGCCCCACTGGGAGCTTCGCCGCGCCGGAGTCACTCACAGCGCCTCAGCGGCCGTCCACGGGTCTTTCCCGTCGGGCGGCCGCATGCTTTCAGCACTTTCGGCGCTTTCAGCGCATCAGTACTTCAGCGTTTCTTCGGGATCCGGGCGACCCGGCACGGGTCCCGAAGCCGCAGTACGGCGCGGGCCAGGACTGCGGCGTCCGGCACCGCGCCGAACTCGCGCGAGTCCGAGGTCACGAACTCGTTGTCGCTCAGGAGCCACCAGCCCCCGTTCTCGGGACGGGCCGCGCGCTTGATGACGAGCATCCCGTCGGTGCGGCCCGGATGCCGGGCGACCACCACGTCACCCGGGCGGATCCTTCCCGGGCGCGTCCTGCGGACCAGGACGAAGTCCCCGTCGCGCAGGGCCGGGACCATCGACGGACCGCTCACCCGCAGCACGGACCAGCGCGCCGTGCCGGGGTCCGTGGCCGATCTCACGGACCACACCATGTCACGCGCCGGACTATGGCGGGCAGTAGGGTCGTGGCATCACGTTGTCCGGCAATCCGGCACACAAGATAGGGGAACCTCAAATGTTCTCGCGGATCTTCTCCCGCACCACTGCCGTCCACGCCCACTGCGACCTGCCGTGCGGCGTCTACGACCCGGCGCAGGCCCGGATCGAGGCCGAATCGGTCCTGGCGATCACCAAGAAGTACGCCGACAGCTCCGACGAGGCCTTCCGGACCCGCGCCATCCTGATCAAGGAGCAGCGCTCCGAGCTGGTGAAGCACCACCTGTGGGTGCTGTGGACCGACTACTTCAAGGCCCCGCACTTCGAGAAGTACCCGCAGCTGAACACGCTGTTCAACGAGGCCACGAAGCTGGCCGGCGCGGGCGGCACCAAGGGCAGCATGGACCCGGCGACCGCCGAGCAGCTGCTGGCCAAGATCGAGGAGATCTCCAAGATCTTCTGGGAGACCAAGCAGTCCTGAACCGCCCTTGATCGGCCCCGGGGCGATCACTGCGGACCCGCGAGCCGTCCGGCGCCGGATTTTCCCCGGCGCAGGACGGCTCGTCTGTCCCCCGTTCGGGGTACGTTGAGTGTGAGGGACGAGCACTGAGGGTGCGTCCGGGGCACGCCCGGGCACGCGTTCGGCGTACGATCCGCAGCAGAATGATTCACTCCAGCAGCGGAGGTGTCGTGCATCAGCACTCTGCCCAGCGGACAGCCGTCCCCACAATCGCCTCAACGAGCGCAGGAAGCGGAATGGGACAACAAAACGGTGCCCCGCAGGACTTCGTCGAGGTCCGCATCCCGGCCGAGGGTGCGTACCTGTCGGTGCTGCGAACGGCGACGGCGGGCCTGGCGGCCCGGCTGGACTTCACCCTGGACGAGATCGAGGACCTGCGCATCGCGGTGGACGAGGCCTGCGCCATCCTGCTCACCAAGGCGGTGCCGGGCTCGGGACTGACCTGCCGGTTCGAGCTGCGCGGCGGCGCGCTGGGCGTGGACGTCTCGGTGCCCACGCTGGACGGCAAGACGCCGGCCCGCGACACCTTCGCCTGGACGGTGCTGGCCGCGCTGGCCGGCCAGGTCGACGCGCGCGTCTCCGACGCGGAGGGTCCGGACGGCCCGGCCGGCGCCGGCATCGGGCAGATCGTCACCATCAGCATGCTCAAGCAGCGCGGCGTGGGAGCTTCGTGAGCGCCGCCGAGGAGATCCCAGTGCGCGCCTTCGAGCCCGACGAGATCCCCGCCGCCCGCCGGGCCGGGTACGGCGAGGGGCAGCGCGGCGGCACGTCCCCGTCCGGCGCCGCGGCCCCGGACGACACCGCGGACCACCCCGGCCAGGAGCCGGACGCCGAAACCGACGCCGAGGACACCGAGGACACCGAGGACGGCGACTTCGACGAGCCCGGCCTGGAGATCGACGTGCTCGCCGTCGAGGAGGAGCACGAGGACGCCGACGCCGACGCCGAGCCCGACACCGACGGCGAGAGCACCCCGGCCCCGGTCGCCTCCTTCCCGCTGCGCCGCACGCCGCGCCAGGGCGGCCCGCACGCCGAGGCGCACGCCCGGGCCCGCGAGCTGTTCGCCCGGCTGAACGAGCTCCCCGAGGGCTCCACCGAGCGCAAGCAGATCCGCGACGAGCTGGTCCAGATGCACCTGCCGCTGGTGGAGCACCTGGCCCGGCGCTTCCGCAACCGCGGCGAGCCCCTGGACGACCTGACCCAGGTGGCGACCATCGGCCTGATCAAGTCGGTGGACCGCTTCGACACCGAGCGCGGCGTGGAGTTCTCGACCTACGCCACGCCGACGGTGATCGGCGAGATCAAGCGCCACTTCCGCGACAAGGGCTGGGCGGTCCGCGTCCCGCGCCGCCTGCAGGAGCTCCGGCTCTCGCTGACCAGCGCCACCTCCGAGCTCTCGCAGCGCAACCGCCGCTCCCCCACCGTGGCCGAGCTGGCCGAGTACCTCAAGATCTCCGAGGAGGAGGTCCTGGAGGGCC
Organism: Catenulispora sp. MAP12-49; assembly: GCF_041262705.1. Classification (NCBI taxonomy): domain Bacteria; kingdom Bacillati; phylum Actinomycetota; class Actinomycetes; order Catenulisporales; family Catenulisporaceae; genus Catenulispora; species Catenulispora sp. MAP12-49. Next base: position 35,156 of record NZ_JBGCCP010000028.1, on the reverse strand, counting down.
TGGAGTCCGCCAACGCGTACTCCACGCTGTCCCTGGACGTCTCCGAGGGCGGCGACGAGGACTCGCCGGCCGTCGCGGACTCCCTGGGCAGCGAGGACGAGGCGCTGGAGGGCGTGGAGTACCGCGAGTCCCTCAAGCCGCTGCTGGAGCAGCTGCCCCCGCGCGAGAAGAAGATCCTGCTGCTGCGCTTCTTCGGCAACATGACGCAGTCGCAGATCGCCGAGGAGATCGGCATCTCGCAGATGCACGTGTCCCGCCTGCTGGCCCGGACCCTGGAGCAGCTGCGCGCGCAGCTTCTCGTGGACGAGTGAGCCTTTAGGACGAATCAAAAGAAGTGGCGGCCCGATCGGGCCGCCACTTCTTCTTCTCCTACTTGTTCTTGTTCTTGATCTCGGGTCAGTTCGCAGCCGGACTCTCGTCCTCGCGCCAGTGCTTGGTCAGCGCGGCCGTGGAGACCGGGGTGAAGATGCACACCAGCCCGACGACCGCGGCCGCCACGGCCGGCACCGCCCCGATCCAGAACTGCGCCTGGACCATGAAGTAGGCGACCCACAGCGCCAGCAACTGCAGCATCACAGCCGGCGTCCGGGCCCGCATGCTGGCCCGCGAGAGCCCGCGCGGCACCAGCGGCAGCGGGATCGCCAGTATCAGGAACGTGATCCCGACGGCGATGGCCTGTCCGCGCTCGCGCGGGGTCCCGACGAACGCCTCGACCACCAGCCACACCGAGTAGACCAGTGCCACCAGGCTCTCCACCGCGGTGATGGCGGCGGCGACCGCCAGGGGGCGTGGGAGGTGTTCCGCGGCGCCGGGGACAACCGGGGCGGCTTGCGAAGTCGGATCGCTCGACATACTCAGGAGGGTAGCAACGGCGGTGCCCGTCCCGGCGTCCAGCAGGCGTAGACCAAAATACGCCAGCGGCGCGGCGGGGGCTCACGGCCACCTCGGACCGGGTGCGGGCGGGTCGCATACCGCAGTCGTAATACGAACCAGTAACGTGTGCCCATGCGCGCGCTCCTGGTCATGAACCCCAAGGCCACCAGCACGTCCGAACGCACGCGCGAAGTGCTGGCCCACGCGCTGGCCGGGGAGCTCGACACGGCGATCGGCGAGACCGCCTACCGCGGGCACGCCGTCGAGCTGGCCCGCGCGGCCGCGGAGGACGGGGTGGACCTGATCGTCGCGCTCGGCGGGGACGGCACGGTCAACGAGGTCGTGAACGGGATAATGGGCGCCGCTCTCCCGGACGGCGCCCCGCGCCCCGACCTCGGCGTGGTCCCCGGCGGCTCGACGAACGTCTTCGCCCGCGCGCTCGGGCTGCCCAACGACCCGGTGGAGGCCACCGGCGTCCTGTTGGACGCGATCCACGAGAACCGCCGGCGGCCGGTGTCCATGGGCCTGGCCGACGACCGCTACTTCACCTTCACCGCCGGCTACGGCTTCGACGCCGCGGTGGTCGGGATAGTGGAGGAGCGCCGCAGCGCCGGCCACAAGTCGACCGGCTCCCTGTACATCCGTTCGGCCCTGCGGCACTACTGGCACGGCCTGGACCGGCGCAATCCCCCGATCGGCATGAAGATGGCCGACGGCACGGAGATACCCCGACTGTTCATGGCCATCGTCACCAACACTTCGCCCTGGACGTATCTCGGCAACAAGCCGATCGTGATCACACCGGATTCCTCGTTCGAGGACGGCCTGGACTTGTTCGGCGTCACCAGGATGTCCGGCCGGGCCGCGCTGCGGATAGTCAGGCAGATGTTCACGTCCAGTGAGAAACTGGTCCGCGGAAGGAATGTCAGCCTGCACCATGATCTGACGGAATTCACGCTGACCGCGGACGTCCCGACCGACTTCCAGGTCGACGGCGACCACTTGGGACTGCGCGAAAGTGTGACGTTCCGCGCGATTCGCGACGCGCTGCGGGTCGCGATGTGATGACATGGAGTCACGGTCGGCCGCCGGGGCTCTGCCGAACACAGGCTGAACCCGGGCGCCGCCGAGGATTCCCAGGTACTAGTTCGCTCTAGTGCCTTTGGACTAGTCAGCGTCTCCTCCTCACCCCCTTGGAAGGCAAGGTGTGAGCGAGGAGACAGCCTGGAAATCCAAAAACATCGGACCAAGGGCTTGTGCACCGGCCGGAACCCCTGACACCCTTTGTGAAGGCACCTGTCGGAGGATCACCCGGCCCGGTGCGGTTGGACGCGAGAGAGAAGCGGCACGGATCACACCCGGGTCGCGGTTCTCCCTTTGCGTCATGCCTTAGTCCGCGGAGCGCGCCAGCGATCTCCGCGCCAGGCCAACTGCCCAGTAGTTCGAGTGGTCCCGACCGCCGGGGTTACTAGTGAAAGCGTTCACATTCACAAGGTGGACGCCGGAACACGGGAACCCACGCGGCGGTTGTCCAGTGGCGGGCCCGCCGCCAGACAGGTAAAGCCGTACAGAAGACGTACAACAGCAGGACCCACAGTGACCGGACACCCGCGTCCGGCGTTGTGGCTGTAGTACCCGGCACACCGGAGCGACCGGACCCGCCAGGGCCGTGGGGGACCTGGTCGAGTCATCGCTTCGGAGCGCCGGAACCGCACGCACACACGTACACCACGAAACCGAAGGAGTGGACCCCATGGACTGGCGCCACCGCGCTGCCTGCCGTGACGAGGACCCAGAGCTCTTCTTCCCGATCGGGAACACCGGGCCGGCGTTGCTGCAGATCGAAGATGCCAAGGCTGTATGCCGTCGTTGCGACGTCGTCGACCAGTGCCTGCAGTGGGCGCTGGAGAGCGGCCAGGACGCCGGCGTGTGGGGCGGGATGAGCGAGGACGAGCGCCGTGCGCTGAAGCGCCGCGCGGCTCGGGCCCGCAGCCGGATGGCCTGACCAGGCCCTCCGCCGTCCCGTACCGGCAAAGCTCTCGCACGACCGCACGACAGCTTCATCAGCATATGTACGTATCTCCGTGCTGCGGCGTTCTTGGACCGCAGTACGGATACCTGAACCGAGCGGTCCCTGAGGGCCGCTCTGTTGGTTTTCCGGGGTCTTCTCCGGTGGTTCCGCCCCTAGCGTAGCGGAGTCCTGTTACCACTCTGTTGCGCCCCCGGGTAGCCCCTCTCGGTCAGTACTCAGTCGGTGCTCTGCGCGCCCCGGCCGTCCGGCTCCTGCGCCGCGGGCGCCTCGCCGACCTCCAGGTCCAGCACGGCCACCGCGCCTCGGCCGCTGGGGGCCGGCCGGAGATCGAAGGTGCCCTTGAGATCGCCGTGCACAAGTGTTCTGACGATCTGAAGACCGAGGTTCCCGGCCGTGGCGGCGTCGAAACCCGCCGGGAGGCCGTTTCCGTCGTCGGTGACGACCACCTTCAGACGCGGCCCGGCGCGATGCGCCTGGACCTCCAGAGATCCGCCCCGGTCGGCCAGGCCGTGCTCCAGCGAGTTCTGCAGGACCTCGGTCAGCACCATCGACAGCGGGGTGGCGATCTGCGCCGGCAGCACGCCGAAGCGCCCGGTGCGGCGCGAGCGCACGCTGACCCCGCCGGGACCGCCCGGGCCGCCGGCGCCGACGTCCACCACCATGGCCAGCACCCGGTCGGCGATCTCGTCGAAGTCGACCCGCTCGTCGAGGGTCTGGGACAGGGTCTCGTGGACCAGCGCGATCGAGCCCACCCGGCGGACCGCCTCCTCCAGCGCGGCGCGGCCGGTGCCGTCGTCTATCCGGCGGGCCTGGAGGCGCAGCAGCGCGGCCACGGTCTGCAGGTTGTTCTTGACCCGGTGGTGGATCTCGCGGATCGTCGCGTCCTTGCTGATCAGCTCGCGCTCGCGGCGGCGCAGCTCGGTGACGTCGTGCACCAGGACCAGGGCGCCGGTGCGCTCCCCCTGCGGCCGCAGCGGGATGGCGCGCAGCTGGACCACGGTGCCGTTGCCCTCGACCTCGGCCTCGCGCGGTTTGCGGCCGGAGGCCACCACCTGCAGCGCCTCCTCCATCGCGCCCTGGACCGGGGCCAGGGCCGCGGTCAGGTCGCCGAGGTGCTCCCCCACCATGTCGGCGGCGTAGCCGAGCCGGTGGTAGGCGGACAGCGCGTTCGGGCTGGCGTAGACGACGGCCCCGTCGGCGTCCAGCCGGATCACGCCGTCGCCGACGCGCGGGGAGTTGTCCTGCTGATCGCGCGACTCCGGGTAGGGGAATATCCCCTCGGCGATCATCCGCGCCAGGTCCGCCGCGGTCTGCAGATAGGTCAGCTCCAGCCGGCTCGGGGTGCGGGCGGCGAGCAGGTTGGTGTTGCGCGAGATCACCGCGATGACCCGGTCCCCGCGGCGCACCGGGATCGCCTCGACGCGGACCGGCACGTCCTCGCGCCACTCCGGGTCGCCCTCGCGCCGGATCCGCCCGGAGTCGAGGGCCAGGTCCAGCATCGGCCGCTGGCCGCGCTTTATCGTCGAGCCGACGAGGTCGGCGGTGTAGCAGGTGGGGCCGGTGTTCGGGCGCATCTGCGCGACCGCCACGTAACCCGGCTCGGTGAGCGGCGCCTGCCCGGACTCGTCGGCGTCCTCGGTCTTGATCGGGGCCCACAGCACCAGGTCCGCGAAGGACAGGTCGGCCAGCAGCTGCCAGTCCGCGGTCAGCAGGTGCAGCCAGTCCAGATCGGCCTCGTCGAGGTCGGTGCGCGTGTGGACCAGGTCGTTCATGGACGGCATGCTTCTTCGTATCACAAGCCGGCGCCCGCGATCTGATTGCCGGCCCGGCCAAAGCGCCCTCGATCGTTTTGGAAGTTCCGGCAGGTCCCGGCCGGTCCGCGGGCGGGTAGCCTCTTGGCTTCGTGAGCACCCTCGACCAGCCTTCTCCCCATCCGCTGTCCTGGCTCGCCCGGCACGCCGACGAGCGCCGGGCAGCGGGCCTGCGCCGGACCCTGGTCCCGCGGACCGCGGACTCCCCGCTGATCGACCTGGCCGGCAACGACTACCTCGGCCTGACCCGCCATCCGGAGGTCGTCGAGGGCGCCGTCGAGGCGGTGCGCCGCTGGGGCACCGGGTCCACCGGCTCGCGCCTTGTGACCGGGACCACCGAGCTGCACGCGGAGCTGGAGGCGGGCCTGGCCGAGCACGCCGGCATGGAGGCCGGCCTGGTGTTCTCCTCCGGGTACCTGGCGAACCTCGGCGTGATCACGGCGCTGGCCGGACGCGGCGACCTGATCGTCTCCGACAGCCTCAACCACGCCTCCCTGATCGACGCCGCGCGCCTGTCCCGCGCCCGGGTGGCCATCACGCCGCACAGCGACGTGGACGCGGTCGCCGCGGCTTTGGCGGGCCGCTCGGAGGAGCGCGCTCTGGTGGTCGTCGAATCCCTGTTCTCCGTCGACGGGGACACAGCACCCCTCAGAGAGCTCCACGAGGCCTGTAGAGCGCACGGCGCGGTCCTTGTGGTGGATGAGGCGCACGGGTTCGGCGTGGCCGGTCCTGAGGGCCGTGGAGCCGTTTTCGACGCGGGGCTCGCCGGGCAGCCGGACGTGATCGTGGCCGCGACGCTGTCGAAGGCCTTCGCCTCGCAGGGCGGCGCGATCCTCGGCTCGGCGGAGCTGATCGCGCACCTGGTGGACGCGGCGCGGTCGATGATCTTCGACACCGGGCTGGCGCCGGCCTCGGCCGGGGCGGCGCTGGCGGCGCTGAAGGTGATCCGCAGGGATCCCGGGCTGCCGGAGCTGGTGCGCAAGCGGTCGTGGGAGATCTACGAGCTGGCGCTCGCGCTGGGGCTGGAGGCCACTCCCCCGAGCGGCGCGGTGACGTCGATCATCCTGGGCGCCCCGGAGGCCGCGGTGGCCGCGCGGGACTTCTGTCTGGAGCGCGGGCTGCACGTCGGCTGTTTCCGGCCGCCGTCGGTTCCGGACGGCAAATCGCGGCTGCGAGTGACGGCACGTGCCGATTTGTCCGACCTTGAAACAGATCACATTCGTTCGGTTCTGAGTGATCTCGCGGATAATCAGCCCCACCCGTCTCCCACCACCACCCGTTAAGGAGACGCTCCGCGCCCAAATCTGAACATAGGTCTAGACATCGCCGATTGGTCTAGTCCACAATCTCTTCTCGTGACCAGCAGCATCTCAGCACCGCGCGTCCTGCTTGGCGGGCGCCTGGCGGGACCCGCCACCGTCGTCGTGGACGACGGGGTAGTGGCCGAGGTGCTGGAAGGCGCTTCGCCCGAGGCGGACATAGTCCTGGACTCCGGCGTGCTCGCGCCGGGGCTGGTGGACATCCAGACCAACGGCTGCTTCGGCGTCGACTTCATCACCGCCTCCGACGAGGACTGGCGGCTGGTCTCCGACCGGCTGCCGAGCACCGGTGTGACGGCGTTCCAGCCCACCTACATCACCGCGCCGCTGGAGACCCTGCTGGCCGGGGTGAAGCAGGCCGGCGCGGTCTTCGGCTCCCTGCGCGGCGCGCAGGCGATGGGGGTCCACCTGGAGGGGCCGTTCCTGTCGCCGCAGCGCCCGGGGGTCCACGACCCGCGCTACCTGGTCCCGCCGACGCCCGAGCGCGTCGGCGCGATTTTGGCCACACTGACCGCCGATGAGACCCGGGGCGTGGTCACGATGGTGACCCTGGCGCCTGAGCTCGAGGGCGGCCCGGAGGCGGTGCGACGCCTGGCCGAGGCCGGCGTACGGGTCTCGCTGGGGCACACCGACGCGCTGGCCGCACAGGTGGTCGACGCGGCCGACGAGGGCGCGACCCTGGTCACCCACATCTTCAACGCCCAGCGCCCGCTGAACCACCGCGAGCCCGGGGTCCCGGGCGCGGCGCTGTACGACACCCGGTTCACCTGCGGCCTGATCGCCGACCTGCACCATGTGGCTCCTGAGATCTGCACGTTGATCTGGCGCGCGGCCGGCGGCCGGGTGGCGCTGGTGACGGACGCCATAGCGGCGGCCGGAATGCCGCCGGGCGAATACGAGTTGTCGGGAATCAAGGTCTACCTCGGCGAGGACGGCGTGCCGCGCGACGCGGCCGGCGTCATCGGCGGCTCGGCCCTGACCCTGGACCGCGCCATCCGCAACCTGGTCGGCATCGGCCTGGACGAGGCATCGGTCCTGGTCGCGGCCACCCGGGTCCCCGCGGACGCCCTCGGCCGGCCGGACCTGGGCCGCATCGAGCCCGGCGCCCGCGCCGACCTGGTGTGGTTCGACGACGGGTACCACCCGCTGCACACCTGGGTCGCAGGGCGTAGCGTATTCGAGGCCGGTTCGAGCGCCCAGGCGCCGAACGGGCCCCACAGACTGGCGAGGGAGCACCAACCCGCCTAGCCCTGACAGGCGCGGGGACTGGTGTTTCCGACCAGGCCGCCACCCGGCGGCAACGCACGACGAGGCTCCGCACGCCTCGCCGGACGGCCGGGACGGCGGCGAACCAAGAAGGCCACGGGCTAGCGCGGCGGTGGAGGTTGAGGGGCCGACACCGCCGCGGGCCCGGGGCCGGGATCGCGGCCGAGCCGCCTCAGTGCGACACCCGGTAGTCGGCGAGCAGATATCCGCTCGGCGTGGTCACACTGCGCATCGTCTCGAATCGCATCGGCGGCACTCCGTCCAGCAGCCGCTTCCCCTGCCCGACGACCGCCGGCGCGACCGCGAGCCGCAGCTCGTCCAGGACTCCGGCGGCAAGCAGCGCCTGGACGACCGAGATGCTGGCATGCACCCCGATGTCGCCGCCCTCGGAGTTCTTGAGGTCCTGGACGAACTCCACCAGGCCGCCCTCGATCGCCGTCGCGTTGTGCCACGGCCGCTCCAGCGGCGTGGAGGTCGCGACGTACTTCGGGACCTCGTTGATGAACGTGGCGAACGGCTCGATGTCGCTGCCCGGCCAGAACTCGACCCACTCGTCGTAGCTGCGCCGGCCGAGGATCACCGCGTCCTGGGTGGCGATGATGGCTTCGCCGTTGGCGTCCACCACCTCGTCCCAGTCGAGGCAGAACTTGTCCGCGCTCTCGGCGACGCCGTCGAGGGACAGGAACAGGGTCGCGACCAGCTTGCGCATGGGATTTCCTCCGGTTGGGTGGGACGTCCGGGTGGGCCGTCATCCCTTCAGACGGCCTGGCGCGGCGAAACTCATCGGCATCCTTGTCGGCGCCCTCATCGGTACCCCGGAAAACGCCGCGGACCCGCCGATCATCTCGGCGGGCCCGCGGCGTGCGTGCTGCTACTTCTCCAGCGCCGCCTGGAGATCCGCGAGGACCTTCGCGTCACCGGAAGTGCTCTCGAAGTCGGTGCCGAACTGCATCGCCCGCAGCAGCGCCACCCGGTTGCCGGACTGCACCAGGTACCGGTGGTCGATCGACGGCAGATGGTCCACGCCGCCGTCCTGTTGCCTCACCACCCACGACACCCCGTAGTCCGTGCTGACACCGGGCGAGGGCACCTGCGCCGCCGGGCCGGTACTGCAGGACTTGGCGGTGCCGGCGCCCCTGGCGTCGGCGAGGAAGGCCGCGGCGTGCGACGCGTCCGCGAAGACGAAGAGGTCCTCCTCGGCGTCCGCGCGGATGGCCGTGATGTACGTGGTGCCCCACTGCTTCGCCCCGGTGACCGGGAAGCTGTACTTCCCCAGGTCGGCGGGGTCGGTGTCGCAGTGGTTGATCATCGATCCGATCGACTGCGTGGCCGGCAGGTTGGTCGGCTCGGGATCCCAGTGCGCCAGGCTGTAGCCGGGCCACAGGTTCGCCGCCAGCAGGCCGTCGCCGCGGGCCGGCGGCGCCGACTGCGTCGAGGTCGTGGCCCGCGCCGGCTCCGACGACGACGTGGGAACACTGGCCGGGCTCCCCGTCGTCGTCGGCGCGTCGGCCGCGGCCACCGCCTTGGCCCCGCCCGCGAGGCCGCCCAGCGTCGCGGTCACCCCGAGGGCGCCGCCGATCGCGGCCACCCCCAGCACCGCCACGCCGCCGCGCGCCCGCAGCGAACGCCTCCGCCCCCGGCGCATCGCGTCCGCGGCGCCGGCCATCCCGCCCTCGCGGCGCCACCGATCGGACACGCCCCGGCCCCGTCGCGGGTTCCCTCCGGGGAAGGAAATCATGAAAAGACTCAGGGCCCGCCGACCGATGAAGGCCGACGGGCCCTGAGCCCGCTCGCGAAAACCCGCTAGTGCGTCCGCGTCACCTTCGCCAAAGCCCGCGGCGCATCCGGATTCAAGCCCCGCCCCATCGTGACGTGGTACGCCAGCTGTTGCAGCGGCAGGATCTCCAGGATCGGCGACAGCTCCTCCGGCAGGCCGGACGGCAGCACGAACCCGGCCGTGGCTCCGGCGACGTGCTCGGCGGAGCCGATCACGACCAGATCCGCACCGCGCTCGCGCAGCCGCTCCAGGACCGGCTCCAGGGCGGTGCCGCCGGCGCCCTCGGCAGCGACGGCGACCACCGGGCTGACGTTGTCCACCATGGCCAGGGGGCCGTGGAGGAGGTCCGCGCCGGAGAAGGCGTGGGCCGGCAGGTAGCTGGTCTCCATGACCTTCAGTGCCGCCTCGCGGGCTGTCGGGTAGGAGTAGCCGCGTCCGGTCAGGACCAGGCGGGAGGCGAAGCGGTAGCGCTGCGCCAGGTCGGCCACCTCGGATTCCCGGGCCAGGACCGTGGCGGCCAGGTCCGGGAGGGCCTTGGCCGCCGAACCGTCGCCGCCGCGGAGTGCGTCCACCAGGAGCCACAGGGTGAGGAGCTCCGCGGTGTACGTCTTCGTCGCCGGAAGTGCCAGCTCCGGGCCCGCCAGGACGTCCAGAGACAGCTCCGAGGCCCGGTTCACCGGTGAGCCGGCGACATTGGTCACGGCCAGCGTCAGACCACCGCGCGCCTTGGCCATCTCGGTGTGGGCGACCAGGTCCGGGGAGCCGCCGGACTGCGAGACCGTCACGCACAGCACGTCGCGCAGGTCGGGCTGCGCGTGGTAGGCCGTGGTGGTCGACATGGAGGTCAGCCCGACCGGCAGGCCGAGCGCGATCTCCATCAGGTACTTGGCGTAGTACGCCGCGTTGTCGCTGGTCCCGCGGGCGGTGAGCAGAGCGAAGCGCGGGCGGGCCGCCTTCACCTGCTCGGCCGCCTCGCGGATACGGGGCAGACCCTCGGTGAGGATCCGCTCCAGCACCGCCGGCTGTTCGGCGATCTCCCGGGCCATGATCTGTCCTGGCTGGACGAGCTGCCCCGGGCCGGTCTCGCCGGGCTCTCCGGACCTGGTATCGCTCACCTAGGCCGATCCCTTCGTCAGAAGCCGGGCGACCGCGAGCCCGGACACCAACGCCGCGCCATGGGTGGCTATCAGAGTCGCCCCGGCGGGCTTCTCCCCCAGACCGTACGCGATCCCCATCTCGACCACGATCGCGTCGGGCCGGACGGCGGTGACGGCGGCCAGGGCCGAGGCCATCCAGGCGTGCCGGTGCGCGTCGCGCACCACCAGCACCAGCGGCCGGCCCGCCGCCGCGGCGACGGCCTCGGACACCCCGGCCGGGGTGTACGGGACCGCGACGAGCCGCGGGCGCACCGCGGCCAGCGCCGCGGCGGTGTCGTCGTCGCCGGCGAAGCTGGTCGCCACGCCCGGTTCCACGAACCGCGCCGCCGTGCTGCCGGCCGGTAGCTCGGACAGCACCGGGCTCAGGCCCCACGGGACCGCGGTCCCGGCCGCGTTGTTCGCCAAAGGCACGAACTCCAGGACCGTGACCGGACCGGCCAGCGGCACGAGCGGGGCCCCGGAGACGGACAGCGCGCGCGAGGCGGCGGTCAGGCCGATCGTGCGCGCACCGTCGGCGGCCGCGAGGGCGCCTTCGCCGTCGAGACCCCGGTCGGCAGTCCCGTCGAGACCCCGGTCGGGACGCCCGCCGGCAGCGCCGTTCACCGCCGCGTCCGAAGCGCCGCTCGGCACCACGGTTCCGGTCAGCAACGCCACGCCGTCAGCGCCGGCAGCTCCAGTCCCGTCAGCGCCATAAGCGCCGCCGGTGTCATCGGCACCACCGGCACCACCAACCCCGCCGTTTGCGGCGTGCGTCCCCTCCACGCCCGCCCGCTGTGCGGCGGCCCATGCGCCCAGCTCGCGCACCCGCGTGGCGGCGTCGTGCAGCCGCTCGGCCGGCAGCCGGCCCTCGCGCACCGCGGCCACCAGCGCGTCGCGCAGCATCAGGTAGTCGGCCTCGTCGCGCAGGCCGCCGCCGACGCACACCGCGTCGACGCCCGCGGCCAGGGCCAGGACCGTCCCCTCGGCGATCCCGAACGTGTCGGCGATGGCGGCCATCTCGATGCCGTCGGTGACCACCAGCCCGGTGAAGCCGAGCTCGCCGCGCAGCAGGTCCACCAGGACCTTGCGGCTCATGGTCGACGGGAACTCCGGGTCGTAGCGGGGCGCCAGGATGTGCGCGGTCATGACCGACTTCACCCCGGCCTGGATCGCGGCCCGGAACGGCGCCAGGTGTTTGGCCCACTCCTCGTCCGAGTGCTGCACCAGCGGCAGGCCGTGGTGCGAGTCCACGGCGGTGTCGCCGTGCCCGGGGAAGTGCTTGGCGCAGCCGGCCACGCCGGCCGCCTGCAGGCCCCTGACGTACGCAGCGGAGTGCCGCGCCGCGACGTCCGCGTCGGACCCGAAGGACCGGGTCCCGATCACCGGGTTGTCCGGGTTGGTGTTCAGGTCCGCGTCCGGCGCGTAGTTCAGGTTGATCCCCGCCCGCCACAGCGAGCGGCCGATCTGCCGGGCGACCCGTTCGGTCAGCTCCGGGTCGTCCACGTGGCCCAGGGCGTAGTTGCCCGGGAACACCGACCCGGTCGCGACGTCGAGCCGGGTGACGTCGCCCCCTTCCTCGTCCACGGCGACCAGCACGTGCGGATTCTCCGCACGCAGCGCCGCCGACAGCTCGCCGGTGCGTTCCGGCGTCGCCGCGATGTTCCGTCCGTAGTAGGCGACACCGCCGAGTCCGTCCTCGGTCAGGGCGCGACGCACCCAGTCCGGGACCCTGCCGGATTCGTCGTTGACGAACCCCGGCTGGAGGACGGCGGCGGCGTCGCGCAGCAGTTGCTCTCCCATGCGCGCGCCGTACCCCTTACCCCTTCACCGCGCCGGCGGTGAGACCGGTCGAGAGGCGGCTTTGGAAGACGGTGAACAAGATGATGACGGGGGCTGCGATGATCAGCGCTCCGGCCATCTGCCCGGAGTAGTCCGAGCCGTGGGTCGGGGTGTCGCTGAAGAACGTCAGCCACACCATGGCCGTCTTGTTCTGGGCCGGCGCGAGGATCTGCCGCGCCATCACGAACTCGTTCCAGGCCTGGATCCAGGCGAACACGCCGGTGGAGACCAGACCGGGGGCCAGCAGCGGCAGCACGACCCGGCGGAAGGCCTGGGCCTTGGTGCAGCCGTCCACCATGGCCGCCTCGTCCAGCTCGACCGGGATGCCGACGATGTAGGTGCGCAGCGTCCAGATGATGAACGGGATCGTGAAGACCAGGTAGGCCAGGATCACGCCGAGCACCGAGCCGTAGAGGTTCGTGGCGTTCAGCACCGGCAGCAGGCCGACCAGGATGGTGATCAGCGGGACCATCTGGACCACCAGGATCGCCACGATGAACGGCTTGCGGCCGCGGAAGTCGAAGCGGGCCACGGCCAGCGCCGCCAGCAGGCCGACGACCAAGCTGATGCCGACCGAGCCCAGCGTGATGTAGACGGTGTTCAGCAGGTTGCCGCCGAAATTGTCGTCCATCGCCGAGGAGAAGGAGGAGAAGTCGAAGTGCGACGGCCAGAAGGTCGGGTGCTGGGAGATGAGGTCCTTGTTGGACTTCACCGTCGTGAGCAGCATCCAGTAGATCGGGAAGCCCAGCACGATGGCGATCACCATCGCCACGGTGTTCCAGAAGGCTGTCATGCCCCGGCGCGGGGCCCTGCGGAAGGTGCTCACTTCTGCTCCCCGATCCTGAGCATCTGACGGATGTAGAAGACGAGCACCAGCAGCATGATGACGATCATCGCGATCGAGATCACCGCGCCGTCGCTGTACCGGTTCCGGTCGAAGGCCTCCTCGAAGAGGTAGACGCCGATGGTCCAGTACCCCTGCTCGGGCGCGCCGTTGCGCATGGTCCAGATCTGGTTGAAGACCTGGAAGTCCCAGATGAAGGACAGCGCCGTGGTGATCAGCAGCAGCGGGCGCAGGATCGGCAGCGTCACGTTCCGGTAGACCTGGAGCGGGGACGCGCCGTCCACCCGGGCGGCCTCCTTGAGCTCGGTGGGCACCTGGGTCATGCCGGCGTGCAGGGCCAGGACCAGGAACGGCAGCGCGCCCCAGACCACCACGGAGGTGACGACCACATACAGACCCTGATTCGGGTCGGCGAACCAGTCGTGGTGCAGCATCCCCTTGAACCCGAACAGGTACAGGATGTAGTCGATGACGCCGTAGGCGTTGTCGAACAGCCAGCGGAACACGGTCCCGGTGACGATCGTCGGCATGGACCAGACGAACAGCAGCACCGTGATCAGGGTGACCCGGGCCCAGGGCGAGATCCGGCCCAGCAGCGCGGCGACGGCCATCGCGATGACCATGCTCAGGGCGACGTTCAGCGCCGTCCAGACCAGGGTCCGCCGGATCACCTGCCAGAACAGCGGGTCCTGCAGGATCGAGCTGAAGGTGTTGAAGCCGACGTAGCTGACCAGGCTCGGATTGACGAACTTGCGGTAGTTGTTCATGTTCTGGAACGCCAGCAGGACCATCCGCACCAGCGGATAGCCCATCATCGTGGCGAGCACGACGACCGACGGGACCAGGAAGAGGTAGGGCAGGGACTTGCCCCGCACGGTTACGCTCCGCCTCTTCGGCGGTGGGCTTTGGACCTCCCGTTGGGAAGCCCTGTTCTCTATGACACTCATGGGATCCGCGATCCTCTCGGGCGCCCGGCGCTGATGGCGGCTCGCAGGCGGCGGCAAACAAACGGCCGGCGGGTGAGGACCCCCTCACGACGCCGGCCACCTGAAGTGAACTTCTGGCGGACGCGGGGCCGGCCCCGTGGCCGTCCCGCGTCCCCATCCCCCCGTTGTCGATCAGCCGGCCTTTTGAAGGCCTGGGCGGATCAGCTGTTCAGATCCTTCAGGATGCTGTCCTGCAGTCCCTTGAGCACGCTCGCCGGGTCCTTGCCCGAGGCGATCTGGCCGAACGCGGTCTTCAGCTGCGTCTCGTCGGCCGGCGCCCAGTTCGGCGAGTTCGGGATGAACCAGGTGACGCCCTTGGCCGCGTCGCCGGTGGCCTGGTTGGCCGGGTCGGCGGCGATGTAGTCGGCGATCTGGGTCTTGTTGTTCGGGATCGCCTTGGCCGCCAGCAGCTTCATGCTGGTGGTGTCGGTGAAGATGCGGATCCACTCCTCGCCGAGCTTGGAGTTGGCCGCCTTGCTCGGGACCGCCAGGTTCGAGCCGCCCAGGAAGGCCGGGGTCGGCGCGTCGGCGGTGACGCCGGGGACGGCGATCTCAGCGAGCTTGTCCTTCAGCGTCGGGTCGCCGACCTTGGGGTCGTAGACCTGCGCGGCCTCCCAGCCGTTGCCGATGATGGCCGAGATGTTGCCCTTGGCCATCAGGGCGTCCTGGTCGGTCTCGTCCTTGGTGGCGCCGCCGACCGAGTAGTTCTTCTGCAGGTCGTCCCAGGTCTGGATGCCCGACAGGAACTTCGGGTCGGTCATCGTGCCGGTCCAGGTGCTGCCGTCGGACTTGGCGATGACGCCGTTGACGCCGTAGGAGCCGGCGCCGAAGGAGATCGCGGTGTACCAGTTCTGGCCCGGCAGGTAGAGCGCCGAGAAGTTGGCGGTGGAGGTGTTGGCCGCCTTGACCTTGTCCAGGTCCGCCTTGAGCTCGTCGAGCGTGGTGGGCGCGGTGGTCACGCCCGCCGCGGCCCACAGCTCCTTGCGGTAGATCAGGACGCGCGAACCGGCGTAGTAGGGGACGGCGAACTGCTTGCTGCCGTCGGGCGAGGCGCCGGAGGCCGCGAGGCTGTCCAGCCACGCGCCGGAGTTGTCGAACTTCGACTTGTCGCCGGTGAGGTCGACCAGCTGGTTCGCGCCGATGTACTTGGCGGTCTGGGTGTTGCCCAGCTCGATCGCGTCCGGGGCCGAGGAGGAGCCGATGGCGGCGTCCACGGTCTGGCCGTAGTTGGTCCAGGTCTGCCAGTTGATCTTGACCTGCGCGCCGGTCTCCGCGGTGAAGCGCTGGTTGGCCTGGTCGACGACGTTCTCCCAGCCCTTCTGCGCGTCCTGCATCAGCCAGATGTTGACCGTCTTGCCCTTGCCGTCGGTGGTGATCGCCGAACCGGTCGAGCCGGTGCCGCCGGTACCGAGCTGGTTGGACGACGGGGCCGCGGTGGTGCCGCCGCTGCCGGACGCGGACGTGCTGGACTTCGACGAGCTGCACGCGGAAGCCATGAGCGCCACGGCCACGGCCGCCGACGACAGGGCTATGAGCTTGCGCCTCATGCCGTACTCCTTGGTAGGTGAGGGATCTGAGCGACCCACAGACCGACCGCGCGACACGGCAACCCTGAGCGATGCCGTCCCGTGCTGCGTTAGATCGGTAATCCGGTCGTGGATCCGTTGTGTGGTGTCGAGCGATCAGAAAAGGCCGGGCTTGTCTCTTTCGAGAAGGCGCCTCCTGAAGCGTCTCCCCGCTTTTCCCGATTGGTTTAGACCAGTCCGGAGACTGGCATAGACCACTGGGGCCGTCAAGACTGCGCGACCCCGGTTGTCCAACCCGTTACCAAGACGCAACCAGCACTGACATACACAATCCCGCCCCAGGTAAACACCGGTATCCGAAGAAAGTCCGCACCGAGATCGCCCGGCTGGACACACGCGCGGGTCCATGGCACTTTGGGCCACGAGGAGGGGCCGTTCATGACCGCAGAACCCGCGAACATCGCTCTGGAGACCCAGGGGTCGCCGGGGCCGAGCCCGGCGCTGGAATCAGGGCTGGAATCGGCACTGGAAACCGTGCGCGTTCCGAAGTACTACCGGTTGAAGCAACATCTGCTCGACCTCACGCAGACGATGCCCCCGGGCACCCCGGTCCCCCCGGAGCGGCTGCTGGCGACCGAGTTCGACACCTCGCGCACCACCGTCCGGCAGGCGCTGGCCGAGCTGGTGGTGGAGGGCCGGCTGGAGCGGATCCAGGGCAAGGGCACCTTCGTGGCCAAGCCGAAGGTGGCGCAGTCGCTGCAGCTGACCTCCTACACCGAGGACATGCGGGCCCAGGGCCTGGAGCCCACCTCGCGGCTGCTGGAGATGGAGTACGTGGCCGCCGGCGTGGAGCTCGGCGAGCGCCTGGGCATCCGGGCCTCGGCCAAGGTGCTGCGCATCAGCCGTCTGCGACTGGCCAACGGCGAGCCGATGGCCATCGAGACCACGCACCTGTCGCAGCAGCGCTTCCCGAACCTGCGCAAGCTGCTGGGGCGGTACTCCTCCCTATACACGGCGCTGGCCGACGAGTACGGCGTGCACTTGGGCGAGGCCGAGGAGACCATCGAGACCGCGCTGGCCACGCCGACCGAGGCGGGCCTGCTGGGCACCGACACCGGCCTGCCGATGCTGCTGCTGTCCCGGCACTCCATCGACACCGAGGGCGAGCCCGTGGAGTGGGTCCGCTCGGTGTACCGCGGGGACCGGTACAAGTTCGTGGCGCGGTTGAAGCGGCCCGACGGGGAGTAGACGAGGAGGGACGGGTCCCGACTCCGGGAGGGCGTGTCCCAACTCACCCCGTGATCGCACGGTGCGGGCATTGGCCTGCCGTAAAGTCGCGTCGTGTCCATCGTCGTAGTCACCGGAACCAACACGGACGTCGGCAAGACCGTCGTCACCGCCGCCGTCGCCACCCTGGCCGCCACCCGCGGCACCTCCGTGGCCGTGGTGAAGCCGGCGCAGACCGGGGTCACCCCCGACGGGCCGGGCGATCTGGCGATCGTGAAGCAGCTGGCCGGCGTGACCGATCTGCACGAGTACGTCCGCTACCCGGACCCGCTCTCCCCCGCCGCCGCCGCGCGCCGCTCGGGCATCCCGCCGCTGGACTTCGACGACACCGTCCGGCGTATCGCCGAGCTCGCCGACAGCCGCCGCCTGGTGCTCGTCGAGGGCGCCGGCGGCCTGCTGGTCCGCAACGACGAGGACGGCAGCACCCTGGCCGACCTGGCGCACGCGCTGAAGGCGCCGGTGCTGCTGGTCGCGCACCCGAACCTGGGCACCCTGAACATCGCCGCGCTCACCCTGGAGGCGATGGCCGCGCGCGGCCTGGACCTGGCCGGGATCGTGCTGGGCAGCTGGCCCGCCGAGCCGGACCTGGCGATGCGCTGCAACATCCGCGACCTGGAGACCATCGGCGCCCGGCCGCTGGCCGGCGCGCTCCCGGAGGGCGCGGGGCGGCTGGACCCGGCCGAGTTCCTCCTCGCCGCCCGGGCCGGGCTTTCCCCGGCCTTCGGCGGCACCTTCGATCCGGCAGAATTTCGGCAGACCTGGGACCCTCGGAAGGCGGCCTGAACCATGACAACCACTGACCAAGACCTCGATATCCTCGCGGCGGCCCGGCACCAGGTGCTCGACGAGGGCGTGGGGCTGACCGAGGAGCAGGTGCTGGCGGTCCTGCGCCTGCCCGACGAGGCCCTGCCGGAGCTGCTTCAGCTGGCGCACGAGGTGCGCGAGAAATGGTGCGGCCCGGAGGTCGAGGTCGAGGGCATCGTCTCGCTGAAGACCGGCGGCTGCCCCGAGGACTGCCACTTCTGCTCGCAGTCCGGCCTGTTCCCCTCCCCGGTGCGCGCCGCCTGGCTCAACATCCCGGAACTGGTCGAGGCCGCCAAGCAGACCGCGGCCACCGGCGCGACGGAGTTCTGCATCGTGGCGGCCGTCCGGGGCCCGGACGAGCGCCTGATGAAGCAGATGCGCCAGGGCGTGAAGGCGATCCAGGACGCGGTCGACATCCAGGTCGCGGCGTCCCTGGGCATGCTCACCCAGGAGCAGGTCGACGACCTGGCCGACATGGGCGTGCACCGCTACAACCACAACCTGGAGACCGCGCGCTCCCACTTCCCGAACGTGGTCACCACCCACACCTGGGAAGAGCGCTGGGACACCCTGACCATGGTCCGCGACGCCGGCATGGAGGTCTGCTGCGGCGGCATCGTCGGCATGGGCGAGACCCTGGAGCAGCGCGCCGAGTTCGCCGCGCAGCTGGCCGCCCTGACCCCGGACGAGGTCCCGCTCAACTTCCTCAACCCGCGCCCGGGCACCCCCTTCGGCGACATGGAGCCGCTGGGCTCCAAGGAGGCGCTGAAGACCATCGCCGCCTTCCGGCTGGCGCTGCCGCGCACCATCCTGCGCTACGCCGGCGGCCGCGAGATCACCCTCGGCGACCTGGGCACGGAGCAGGGGCTGATGGGCGGCATCAACGCGGTCATCGTCGGGAACTACCTGACGACGCTGGGGCGCTCGCCCGAGGACGACCTGGCGCTGCTGACCAAGCTGGAGATGCCGATCAAGGAGCTGTCCAAGACGCTGTAGCACACAGCTTTCGCGGTCCGGGTCGGCTGGTGGTCAGCCGGCCCGGACCGTTTTCGTGTCGGCACGCTGTGTCCGCCAGATCGCCAGATCGCCAGGTCGCTAGGTCGAGCCAGGTCGCCTGGTCGCCCGGCCGCGTCACTGGTGGCCGGCGAGGTGGTCCAGGAAGGCCGCGACGTCAATACCTGCGTACTCACGTTCGATGGTGGCCGAGAAGACGCCGAACAGTCCGAGCGACAGCCCCAGGGCCCGCGTGAGGTCACCGCTGACCTGCGCGGAGGCGGCGTTCACGGCGGCGCGGACCTCCTCGCTGGCGTCCGGGTCGAGCACGGGCTTGCCCAGGCCGCCGGCGACGTCCCGCATCTCCTGCGCGAAAGCCGCGTCGCTGACCGGGGACGAGTCCTTGACCATGGTGTGGGCGAGCCGCATCAAGCCGACGACCTTCTGGGTCAGCTCATCGTCATCCATGATCCCAGTGTGCGCGCGTTGGCGGCGGCGAGCAGCCGGAGCGCCGCCTCGGCCGGCGAGCCCTCCGGCACGGTCTGCATGATCAGCGCCTGGTCCGGGTCGTCGGGGGCCCTGAAGGTCTCGTAGTCGAGCCTGATCTCGCCGACGACCGGGTTCCGGTAGGTGCAGCTCCCGTGGGTCTTGTCGCGCACGTCGTTCTCGGCCCACACCCGCGCGAACTCCGCGTTGCGGCACAGCTCCGCGATGAGGGCGCCGAGTGCCTGGTCGCCGGGGTGCCGGCCGACGTCCAATCGCACGTACGCCGCGATGTCCTGCATCTTCGCGAGCGGATCGGCGAACAGCGCGCGGAATCCCTCGTCGTGGCAGACCAGCCAGGCCAGGTTCCGCTCGTGCGGCGCCAGGGTGCCGAAGTCGGTGAGCAGTGCCGCCGCGAGCTGGTTCCACGCGAGCACATCAGTGCCGAGACCCACGACGTAGGCCGGGACATCGATCGTGGAGTCCAGCAGCCTGCGCAGCCCCGGCCGTACTTCTTGCGGTTCGCGCTTGCCCGTGCCCTGATACACCTGAGCGGAAGGCGTTCGCGCGAGCCGGTACAGGTGCTCCCGCTCAGTCGGATCCAGCTGGAGCGCCCGGGCCACGGCGTCGAGGACTTCTTCAGAGAACTGCAGGCTGCGGCCCTGTTCCAGCCGCACATAGTGGTCCACACTGACCCCGGCCAGCAGCGCCAGCTCCTCGCGCCGCAGCCCCGGTACCCGGCGCCGGCCGCCGTGGTCGGGCAGCCCCACGTCGGCCGGGTTGAGCCTGGCTCGCCGGGACCGCAGGAACTCGCCCAACTCCGCACGCCTGTCGATGCTCACGATCCTGCCTAACACGCGCGGCGCATCCTGGTCATCCCGTGCCTAGGCATCGGGCGGTCCTGGGTAGGCCCGCGCGAAAGGCGGATCGTTGCCGTCATGACGAAC
The DNA here is from genome assembly GCF_041262705.1 of Catenulispora sp. MAP12-49. Taxonomy (NCBI): domain Bacteria; kingdom Bacillati; phylum Actinomycetota; class Actinomycetes; order Catenulisporales; family Catenulisporaceae; genus Catenulispora; species Catenulispora sp. MAP12-49. The sequence goes on along the minus strand of NZ_JBGCCP010000028.1, from coordinate 15,233 downwards.
GAGACCGCGAATCAGAGCCTGGAGACCGCCCGGCTCGGCACCACCGACCTGGCCGTCACCCGCGTCGGCTTCGGCTCCTGGGCCGTCTCCGGCAGCGGCTGGGCCTACAGCTGGGGCGCCACCGACGACGCCGAATCGATCGCCGCCATCCGCCACGCGGTCGACTCCGGCGTGAACTGGATCGACAGGTGAGCGTCACCGAGGCGGTCATCGCCTGGACGCTGGCCTGGCCGGGGGTCACCGGCGCGATCGTCGGAGCGCGGAACGCCGCGCAGGTGGACGGCTGGGCGAAGGCCGGCGCGGTGCGGCTGACCGCACAGGACCTGGCCGAGGTCGCCGAGGCGATCGGTCTGTGAGCCGTGCCGCCCTGGCGCCGTCCGTGGCCGGGTCTATCGTGCGCCTATGACGGACTCCAGGATCATCACCGTCGTCCCGGCGAGCCAAGCCTCGGCAGAGGACCTGCGCACGGTCTTCGGCGAGCGCGGTGTGCCGTATGACTGCCAGTGCCAGTGGTTCAAGTCCCCTGCCAAGGAGTGACGCACCATGGCGCAGCAGGAGAAGGAGTCCCGCCTGCGGGATCAGACCCGCTGCGGCGAACCGGAGTCCGGGAGCACCAGCGGGCTGGTCGCCTATCTCGGCGGCGAGCCGGTCGGCTGGTGCGCGGTGGAGCCCCGAACGGCGTATCCGCGGCTGCGGGGCATGCGAGTGCCGTGGACCGGCCGCGACGAGGACCGCGACGACCCCGGGGTCTGGGCGATCACCTGCTTCGTGGTCCGCACGGGCTATCGCCGCCGCGGCGTCAGCCGGGCGCTGACCGAGGCCGCGGTCGGTTTCGCCCGCGAGCGCGGAGCGACCGCCGTCGAGGGCTACGCGTTGATCACCGAGCCCGGCAAGGAGGTCGTGTGGGGCGAGCTGTTCGTCGGGGCGAAGAGCACCTACGAGGCCTGCGGATTCCAGGAGGTGAGCAGCCCGACACCCCGGCGCCGGGTGATGAGGATCGACCTGTGACCCTTGCGGAAGCCGGGGCGGGGCGGAAAGCTACTGGCACGTAACTTCGCCCCAGTCCGCCCGAACCCCACAGGTGACCGTCGTGACCGAAGCACAGCCCGAAACCCCGCAACCGCTGCACGGCGGCCAGATCTCCGTCGAGGTGGCCCGCGCGCACGGCGTCCAGACGATGTTCACGCTCTCGGGCGGACACGTCTTCTCGCTCTATGACGGCGCGGTGAAGGCCGACCCGCCGATGCCGATCCTGGACGTCCGGCACGAGCAGACCGCCGTCTTCGCCGCCGAGGCCACCGCCAAGCTGACCCGCAAGCCGGGCCTGGCGGTCCTGACCGCCGGCCCCGGCATCACCAACGGCGTCTCGGCGGTCACCACGGCGCACTTCAACGGCTCGCCGGTGGTCGTGCTCGGCGGGCGGGCGGCGGACTCCAACTGGGGCAAGGGCGCGCTGCAGGAGCTGGACCACCCGCCGCTGCTGGCCCCGGTGACCAAGCACTCGGCGACCGTGCACACCACGGCGACGCTGGCGGCGGACCTCGACGGCGCCTTCACGCTCGCCGACGCCCCGCACCGCGGGCCGGTCTTCCTCGACCTGTCCCTGGAGGCGGCGTTCGACGTCGACGCCGCGCCGCTGCCGGCGGTCGGGGCGCGCCGGGCCCTCGCCCCGGACGCCGACGCGCTGGCGGCCATCGGCGATCTGCTCGCCCGCGCCGCCAAGCCGGTGCTGGTGCTGGGTTCGGACGTCTGGATGGACAACGCCGACACCGCCGCGCTGGCCTTCGCCGAGGAGACCGGGGTCCCGGTCATCACCAACGGCATGGGCCGCGGCATCCTGCCGCGCGGCCACCGCCAGCTGGTCACCCGGGCCCGCTCGGCCGCGTTCGGCGGCGCGGACCTGGTGATCGTCGCCGGCACCCCGCTGGACTTCCGCCTGGGCTACGGGATGTTCGGCGGCCGGGACGGCGGTCCGCTCGCGCCGGTCGTGCACCTCGTGGACTCCCCCGGGCAGCTCAGCGGGCATATCGGGCTGGCCGCGAGCGCCGCCGGCGACCTGGCGACGGCCTTCGAGGGCATCGCGGAGTCCTGGCGCGAGGCGGCGAAGCCGGGCGCGTACGCGGACTGGCTGTCCGCCTTGCAGGACAAGGCCGCCGCGGCCATCGCCTCCGACCGGGACATGCTGACCGCCGCCTCCGATCCGATCCACCCGGCCCGGATCTACGGCGAGTTGCTGCCCCGCCTGGCCGACGACGCGGTGGTGATCGGCGACGGCGGCGACTTCGTGTCCTTCGCCGGCCGCTTCGTCGAGCCCGGCCGCGCCGGCTGCTGGCTGGACCCGGGCCCCTACGGCTGTCTGGGCACGGGCCTGGGCTACGCGATCGCCGCCCGGCTGGCGCGGCCCACCTCGCAGGTGGTGCTGCTGTTCGGCGACGGCGCGGCCGGCTTCTCGCTGATGGACGTGGACACCCTGGTGCGGCACGGGCTTCCGGTCGTGATGGTGATGGGCAACAACGCGTGCTGGGGCCTGGAGAAGCACCCGATGCAGGCTTTGTACGGGTACGACGTCGCCGCGGATCTGAACCCCGACGCGCGCTACGACAAGGTGGTGCAGGCGCTCGGCGGCGGCGGGGAGTTCGTGACCGACCCGGCGCAGATCGGGCCGGCGCTGGACCGGGCCTTCGCCTCGGGCGTGCCGTACCTGGTCAACATCGCCACCGACCAGACGATCGCCTATCCGCGATCGACCACAGGGCTGTGAGTTTTGTAGTCTCCACCGCGTGACTGACTGGGTGACCATATCCTCGCTGGCCACCGCCGGGACCACGGTGATCCTGGCGGCGGCCACGCTGAAATCGGTGCGCTCGGCCTCGCGCGCCGCGGCCGCCGCCGAGCGGGCCGTGCTGGTGGGGCTGCGTCCGGTGCTGCTGACCTCGCGGCTGACCGACCGCGACGAGAAGATCTTCTGGGCCGACGACCACTGGGCGGTGGTCAGCGGCGGCCGAGGCTACGCCGAGACCGTCGACGGCAACATCTACTTCGCGATCTCGATCCGCAACTCCGGCGCGGGACTGGCGGTCCTGCAGGGCTGGTCGGTCTCCGACGAGCGCAGAGGGCCGGAGGACCGGCACACGGCGCCCCAGGACTACCGCCGCATGGTCCGCGACCTGTTCATCCCGGCCCACGACGTCGGCTACTGGCACGCCGCGATCCGCCAGACCGACGACCCGCAGTACGACGTGATGGCGGCGGCGATCAAGGAGCGGCGGGTGTTCACCGTCGAGGTCCTGTACAGCGACCACGAGGGCGGACAGAGCAGCATCTGCCGCTTCGTCCTGCGGCCCCGCGAGAAGGACGGGAACCTCGCGGACTGGATCGTCGGCGTCGGCCGGCACTGGAACCTGGACCGGCCCGACCCGAGGGACCGGGATTACGCCTGAGGCGGTATTCCCTTTGATCGCCCGCTGAGCGCGCATTAGCGTCGGGCTCCATGAGCCCCGAAGCGACCGCCCCTGATCCCGCGAACTGGCTGGAGTACAACCGCGCCAACTGGGACGAGCGGGTGCCGATCCACGTCGGCGGCCGGTTCTACGACCTCGACTCCTTCGTCGCCGGACGGGAGACGCTGGAGGACTTCGAGCTCGCCGAGGTCGGCGACGTGCACGGCAAGCAGTTGCTGCATTTGCAGAGCCACATCGGCACCGAGACGCTGGGCTGGGCCCGGCACGGCGCCGTGGTCACCGGACTGGACTTCTCGGCGCCGGCGACGGCGGCCGCGGCGGCCCTGGCCGAGCGGATCGGCGTCGCCGGCTCGCGCTGGGTCACCTCGGACGTCTACCAGGCCGCCGAAGCGCTGGACGGCGAGCAGTTCGACGTCGTCTACACCGGCAAGGGCGCCCTGTGCTGGCTGCCGGACATCGAGCGGTGGGCGCGGGTGGCGGCGTCGATGGTGAAACCGGGCGGGTTCTTGTACGTCTCGGAGTTCCACCCGTTCGGGAACACGCTGAGCGACGAGGACGGCCGCACGGTCGCCTACGACTACTTCGACGCCTCGCCGCAGGTGTGGGACGAGCCCGGGACGTACGCGGATCTCGAGGCCTCGACGCTGGAGAACGTGACCGTGCAGTTCAACCACGGGATCGGCGAGATCGTCAGCGCCCTGATCGGCGCCGGGCTGCGGCTGGAGTTCCTGCACGAGTACGAGATGACGCTGTTCCCGCGGTTCCGGGCGCTGGAGGAGCGGGACGGCACCTACCGGCTGCCGGCCGGGATGCCCCGAGTGCCGCTGATGTTCTCGCTGCGGGCCGCCAAGGAAAGCTAGAACCCTGGTTTACCGAGTCCTGCCGGATCAGAGCTTCGCCATGAACCGTTCGGCGTTGACGATGACGCGGGTGATCTCGCCCTCGCCGATCAGGCGGCCGTCAGCGTCGTGGGCGGCCACGGTGAAGCGCAGGAGCCGGTCGTCGCGGTGCGCGAGCTCGGCGGCGGCGGTGACGCTGCCGCCGACCGGGGTCGGGTAGAGGTGGTCGAAGCGGATGCGCGTGCCGACCGTCGTCTGGCCCCCGCCCAGCAGCGGCTCGGCCGCTGCCACGGTCGCCTGCTCGGCCAGGGCGACGAGGCGCGGCGTGCCGAGGACCGGGAGGTCGCCGGAGCCGACGGCCTGCGCGGTGTCGGCTTCGGTGACGTGCAGGGTGATCTGCGCCTGGATCGGCGCGCCTTCGGCGTCGCCGCCGGCGGTGGCGTGGGCTTCGGTCACGCGTAGACCCTACACAGGCTGTGGAAGGCGCCCCGCTTGCGCATCAGCTCGGCCCAGGTACCGCGCTCGATCACGCGGCCGCCGTCGAGCACGACGATCTCGTCGACCGCCTCCAGCCCGCCGAGTCGATGGGTGACCAGGAGCAGGGTCTTCGGCAGCGCGAGGAGGTCGCGCAGCAGGGCATCGGCGGTGGCGGGATCGAGGTGCTCGGTGGGCTCGTCCAGGAGCAGGACGGGGAAGTCGGCGAGCAGCGCCCGCGCGAGCGCGAGCCGGCGGTGCTGGCCGCCGGACAGGCGCGCGCCGTGCTCGCCGACGAAGGTGTCCAGACCGGCCGGCAGGGTGCGGACCCAGTCGGCGAGGCGGGCTCGGGCGAGGACGTCGGCGAGGTCTGCCTCGGTGGCGTCGGGCCGCGCCAGGCGGAGGTTCTCACGCAGGGTGCTGTCGAAGACGTGGGCGTCCTGCGCACACAGGCCGACAACGCGGCGCACGTCCTCGGAGCGCAGGTCGGTGAGCGGGACGCCGCCGAGGGTGACGGCGCCCGGGGACGCGGGGTCGACGAACCGGAGCAGGGCGCTGATGAGGGTGGTCTTGCCCGAGCCGCTGGGGCCGACGACGGCGATCTTGCGGCCGGGCGCGAGGTCGAGGTCGAGACCGCTGAGGGTGGGCTCGGGACGGCCGGGCCAGGTGACGTGGAGGTCGGCGACGCGGATGGTGTGGTCCGACGGGAGCTCGGGCGGGGCGGTGGGCTCGCGGACGGCGTCGGGGGCGGCGAGGACTTCGCGGACGCGGAGCTCGGCGGCTCGGGCGCGGCGGAGGTGCTGGAGGGCTTGGGGGAGGGCGGCGGTGGCTTCGAGGAGGGCGAGGGGGGTGAGGACGAGGACGGCCAGGAGGGTGGCGGGGATGTGGGGGTGGGTTGCTGCTTGGTGCGCAGCGGCTGTGGCTGCTGTGGCGGCGCGGCCAGCGGGAGTAGCGAAGGCGTGGCCGACAGCAGCTGTGGGCCCCTGTGTGGCCGCTTGTGTGGCCTGGGCCGCACCCTCGTGCAGCACCTCCAGTCCGGCGTAGGCGGCGCCCCAGACCGTGGCGCCGGTCGCGAGGATCGTGAGCGCCGCGCCGAGGCCCCGGGCGGCGGCTGAGCGGCGTTCGGCGGCGGTGACGTCGTGGTCGGCGGCCTGGACGCGCTTCAGGCGGGGCGCGGTGGCGCTGGCGGCGATCAGGTCGGGGGCGCCGCGCAGGAGGTCGTGGAGTTCGGCGGTGAGGCGGCCTTTGGCCGGGGCCAGGTGCCGGTCGGCCTTGGCGGAGGTGCGGGATGCCACGAGCGGGATCACGATGCCGGTGGCGAGCAGGCCCAGGGCCGTGACCGCCGCGACACTCGGCAGCGCCGTCGCCAGCGCCGCGACGCCGACCGCGCCGACCACCCCCGCCGCGGCCGCCGGGATCAGGAAGCGGACGTAGCGGTCCTGGACCGCGTCGACGTCGGCGACGAAGCGGGCCAGCAACTCGCCACGCCGCCGCCCCGGCGCCTGGCGGCAGAGGCGGTCGTAGGTGCGTGCACGGAGGGAGGCGAGGATCCGATAGGCCGCATCGTGCGCGACGAGACGCTCGGCATAGCGGAACACGGCCCGGCCGATGCCGAAGGCCCGGACCGCGGTGATGGCGATCATGAGATCGAAGATCGGCGGACGCTGCGCCGCCCGCGAGATGAGCCACGCCGACGTGGCCGCCAGGCCGGCCGCGGCGGCGAACGCTGCGGCGCCGAGGGCGGAGGCGAGGGCGAGGCGGGCGGTCGGGTGGCGGTCGGCTGGGACATCGCACTCGACTGCTGCATAGCGCTCGGCGGCAGCATCGCGGTAGTCGGCAGGCGAAGCCTCTTCCGGCTCGCATCCATCCACCTCAGCGGTGCGCCCGACCACCACCACCCGATCGGCCACCTCCAGAAGCGCCGCACGGTGCGCCACCACGAGCGCGGTGCGGCCCGCCATAAGGCGGCGGATGCCGGCCACCACCTCGGCCTCCGCAGCCGGGTCCAGGGACGCGGTCGGCTCGTCGAGCAGGACCACCGGGCGGTCCGCCAGGAAAGCCCGGGCAATGCCGAGCCGTTGCCGCTGGCCCGCCGACAGCCCGTGGCCGCCCTCGCCAATCTGGGCTGCCAGACCGCCTGGGAGGGCCGCGACGAAGTCCGCTGCCGCCGCCGCGTGCAGGGCCGCCCAGACCGCCGCGTCCGGGGCGTCCGGGCGGGCCAGGCGCACGTTCTCCGCCACCGTCCCGGCAAACAAGTACGGATGCTGCGGCAGCCACGCCACCGGTGCGCCAGTGGCCGCCGTTCCCGACTCCGGGTCCACGAAGCCCAGCAGGGCCTTCAGCACCGTCGACTTGCCCGCGCCCGAAGCCCCGACCAGTGCCACGCACTCCCCCGGCGCCACCATCAGAGAGAAGTCCGACAAAGCCGGTTCCGCACGGCCCGGGTATCTGACCGTCAGCCCCTTGATCTCGATACCGGCGGCAGGCAGCGAGACACGCGGCATCGGGATCGGGACCGGGGCCCGACTCGACCCCACCGACCCCGCCGGCACCGCCTCCAGCACCTCCAAAACCTCCGCCGCAGCCGCCGTCCCCTCCGCGCTCGCGTGGTAGAACGCCCCCACCTGTCGCAGCGGCCAGTACGCCTCCGGCGCCAGGATCAGCACCAGCAGCCCCGTGCGCAGGTCCAGCGTCCCGGCCACCAGCCGGAGGCCCACGCCGACCGCGGCCATCGCCACCGCGATCGTCGAGGCCAGCTCCAGCACCAGCGACGACAGGAACGCCAGCCGCAGCGTCCGCAGCGTCGCCGCGCGGTCCTCGTCCGTCGCGCGCCGGATCGCGGCGGCCTGGGCCCGGGCGCGGCCGAAGACCAGCAGGTCCGGCAGGCCCGCGACCACGTCCAGGAAGTGTCCGGCCAGCACGTCCAGGGCCCGGCGGCGGCGCTCCACGTGCGTGCGCGTCGCCGCGCCGACCAGCCACAGGAGCAGCGGGATCAGCGGGAGCGTCACCGCGACGATGAGGCCTGATTCCCAGTCCGCGGTGAACAGCACCGCCAGGACCGCCGCCGGGACCGTCGCCGAGAGCACCAGCTGCGGCAGGTAGCGCGCGAAGTAGCCGTCCAGGCCGTCCACGCCGCGGGTGGCCAGCGTCACCAGCGGGGCGGTCTTGCGGCCGGCCAGCCATCGCGGGCCCAGCGCCAGGAAGGCGGCGGCCAGGCGGCCGCGCAGCTCCGACTTCACCGACGCCGCCGCCCGGAACGCCGCCGCCTCCGTGGCCCACGCGATCGCCGCCCGCGCCCCGACGCTGACGGCCAGCAGCGCCAGCCACGGCCAGACCGCCGGCGCCGTGGCGGCCGGCTGATCTCGGAAGCCGACCGCGATCAGCGAGGCCAGCGCCCACGCCTGGCCGATCACCGACAGCGCCGACAGCGTCCCGAGCGCCGCGCACAGCACCACCCACGGACGCACCGCGCCGGCGTGAAGCGCCAGCCGACGGTCGAGCATCAGCACCCCACCGAGACGCGCGAGGCCATCAGTGCGCCGCCGGGATGTTCCGAACCCCGATCCGCTTGCGGAACACCCAGTACGTCCAGCTCTGATACAGCAGCACCAGCGGCGTGAACACGCACGCCACCACGCTCATCACCGTCAGCGTGTAGTGCGAGGACGCCGCCGAGTGCACCGTCAGCGACCACTGCGGGTTCAGCGAGGAGGGCATCACGATCGGGAACAGCGCGATGAACATCGACGCCACCATCGCCGCCACCGCCACCCCCGACAACACGAAGGCCCAGCCGTCCCGCCGCCCGGTCCGCAGCACGGCCGCGCACACCAGCAGCGCCACCAGCGGCACCACCGCCACCGTCCAGGACAGCGGCCCGCCCCAGCGGTTGTTCACCCGGCCCAGCAGCACGCCGACCAGCACCACGCTCACCAGCGCGCCCGGAACCGCGAGCCGCCGCGCACCGTCGCGGATCGGGCCGCGGGTCTTCAGCGCGGTGTAGACGGCGCCGTGGGTGAGGAACAGGACCAGGAAGGCCAGGGCGCCGACGATGCCGTCGAAGGTGGTGAGGAAGTCGGACATCGTGCCGTGGAAGTTCATGTCGGGGCCGATGGCGGTGCCGGAGAACATGCAGCCGAACACCAGGCCCCACAGCAGCGGCGGAAGCAGCGAGCCGAGGAAGATGCACCAGTCCCACCAGGGACGGTGCCGGGCGTCGCTCTTGCCGCGGTACTCGAAGGCGACGTTGCGGACGATCAGGGCCAGCAGCACCAGGAGCAACGGCACGTAGAACCCGGACAGCAGGGTGGCGTACCAGTTGGGGAACGCGGCGAAGGTGGCGCCGATCGCCGTGATCACCCACACCTCGTTGCCGTCCCAGACCGGGCCGATGGTGTTGATCAGGACCCGGCGCTCGGTCTCGTCGCGCGCCAGCACCCGGGTCAGGATCCCGACCCCGAAGTCGAAGCCCTCCAGGAAGAAGTAGCCGATCCACAGCACCGCGATCAGCAGGTACCAGAAGTCCACCAGGCTCACGGCCGTCCACCTCTCGTGCTCAGGGCGCGAAGCCGACGCTCAGTACGCGAACGCCAGCGGCTGGTCGTCGTCGCCGTCGGAACCGGCCGGCGCGGCCGCCGGGACGACGTCGTGGGCCCCGGCGCGGACGTACTTGACGCACAAGCCCACCTCGACCACCGCGAGCACCGCGTAGAGCGCCGCGAACAGGATCAGCGAGGTGAGCACGCGGCCGGCCGGCACCGACGTCGAGACGCCGTCGCGGGTGCGCATCAGGCCGTAGACGATCCAGGGCTGGCGTCCGGTCTCGGTGAAGATCCAGCCCCAGGCCGAGCCGATCACCGGGAAGACCAGGGTCCACAGGCCGAAGCGCCAGAACCAGGCGCCCCCGCGGCCGGACGGCGTGCGGCCCCGGCGGGTGAACCAGAGCCCGAAGACCGCCACCAGGACCGAGAACATCCCGAAGCCGATCATCCAGCGGAAGGACCAGTACGCCATCGGGATCCACGGCCGGTAGTCGCCGGGCCCGAACTCGGCCTGCTCGGCGGCATTGGTCTGGTTGATGCCGGGGACCGGGTCGTGGAAGTTGCCGTGGGCCAGGAAGGACAGCAGGCGCGGGATCTGGATCTCGACCGAGTTGCGGCCCTTCTCCACGTCGCCGATGGCGAACAGGGAGAACGGCGCCGGGCCCTGGGTGTCCCACAGCGCCTCGGCCGAGGCCATCTTCATCGGCTGCTGCTCGAACATCACCTTGCCCTGCTGGTCCCCGGTCAGCGCGACCCCGACGCCGGCGATCAGCAGGGCCCAGAGCCCGACCAGCAGCGAGGGCCGGAAGACCGCGGGCTCCTGCTTCTTGCGCAGGTGGTAGCAGGAGATGCCGACCAGCGCGGCGCCGGCGCACAGGAAACAGGCGGTCAGCACATGCAGGAAGGTGATCACGGTGGTCCGCTGGGTGATCACGGCCCAGAAGTCGGTCAGCTCCACGCGGCCCTTGAGCTCGTTGTAGACGTAGCCGACCGGGTGCTGCATGAAGGAGTTGGCCGCCAGGATGAAGTAGGCGCTGGCCATGGTGCCGAACGCGGCGATCCAGATGCAGGCCAGGTGCACGCCCCGGGGCAGCCGCTCCCAGCCGAAGATCCACAGGCCCAGGAACGTGGACTCCAGGAAGAACGCCAGCAGCGCCTCGATGGCCAGCGGCGAGCCGAAGATGTCGCCGACGAAACGGGAGTACTCCGACCAGTTCATGCCGAACTGGAACTCCTGCACGAGCCCGGTGACCAGGCCGAGGGCGAAGTTGATCAGGAACAGCCGGCCCCAGAACTTCGTGGCCCGGTAGTACTGCTCCTTGCCGGTGCGGTACCAGGCCGTCTGGAAGCCGGCGACCAGGAACGCCGTGCCGATGGTCAGCGGGACGAACAGGAAGTGGTAGACCGTGGTGCTCGCGAACTGCCAGCGCGCCACCAATACCGGGTCCATCGCGGTGGTCACGGACGGGTACACGGCTCGGCCTCCTGCGGGCGTGGACAGCTGATCACGGTGGACAGCTGATCACGCAGCGTAGTGGAGGCGTGTTCTGTGATACCAAAGCCGCGTCACCTGTTCGGCGGCATCCGGGCGGTGGCGGGAGAAGGGTGAGCGGGTGTTACCTTGCCTGCATGGACTACTGCGGGCAGTGCGGCGAGCCGACGGCGGTGACCGGACATGAGCGGTGCGCCGCGCGGGCGGAGCTGGAACCGCCGCGGTACTGCGGGCACTGCCGGCGGCGGATGGTGGTGCAGGTCGTGCCCACCGGGTGGTCGGCGCGCTGCGTCGAGCACGGGACCGTCACGGGCTGAGGAACACAGGCTGAGGAATACCCGCCTGAGCAACACAGAAGCGCGCCCACCGGAAGCATCCGGCGGCGCGCTTCGTCATGAGCGGGCTGAGACCTCAGCCGATCACGGCGATGAGGTCCCCCTCCTGCACCACGTCGCCCTCGGCCACGCCCAGGCGCGACACCTTGCCCGAGACCTCGGCCAGGACCGGGATCTCCATCTTCATCGACTCGAGGATCACGATCGTGTCGCCGTCCTCGACGTCGTCGCCCTCGGCGACCACGATCTTCCACACGTTGGCCACCATCTCGGCGCGGACTTCCTCGGCCACGTTCGATGCTCCCTCGCAGTCACAAGCTAACGATGTACGAGCGCATCCAATCACGCCGCACCACGTACATGCCCGCGCAGGGGTGGTGGTTACTCCCCGACCATCCGGCTCAGCGACTCCACCACCGCCGGGTCGTAGTGCACCGCCAGCCCGAGCCGGATGTGGCGCAGCGCCTCGGTGCGCTCGGCCGACTCCGGCTGCGCGCCGGCCAGGTCGTCGTAGTCGTTGGCGACCCGCAGTATGCGGCTGGGCAGCGGGCCCGCGGCGCCGAACGGGTCGGGGTGGTGCTCGACGATCTCCGCGGCGTTGCCCAGGGCGCCGGCGCGGCGGATCACCTCGGCGCCGGCCCGGGCCAGCTCGCGCTGGCGCACCAGGGACAGCGGCGCGGTGCGGCCGCCGTGCACGGGCTCGGCGACGGAGAGCTGCCCGATGTCGTGCATCAGGGAGGCGTACTCCAGGTCCAGCAGCTGTGCCTCGCTGAGGCCCAGCTCGCGGCCGATGCGCTGGCAGGTGCGGGCCACCCGGCGGGCGTGCCCGGGCTGGGTCAGGCCGGCCACCTCGGTGATGCGGGACAGGGCCCTGATCGTCTCCAGGTGGACTTCCTTGATGCGGGCGTAGCGGCGCAGCGCGAGCTGGGTGAAGGCCAGCGGCAGGCACAGGGCCGGCAGGACCCAGATGGACATGGTGCGCGAGGCCAGGCAGACCAGCAGCGTGGTGGCCACCACGGCCAGCCCGACGCGGGTGGTGAAGGTCGCCTCGTCCCGGGCCGCGGCCAGGATCGGGCGCCGGTGCTGGCCGGCCTGCAGGATCGAGCCGACCACGCCGTCGCCGACGATGGCCAGCAGCAGGAACCCGGCGGTCGCCGAGCCCACCGCCAGGCTGTGCAGGTGCCGGCTCAGGAAGGTCGGGTCCAGCGGGTCCGGCTGCAGCAGCCGAGGGTTGTCGACCCGGGTGCCGAGCACCCAGCGCAGGTAGAACATCCGGAACAGCCACGCGGTGAGCGCGACCATGAGGAAGCGGCGGGCGGTGTAGTCCAGGGTGGCCGGCCGCCGGACCGCCAGGTGCGGCACGGAACCGACCAGGAAGCCGAACGCCGCCACCGCGACCGCCTGCGACGCGTTGTGCAGCGCCGGCTGGTGGCCGACCTCGGTGAGCACGGCGTAGGCCAGGCCGGTGGCCGCCCCCAGCGGCGCCGCCTCGCGCCCACCGGGCAGCCGCACCCGGAAGGCCTCGCCGGCGGCGATGATCGCGCCGAAGGCGAGGGCGTAGCCGGGCTGGTCGAAGCCGTGGACCGCGCAGGCGGCGACCGCGGCGAACGCCACGAAGCAGGCCAGGACGATCAGCAGCGGGTTGCTCTGCGCCCAGGCCGTCTGCGCGTCGTTGTCGGCCTCGAAGGCCCGGTGGCTCGGGGGCTTGGCGTGGTTCATGCAGGGGACTCCTCGGAGTCCTTCGCGTCGGGGTCGCGCGGCGGCCACGGACTGCTGTCGCCGGGGCCGAAGAAGTGGAGCGTCGGGGAAGAGCCGCCCGCGCCGCGCGCGAACCACGCCGAGCCCAGGGACGGCCCGGAGCGGCCGTCGGCGTCGGCCGGGTCGCCGGCCTTCGGAGCCCCGGGGACCTCGGCGGACGACTCGGAGGCGACCCACGGCTCCGGTGAGGGGGTCCACGCTTCGGGGTCGCCGGCCTTGGGCATGGCCACAGTGTCCTCGGCCGCGTCTCCCGGCTCGACGGCGGGGCCCGCGACCCCCTGGCAGAGGGCGGCCGGCTTGCGCAGGTCGAAATCAGCGTCCGGAGCCGCAGAGCCGTCGGCGGCCGACACGGTGCCGGTACCGCGCGGATCGGCTTCGGCGGCCGGAGTCGGGGTGCGCACGCGCATGGAGCCGCGGGGTTCGCCGTTCAGGCCGGGGTCGACCGGCCAGCGGGTGGACGGTGCCGCGGTGGCGTTCCCGGCGGGGTGCTCGGGCGCGGGCTCGGACTTTGTCGGCTGCTCCAGCGTCACCGAATGATCCTCGACTGAAGCCTCTAGATCCGACTCGGGTTCGGACCCGGGTTCAGGCTCAGCCTCGCCACCCTCCGCCTCGACCGCACCCCGCTCCGCGTCCCAAGCCCAGCCCTCGTCGAGCTCCGGCTCCGGCTCGCGCACCACGGCCGAGTGCATCCGCTCCGACCAGCCGTCGTCGAGGTCCGCTTCGGCCACGGCCTCCACCACGGCCCCCACCTCGGCCTCCACCACGGCCTCGATCTCGGCGACCGCCGGCTCCGGTTCGCCCGCGCGCTGGCCCGGGATCCCGCCGGCCTGCCCCTCGCCGTCCGGGCCCGGCTCGCCCTCGGGCGTCAGCCAGCTCGGGTACCAGGTCGAGAACCACTCCACCGGGACGAAGGGGTCGTCGTGGTCGGCGAAGGAGAAGCCCGGCACCCGCTTGGGCAGCGGCCACGGGCTCGACGCGGCCGTGCTCGTCCCGTCGTCCTGCGCGGGCTCGGCGGGCACCAGCTCCGTGGGCACCCACGGCTTGCCGGCGCGCTCGGCGAACTCCAGCGCGTCCTCGAAGGCGCGGACCAGCACCGGGTCGAACTGGGTGCCGGCGCCGCGGCGCAGCTCGGCCACCGCCTCCTCGACCGAGCGGGCCGCGCGGTAGGAGCGGGTGGAGGTCATCGCGTCGAAGGCGTCGGCGACGCCGATGATGCGGGCGAACTCCGGGATCTGCTCGCCGGACTTGCCGGTCGGGTAGCCGCGGCCGTCGAGACGCTCGTGGTGGTAGAGGACGCCCTCGTAGACCTCGGTCAGGAAGCGGATGTCGCGCAGCACCGCCACCCCGTGGTTGGGGTGCATGCACAGGAGCTTGAACTCCTCCTCGGTCAGACCCCCGGTGCTGGTGAGCAGACGGGTGGGGACGCCGAGCTTGCCGATGTCGTGCAGCAACCCGGCGAAGCGGAGCATCGCCAAGCGGTCCTGCGGCATCTTCAGCTGCTCGGCGAGCATCTCCGCGCCGCGCGCGACCCGCTCACTGTGGCCGCGGGTATAGGAGTCCTTGATCTCCACGGCCTGCACCAGCGCCGCGATCGTCCCCTCGTGCGCCGCGTTCTCCTTCGCGTACTGCGACAGGCTCCAGTGCGCGATGTACATCGGCACGACCACCAGCGGCGCGGTGTACCAGCCGATGTCGTCCCACAGCGACAGGAAGATGAGCGCCAGCACGCCCGAGGAGTAGTACGGCATGGTCGCGCGGCGGATGTCGCCGCGCAGGGCGTCCACGAAACGGTGGTGCGTGGCCAGCCCCACATAGCTGGCGATGACCAGCGCGTTGACCACCAGGCAGGTGGTGAACGCGGCGGCGGCGGGCCACAGGAACTCCGGGAAGTACAGGAAGTGGCTGGAATCGTGGCCGCCCGCGAGGTAGCAGACGGCCGAGCCGCTGGCCGGGATCAGGCTCGACATCGCGGAGTTGATGGTCTGCTTGGTCCAGGTCCAGCTCGGCTGCCGGGGCATCGGCACCGAGCTGGCCAGGCCGACCAGCGCGGCCCCCGGCGGCGGCAGGACCAGCACAGTGATGAGCGTGACGACCAGCGACACCGACATGGTCCAGCCCGAGGTGCCGATCTGGACCCGCGAGAGCCGCTCCGCCGCGACCACCAGCGCGCACAGCGCCAGCAGCAGGGGCAGCCCGGTTCGCGACAGCGGCAACGTGGCGACGACCGTCACGGCCGCCGATCCTGTTGCCCATTGTGTTGTTGGGGTGGTGTGGGTGTGAGGGTGCTGTCAGGCTTGATGGTGCGGCCGGTTTCTTCCCTGTCCCCGGTCGTG
>NZ_JBGCCP010000027.1:0-126552 GCF_041262705.1 Catenulispora sp. MAP12-49 | reverse complement strand
GATGGTTGTGCAAGCACCGCCGAAGCGACGGGGAATCCGGGACAACCCCGGCCTGTGGTGTGGACTCGGTCCACTCGGTGAGGCACAGCGGCGGCCGAGCGGTGTGGGCGTGTGGTGCGGGAACTCTTCCCACAGGCGGGTTTGTCCCGGATTCCCCGTCGCTTCGGCGGGCGTAGCCAAGCAGGCCGGGCCGGTGGTGTCAAGTCGCTGATACTGGACCACCAGCTGGGCGATCCGACTTGATACCACCGGACCGGTCTGCTTCCGTTAGGCGACGATGCGACGGGGAATCCGGGACAAAGGCGACCACAAGCAGCGTCCGCCGCCTAGCAGCGCGACCCCCACTCCCCGGAGCGAGGCCGCTCGCCGCGCAGGCGCCGCCGGAGGCGCTCTTGACTGTCGCTCTTGACCTTGACTGTCGCAGTAGAGCCGCCCACCTACCCACACCACCACCGCCCCGCGAAACCAGCACCACCCCCCCGACCCGCGCCACCAACGGATCCCGCAAACCCTGCGCGAAGCCGTCAAGAAACGCCTGTGCCTGTCAACCCACGAACAAACCGCAACCAGCCACACCCACCCTCACCCCAGCAGCCGCCGGCTCAGCCGCAGCATCTGCCCCGGCGTCGTGCGCGGCAGGTACGCGCGCCCGATCGCGTTCGTGATCGCGGGCAGCGCGACCGGATCGGGGTAGGCGATGTACAGCGGCCGGTACTGCGGTTGGAACTTCGCCTTGAACGCCAGCAGCGAGCGGAACCCGTACACCGGCTCCAGTACCCGCCCGACCCCGTCCAGCAGGCGTTGCAGGCCGTCGGGCTGCGGGCCGCCTCCGGTGCGGGCCAGCGGGGCGCCGGACAGGCTCATGAACTCCGCGCCCTCCTGTTTGAACTGCGTGGCCGCGGTGGCTATCAGGAACTCCATCACGCCCCGGAAGCCCTCCGAGCTGCGCCGCATGAAGTCCAGGGTCCAGCCGACCGGTTCGCCGTCGCGGTAGCACGGCAGCCAGCTCGTGACGCCGTGCAGCCGGCCGGCGCCGTCGACGGCGACCAGGCAGCGCACCTGCGGATCGTCGAGCTCGTCCAGGCCGCCGAGGGTGAACCCCATCTCCGGCAGCCCCTTGCCGGCGACCCACTCGTGCGACAGGTCGCGCACCTGCTTGCGCAGGGCCTGCGGGGCGTCCGGGAAGGAGACCCAGGACGCTGCGATCCCCTCTTTGCCCGCCTTGTTCAGGGCGGTCCGGACGTCCTGCCACTTCTTGCCCGTGAAGGCCAGGTCGGGCAGAGCAAGCACAGTGTCCTCAGCCACCTGGATACCGCTCCATCCCAGCCGGGTGGCGGCGTCCAGCGTCTCGGCCGTGACGCTGTAGAAGCACGGCGTCCACCCCTGCTGATCGCAGTACTCCGCGAACTCCCCCAGCACGTCGTCGCGGACCTGCGGGTCGCCGAAGGGCCCGCCGGTGGTGAGCGCGACCTTGCCGATCACGCGGTAGGCGACGGCGGCCCGGGCATCGCGCGTGATCCAGTACTCATGGCCGGGCCAGGTCGTCATGTAGGAGAGCGTTGATCCGCCGTACGTCGTCAACAAAGCACGCGCTTCGGCTTCCGAGGCCGTCTTGTACCGCATCGGCGACCGCCAGAAGGCCAGGAGCAGCCCGCTGAGCGTCACGGCCCAGAACACCGGACCGGCCCAGACATACAACATCCTCGCGGCGCCGCCTTGAGGAAGGAAATGAGCCGAGGGCGCGTCGAGGATGCCGAGGTAGACCGGCGGGATCAGCCGTTCGATGAAGTCGGCGGCCAGCCCGCCGATGCCGGGGACCGGCGTGAACTCCTCGCGCACCGCGTAGCCGAACTGCACGTAAGCCGCCCCGAGGGCGACGAAGGCCGCCGCGACAGCCGCCGAGACCTTCAGCACCGTCCTGCGCGAGACCCGCAGCTGGAAGTGCCGCCGCTTGGCCAGCAGCAGCATGATGACCAGCACCGGTATGGCCACCAGGGGTATCGAGTACTGGATGACGAACCTGTGGGCGTCGGCGTAGTCCGGGTCCGAGGGGTCCAGGGACGACAGCACCTGCACCGCATACCGCCACGTGACCAGCGCGGCTCCGGCCTCGATCAGAACCGCGGACAGCAACGCCAGGCGACGGCCGCGACGCAGCCCTTCGGCGACGATCAGCAGCAGCACCGCCGGCACGAACAGCATCAACACCGCGGGACTGCTCGCGAGCAGGTACTCCGAGCGCACCTGAAGGCAGTCCCCCGACATGTCGGCCACGCCGTTGCAGGTGCTGCGCAGGTCCTCGACCCCGGGCCCGCTTCCCACGAACAGGTCCGAATACAGCGACAGCGGACCATACGGCGCCCTGGTCAGATAGGCGATCAGCGGTCCGAGAGCCGAGGTGCCGACGGCGATCGCGACCAGGACGCGGCTCTCGGCGTGGGACACGACGCGCTCCCGGCGCGGACGCTTGCGGCCCCACAGCAGCACGCCCGTGGCGAAGCCGACGGTCGCTCCGCAGAAGCGCATGACGTCCTGCGCGGTGCCGTCGTACAGCATGAACAGCACGACCCCGAAGCCGAACACGAGCCGCAGCCTGCGGCGCCACAGCGGCGAAAGCCGCGCGCTGAGCGCCAGTCCCACGCCGACGACACCCACGCTGGCGCCGGTCGCCGCATCGCCGCGATCCGACCCCAGCCACACGTCGCCGGTGCGGGCTCCGAGCTCGATCACGGCGGTGCCGAGCAGCGCGCCGCCTGCCTGGCAGAGCACGAACAGGCCGAGGGTCGCCGGGGCGCCCAGACGGCGCTCGGCCGGAGCCAGGACCGCGATCGCCAGCAAAAGCGTGGCGATCAGGGCGGTGGGGCCGACGCTCCACAGGCCGTAGGTCAGGGGCGTCCACCACTTGCCGGCGCCCAGGATCGCCGCGCCGGTGCCGACCCGGCCGTCCAGGGCGTCGTCGGCGTCGCCGCCGGCGCTGCCCGCGACGAGCGCGACGACGACGAGCAGCGCGACGAGCGCCGTGGTGAGCGGGGCGCGGCCGGCGATCCGGCCGACGCGCTGCGGCACGGCGCCGAGGAAGCCGGGGCGATCGGGGCGGTCGGTCGGGGCGTATTCGGCGCTCATTGGCGGGCCAGGCCGTTGCGCTCGGCGATCCAAGGCAGCTGCTCGGTGAAACCGGCGCGCCACACCTGCCAGCTGTGGCCGCCGGGGACCTCGCTCATCCGGACGTCGAGGCCGGCGTGGCGGCAGGCCCAGTAGACGATGGTGAGCTGCGGCGTGAACTCCTTGTCGGTGGTGCCGCCGACGAGGCGGCCGGCGAGTCCGGGGAAGTGCTGCTTGGCGAGGATGGAGACGGGGTTGGCGCGGGCGAAGGCGCCCTCGTCGCCGTTGAAGGCCTTCTTCACGGTGTCCTTGTGGGTACCCAGGGTCGGTTCGCGCTGCCCGGACAGGTCCAGGAAGGTGCGGTAGAGCTGCGGGGCGCGCAGCGCCAGCTGGACGGCACAGGTGCCGCCGAAGGAGAAGCCGCCGACGGTCCAGCCGCGCTCGGGCGGGGCGACCTGGAGGTTGGCGGTGACCCAGGCTTCGAGGTCGGTGGTCAGGTAGGTCTCGGCGTTGCCGAGCTTGGAGTCCATGCAGAGCGTGTTGCCGATGGTGGAGCCGGTCGCGTCCGGCATGACGGTGACCGGCGCCAGGCCGTGGTGTGCGGCGGCGTAGGCGTCGAGGATCTTGTGCACCCGGCCGGCGTCGATCCAGTCCCGGGGTGACCCCGGCTGCCCGGCGAGCAGGACGAGCACGGGCAGCTGCGGCCGCGGCGTCGCCTGGTAGGCGGGCGGGAGGTAGATCCAGGCCTTGCGGGCGTTGAAGTGCGAGGCCTTGCCCGGGATGGTGACCTCGGACACGGTACCGGTGGCCGGCAGGCGCGCCGGCGGCGTCCAGACGTCGGCGAGCATGCGGCCGGGCGGGGCGGCGACGACCTCGGCGGCCGGCCGGGCGGCCCGCCCGAACTCGGTCCCGGTGTCGAGCCACGGCCCGAGCAGCGCACGCGTGGTCATGTAGTTCTGGAAGTAGCGGTTGACCTGGTTCAGCCCGGTCAGGCCGATGACCACGGCACAGGCGAGCGCCAGGCCCCGGCGGCGCCAGGACAGGGACAGCGCGCGCAGGGCCGCGACGGCGAGGCCGAGGATCGCCACTCCCAGCCACAGAAGGACCTCGGTGGGCAGCCCTTCGGGGAACGGCCGCCACCACCGGTCGACGACGACGCCGAGCACGGCGGTGAGCACCGCGCCGACGGCGAAGGCGGCCGGGGCACGCCAGACCCACCAGGCGCGGGTGCGGTCGGCGAGGAGGAACGCGAAGGCGGCGACGGTGGCCAGCAGGAGGAGGACGGGGATGGGGCCGCTGAGGAGGGACCAGTCGAGAGGGTTCTTCACGGGGCGGCCTGGCCGGCGGTGCGGGGCTGCGACAGCCCCGACGACCCCGACAACCTCGACGGCCTCGACGCCTCTGCGACGAAGCCGGCGGTCGGGCCCTTTAATATCCGACTTGTCGGCTTCGTGCTGTCGGCGTCGTTGGTAGGCATGTAAAGGAGATGCCTAAGCCCTGGTTCAGGTTGCTTCGCCGGCGGAAGGAACCTCGGCGACCTCCTCCCACCTGAAGTCCGCGCGCCACGCGACCTCGCCGCGTGCCCAAGCGTTCATGGCCTCGACCACCGCATCCAGCGACGCCGTGGTGGTCTGCTGGGGCGTCCCGGATTTCTGCTCACGGAACTCGATCGTGTAGTCGCCCTCGGCGCGCATCCGGACCAGGGCGAAGCAGTCCTGGTGCTCTCGGCAGTCCAGGGCGCGGAACCGGCCCGGTTGCAGGGCCGCGATCGAGCGTTGCAGTTTCACCGGGTCGTCCCAGCCGTGGAACAGGTGGGGGTACCACCGTTCGACCTGCTCGCTGAGGCCGAGCGTGTCCAGGAGCCGGTCGAGGAGGTCCTCGGCGAAGTGCTCGGGTTCCTCGGCCAGAAGCGCGGCCAGGGCCGCGCGGTCGGGCGCGCCGTCTGTGGCAGCCGACCAGCCGGCGATGGCCTCGACGGCCGCGGGGCCGCTGAGCAGCTCGTCGGAGATCATCCACAGCGGCGGCAGCGGCGCCGGGTACAGGTCCCGGTGCTTCGGCGTCGGGTAGCGCGAAGGTACCGAGGCCGCGTGCAGCCGTAGGGCCCACGGGGTGGAGTGGGGACCGGGTTCCAGACCTCGGATCGCGCACATCTCGCCCGCGAAGAAGGACACGAGCATGACCGGGGCCCGAGACCCGGCCACGAGCTGCGTCAGCCAGTACTCGTCGGCGGCGAGGCCTCCGCGCTGCAGCGTGTGCCAGCCGCCGGGCCGGGTGCCGCGGTCCGCGTAGGCGCCGTCGTAGAGGATGTGTCCGAGGTCTGCGAAGAACCGCAGCTCGGACACCGAGCCCGGATGGTGCACCACGATGTACTCGCTGATGTAGTCGCCGTTGTGCTCGCCGTTGTACTCGCCGCTGTACTCGCCGTTGCGCTCGCTGTTGTGTGCCATGGCTAGGCTGTCGTGCCGCCGGCCTTGATCCGGTACACGACGCCGGCGCGCAGCGGGCCCTCCGGGACGGTCGGGTCCTCGAAGTCGTCGGCCGGGTCGTAGGTCATACCCAGGCGCTTCATCACCGCCTGGGAGCGGATGTTGGTGGCCGTCGTCAGGGCCAGGACCTCGGGCAGGGCGAGGGTGTCGAAGGCGAAGGCGAGGATCGCGCGCGCCGCCTCGGTGGCGTAGCCGCGGCCCCACGCCTCGCGGGCCAGGCGCCAGCCGATCTCCACGCCGGTGAAGGGCATCTCCTCGTCGACCTCGTCCAGGCCCGCGAAGCCGATGAAGGCGCCGGTCTCGCGGACCTCGACGGCCAGCCAGCCGTAGCCGCGCGCGTCGTACTCCTCCAGGAAGCGGGCCACCGAGCCGTCGCTCTGCTCGCGGGTCATCACCTCGCCGAGGTGCTCGCGGACTTCGGGGTCGGCGTTCATCGCGGCCCAGGGCTCGAGGTCGGAGTCCTTCCAGCGGCGCAGGATCAGTCGGTCGGTCTGGAGTTCGGTCATGGCGCACAGCCTAGGATGCCGCGGGCCGCTACGATCCGAGCCCATGCGCAACCGCGAGCTGGCCCGGCTGAAGCACATCCGCACCCTGGATCCGGTCGCAGACCACGAAGAGATCTACCGCACGGTCGCGCAGTACGAATTCGGCTGGGAGACCATGCTCGGCCTGAACCTGGCGTTCTACTCGACGTTCGGCATCCCGGCGATCGCCGAGCTCCTGCACTCGACCGGCGAGATGACCGAGCGCACCCGCAAGCGCGCCGACGACACCGGCCTGCTCATGTACGAACTGATCACCAACGGCCTGGAAGCCGAGCGCGGACGGGCGGCGGTCAAGCGCCTGAACCAGATCCACCGCCGCTTCACCATCGCCGACGACGACTACCGCTACGTCCTGGCGACCTTCGTGGTGGTCCCGACCCGCTGGATCGCCCGCACCGGCTGGCGCCCGCTGTGCTGCCACGAACGCACCGCGACAGTGGAGTTCTACCGGCGGCTGGGCGAGCTGATGCACGTCACCGACATCCCGAGTGACTACGCAGCATTCGAGAAGGTCCTCGACACCTACGAGGCCGAGCACTTCGCCCACACCGCCGCCGCCGAGGCACTGATGACCGCGACCCGCGGCCTGTTCGCCGGGCGCCTGCCCGACCGTCTCAAAGGCCTGGCCGGCCCGGTCGCCGACACCCTGCTGCCGCCGACGCTGCGCACGGCCGTCGGGGCGCCGACGCCGGCACTTCCGGTGCGGATGCTGGTCGGGGGGCTGCTGCGGGCGCGGGCGACGGCGGAGGCGTGGAAGGCGCCGCGGACGGAGCCTTATTTGAAGCTGGGGACGGCGCCGAGTTATCCGGACGGGTATCGGGTGGAGGAGTTGGGGCCTGTGGTTTAGGGACTGGCACGCTAGGTTGCGGCCGGGCTGTGGGATTTAGAAGCTCACAGCCCACCCCCACAGCACACAGCCACAACCAGCAGCAGCCCGCAGCCCGACCACCCCTCAGCAAATCCGCGGCAGCGGATCCCCCACCAGCACATCAATGATCCGATGCCCCCCGAACCCCGTCCGCCCGAGCACCCGTCCCGGCGGTTCGTCGCGCACCTCGCCGATCAGGGCGGCGTCGGCGCCGCCTTCGGTGCGGCGCATCGCTTCCAGGGCCGCGTCGGCGGCTTCGGGGGCTACGAAGGCGACGAGTTTGCCTTCGTTGGCCACGTAGAGGGGGTCGATGCCGAGGATCTCGCAGGCTCCTGTCACCTCCGGGCGGATCGGGACGCGGTCCTCGGCGATCAGGACGCCGACCTCGGCGGCCGACGCGATCTCGTTGAGAACCGTCGCCACGCCGCCGCGGGTCGCGTCGCGCAGGCAGTGCGCGGCGGTGCCGCAGGCGTCGAGGAGCGCCGCGGCCACCGGCCACAGGCTGCGGGTGTCGCTGCGGACCTGCGCCTGGAGGTCCAGGCCGCCGCGGGCGAGCATGATGGCCATGCCGTGGTCGCCGATGGTGCCGGAGACCAGGACCTTGTCGCCGGGGCGGACGCGTTCGGGGGCCAGGGTCGCGTCGGGGCGTTGGATGCCGACGCCGGCGGTGGTCAGGTACATGCCGTCGCACTTGCCGCGTTCGACGACCTTCGTGTCGCCGGTCGCGATCGGGACGCCCGCGGCTGCTGCCGCCGCGGCGATGGCGCGGACCTGCTCCTCCAGGACGGACGCGGCCAGGCCCTCCTCCAGGATCATCGCCAGGGACAGGGCCAGGGGGCGGGCGCCGCTGACCGCGAGGTCGTTGACGGTGCCGTTGACGGCCAGTTCGCCGATGGTGCCGCCGGGGAAGCTCAGCGGGCGGACCACGAAGGAGTCCGTGGTGAAGGCCAGCGCGGTGCCGTCCGCCTTCAGCTCGGCCGCGTCGCCCAGGGCCGCCGGGGCGTGCTCCCCCAGCAGCGGCACCACCAGGCCCTCGACCAGGGCGCGGCTCGCCTTGCCGCCTGCGCCGTGGGCCATGGTGATGCGCTCGTCGCGGAAGCGCTGCGGGCGGCGGCGCATCTCCTCGATGCGGGCGCCGACCTCTTCCTCGGTGAGGACCTTCGGCATTCGGTTCTCCTTCTCAGGGCACGTCAGAACACGTCAGAGCAGTTCAGCGCGCATCAGAGCACTTGCAGGTCGAGGCGCTGCCGCGAGTACTGCCCGAAGTTGTAGTAGGCGGCGCAGGCCCCCTCGGAGGAGACCATGCAGGTGCCGATCGGCGTCTCGGGGGTGCAGGCGGTGCCGAACACCTTGCACTCCCACGGTTTCAGCACGCCCTTGAGCACCTCGCCGCACTGGCACGCCTTCGGGTCGGCGACGCGGACGCCGGGCAGGGCGTACCGCTGCTCGGCGTCGAAGCGCGCGTAGGCCTCGGTGAACCGCAGCGCCGACTGCGGGATGGAGCCCAGGCCGCGCCACTCGAAGAACGGCCGCAGCTCGAAGACCTTGCTCAGCGACTTCAGCGCCAGCTCGTTGCCATCCCAGCGCACGACGCGGCCGTACTGGTTCTCCACCTCGCTGCGGCCCTCGGCGAGCTGCTTCATGATCATGTGGACGGACTGCAGCACGTCCAGCGGCTCGAACCCCGCGCAGACCACCGGCTTGCCGTGCTCGCGCGCGATGAACTCGTACGGCCGGCACCCGATGACCGTGGAGACGTGGCCGGGCCCGATGAAGGCGTCCAGGCGCAGGTCCGGCGAGTCCAGGATGGCCTTGATCGCCGGGATGATCGTGACGTGGCTGCACATCACCGAGAAGTTCTCGATGCCCTCCTGCTCCGCGCGCAGGACGGTCAGCGCGGTCGAGGGCGCGGTGGTCTCGAAGCCGATGGCGTAGAAGACGACCTGCCGGTCCGGGTTCTCCCGGGCGATGCGCAGCGCGTCCAGCGGCGAGTACACCATGCGGATGTCGGTGCCGCGCGCGTTGGCCTCCAGGAACGAGCCGCGCCCGCCGGGCACCCGCATCATGTCCCCGAAGCACGTCAGGATCACGCCGGGCTGCTCGGCCAGGGCGATGCCGTCGTCGACGCGGCCCATCGGGATCACGCACACCGGGCAGCCCGGGCCGTGGACGAGCTCGATGTTCTCCGGCAGCAGGTCGTGCACGCCGTAGCGGTAGATCGCGTGCGTGTGGCCGCCGCAGACCTCCATGAACTTGTAGTGCCGCCCGGGCTCGGCCAGCGCGGCGATCTGCGCCGACAGCACGCGGGCCAGGTCCGGGTCGCGGTATTCGTCGACAAAGCGCATCGCAGGCTCCTGTTTTCTCGTTCCTAGGTTTCCGGCTCGGGCGGCGGCATCTCGGGCGGCAGGGTCTCCGGCGACGGCAACTCGGGCGGCAGCATCGCGGGCCGCAACATCTCGGGCCGCAGCACCTCGATCGCGACACCGGCGTGCACCAGCAGCCGGTCCCCCACCCCGACCGGCCCGACCAGCTCCACGGCGACCGTCTCGGTGCGCCCGGCCTCGTCGCGGCAGCGCGCGTCGGCGCCGGCGACCTCGACCACGGTCAGCGGGATCGCGACGTCGCCGCACGTCAGGCACTCGCCGTCGCCGCCGGCCTCGCCGGAGCAGGCGCCGAACCCGGGCTGCGCGGCGCCGGCAGCCGCACCGGCGGCACCGGCGGCAGCACCGGCGGCAGCGTCGGCCGCGGCGCTCACACCGGATCCGATTCGGCGACGGCCTGCAGCTCCTCGTCGAAGGCCTGGCCCATCATCTCCAGCACCGCCAGCGCCTCGGCGGCCTCCTTCTCGTCGACCTTGGACATCGCGAAGCCGACGTGGATCAGGACCCAGTCCCCCGGCGCCAGCGTGCCGGGCTCCAGCAGGCCGATGTTGATCTTGCGCTTCACGCCGACCACGTCGATCACGGCCAGCTGGTCATCGGTGTCGGGGAGCAGCTCCGCGACCTGTCCGGGGATCGCCAGGCACACGGCTCAGTGGTCCTCTCGCACGGCGACCGGGACGGGTCCGGCGTGCTCGCGCGCGGCGGCGCCGTCCTGCGCCTCGGTGTACTCCACCCACTGCAGGACCAGCTCGTCGCCGCCCTGGGTGGCCACCTGCGTGCTGTGGCAGTCCGGGCACGCGGGCGAGGCCTCCGTGCTCTCGAACGCCGCCGGGCACGCGGTGCAGCTGGCGCGCACCGGCGCGATCGCCACCTCGGTGCGCGCGCCGGAGGCGACGCCGCCGTCGGCGACCAGCTGGAACGACTGCTCGAACGCGGCCGGCGAGATCCGGTGCAGGGCCCCGACCAGGACGCCGATCCGGGCCACGGGACGCCCGGCCGCGCGCCGCTCCACGGCCTCCAGGACCCCGGCGCAGTATCCGATCTCGTGCATCGCCTCACATGCTCCTGATCTTGATGTAGCGCGCCAGGTCGGGCAGCGAACGGACGGCCAGGATCGAGGCCGCCACGCCGAGCGCGGTCAGGGCGGTCGCGCTGAGTACACCGAATACCTTCATGTCACACACCTTTCGCGATGCTGGTGAGGTCTACCGGGTCGCCGGGGATTAGCACCCGGATGGCCGAAAGCGCGGTGTCCATCGCCGCGGCCACCGCCGGGGACAGGCCGATGCCCATCCCGACGTCCGCCGGCTCGCAGCCGACGACGAACGTCCGCGGCGGCAGCCGGCCGCCGAGGGAGCCCAGCGAGCCCAGGACCGCGACCGGGCTCATGCCGTGCGCGTCGAACTCGCCGGAGCCGAGGTCCTCCTCGCCGACCTGCAGGACGGTCACGTCCCCGGGCGCGGCGCCGTGCGGCAGCGCGTCGACCAGCAGCAGGACGTCGTACCCGTCGAGCAGGTCGAACGCCAGGTGCATGCCGCGGATGCCGTAGTCGGTCACGGTCACGTTCTCCGGCAGCGGCTCGGCGGCCAGACGCCGGGCCACCTCGGAGCCGAAGCCGTCGTCGCCGAGGAAGACGTTGCCGATGCCGGCGACCAGGACGCGCGGGGTCTCCGGGCTCATCGCAGGGGCTCCGATCCGGGCTCCAGCACGGGCTCCCGTACGGGCTCCCGTACGGGCTCCAGTTCCTCGGGGGCGAAGTAGTGGTAGCGGCCGTACCAGGCGTGCAGGTCGTTGGCCGGGTCGTCGTCGAGGGTGACGGCCACGTGGACGCCGTCGTCGACGTCGTGCAGGACGGCGGCCACGGTCGCGCTCTGGCCGGCCAGGAACATGTCCTGGGCGTCGGCGCGGCGCAGCGGGTGCAGCCGCACCTTGCTGCCGTTGCCGATCGCGACGCCCGCGACCACGACGGTGTCGGTCTCCGGGGCCACGGAGGCGTCGGCCGCGGGGTCCCACCAGGGGGTGTCGGGCTGGTCGAAAGCGCCGCCGGCCGAATCGCGCCCAGCCGAATCACGCACAGTACCGTGCAGCCTGGCGAGCACCTCGTCGGTCATGGTGTCGCAGCGGTCGACGATCTCGGCGGCGCGCGGATCGGTGCCGCGGGCCTGGGCCTTCTCGTCGTCGGTCAGGGTGCGCACGCGCAGCGCGAGCATCTCGTCGATCTCGGTGGCGTCGAAGAAGTCGCCGGCGCTCTCCGGGGCGACCGCGGGACGGTCGGACAGGATGATCGGCGAGACCAGGACGAGGTCGTCCGGGCCGCCTTCCTCGCCGAGCAGGACCGGCCAGCAGCGGTGCTGGTCGCCGGCTGCGGCGGCGGCCGCAGCCCAGGACGGCGGATCGGTGAGCGAAAGGAATCGTCCGCCGACGGCGCGCGCCACGACGTGGGTTCCCGCGAAGGAGACGCGGGCGGCCAGATCGCGGGCGGCACTGCGCGGGGCAGCGGTGCGTGGGGCACCATAACGTCGGGCGTCGGGGCGCGCGTCGTCAGATGCGGCGGACCGGTCCCAGCGCCCGAGGTTGGTGACCTCGACGTCGACGGCGAACAGGGGCCGAGGGGCGTCCAGCCGCCGCCAGGACACCCGGACTTGGCCTCGCAGACGCTCGCGGATGCGGACCAGGCGTCCGGCCAGGCGGCCGTCGTCGTGCAGGGGCTCGGTCTCCTGGCTGCCGGCGATCTCGATCGGGATGACGGTGTCGGAGGTGATGCCGGACAGCGGGACTTCGCAGACCACTGCTTCGTGCCAGGGGATCCAGTGCGTACCGGCCGTGGTCAGCGATTCGACCGGCTCGAAGGCCGCGCCGGATCTCCGTTCGACGGATCGGAACTGCGGGTGCAGGAAGCGCAGGGTCAGGTCCACGCCGATTTCAGTGTCGGCGGCGGCATCGGCATAGGCATCGGTGTCGGCACCGGGCTCGAACAGCAGCGTCGTGCGCATCCCGGCTTCCTCGCCGACCCCGGCCTGCGCCGCGCCGGCCGGCCCGAGCATCCCGAACTGCCAGCGCAGCTGGTTCTTCGCGGAGGTCGCACGGTACGGATACAGGATGTAGCCCTCGAACAGGATCGCGTCGGCCACGCGGCGTGCGGCCGCCAGCCGCGCCTCCTCGCGCGGTTCGGCGACGTCGACATCGGCGTACGTCATCGCGAAGTCTCCAACTCGTCGGCCGGCAGCAGCGCGTCGAAGACCTGGCCCCAGTCGGTCAGCGCGCGCTCGGACCGGTAGCGGCCCAGGCGGCGCAGCGTCTCGCGGTCGACGCGGATCCAGCCGGTGTTCGGGAAGTGGGCGTCCATCAGCTCGCGCCAGACGCGGATCGGCATGCGGTGCGAGGCCTCCAGGTGCCAGGGGATCTGCTCCACGCCGAAGCCGTTCAGGCCCCGGGTGAACACCGTGCCGCTGAACAGCAGGGTCAGCGGGACGTCGTCGCCGGCCAGGGCCTGCAGGTACTTGGCGGCGGCGACCTCGAAATCGTAGGTGCACGGCAGCGGCAGGTCGACGTCCACCGAGCCGGTGAAGCCCTGCACCATCGTCGAGGCCTGCGTCCAGACCACCGGCCGCAGCGTCTCGCCCCAGCGCGCCGGCGCGCCGAACAGGTCGGCGAGGTCGGTCTTCTCCTCGCCGGTGTAGGCGCGGCGGCGCGGCTCGATCTGGACCTGGCAGCGCAGCGCGATCGCGTGGACGCGCTCGCCGGTGACCTCGGTGATCCGCAGGCGGGCGGCCAGGTTCGGCGCGGCCGCGTACGGCTCCGGGCTGATGTCCAGCACGGTGAAGGCAAGCTCGCTCACGCCGGTCGCACCGCCTTGCGCTCGATGTCGGCGAAGAACTCCGCGACGCGGGCGTGGGCCTCGGAGCCGCCGTCGAAACCGCGCCACAGCACGCGCAGGTGGCCGACCAGGGCGTAGCAGGCATCGATGGGGACGACGAAGCGGTCGAACCCGTCCTCGCGCGCCCGGACCAGGACGGCCTCGACGTCGGGGACGGCTTCGGCGAACGCCTCGGAGGCGTCGGTGGGCAGATCGGCCTCGGTGGCGCCGGCCGGGCCCGGATAGCAGACGACGGTGCGCTCCTGCCGGGAGTTGCGGAAGATGAAGGCCAGCCCGACCGGGACCTCGAGGCTGTCCCACTGCTGCCGGGGCAGCGGCGGCAGGGCGAGGTGGCGGTCGGGGACGGTGCGATAGGACAGTTCGGCGCCCTGGTACTCGAACAGCAGCGAGCAGGGGCGGCAGGCGCACAGCAGCGCGCGGCTGTCGAGGTTGACGACGTGGCGGTGCTCGGCCGAGACCGGGACCGCGCACAGCTCGCAGCGCTCGATGACGGTCGGGACCTCGGGGTGTGCCTTGGGCCTGGTCGCGCGGATGCGGCGGAGGGCGGCCAGCGCGTCGGTGCTCTCAACCGGCGCGGGTGTCGGATGGTTCATGCTCGCACCGGGTTCACGTGCAGGCCGGTCATCAGCGAGTCCAGCGAGATGAACGTCCCGGCGGCGGCGCGCGCCGTCTCGACCTTCACCACCGCGTCCGGCGCGGCATCCTCGACCGCTGCCCGGATGCTGCCGACCAGCGCTTCGGATGTCGAGGCGCAGCCGCCGGCCCCCGTGACGCGCAGGAGCACCGTGCCCTCCTCGGTCGTGTCGGCCTCGACCTCGACTTCGTGGCGTTCCAGCTGGGGCCGGAGCTCGTCGAGGGCGCGGGCCACCCGCTGTTCGACGCTGTCCGGGTGCAGTCCGTGCACCAACAGCAGGCTGCCGACGAGCGAGTCGGCGGCCAGGCGGGACAGCAGGGCGTCGTCCAGGGCGCCGGCCTCGTCGGCGATCGCCAGGAGGCGTTCCAGGCCGGCGCCGTAGAGGTCGGTGACCAGGCGCAGCAGGTCGCGCGCCTCGTCGCGGGCGACCGGCCGAGCGGGATCCCCCTGTTCGAGGACCCGCTCGATCCGCTCGCCGACCTCGACGAGCCGGTCCGCATCTGTATCCGCAGATGCGGTGGCGGCGGCGTTCATCTCCATCACTCGGGCGTCGCCATCGTCGGCGTGTGCAGCTTCTGCAGGGTCTTGCCGCCGCCGAGGTACATGTGCACCCCGCAAGGCAGGCAGGGGTCGAAGCTGCGCACCGTGCGCATCACGTCGATGCCCTTGAACGCGTCGCCCTTGTTCTCCTCGAACAGCGGCTGGTCCTGGACCGCGTCCTCGTACGGCCCCGGCGTCCCGTAGGAGTCGCGCGGGCTGGCGTTCCACGGCGTCGGCGGGTACGGGTGGTAGTTCGCGATCTTGCCGTCGCGGATCACCATGTGGTGCGAGAGCACGCCGCGCACGGCCTCGGTGAAGCCGCAGCTGATGGCCTCGTTCGGGACCTCGAACTTCTCCCAGGTCTGGGTCCGGCCGGCGCGGATCTCGGCGAGCGCCTTCTCGGCGAAGTGCAGTGCGCAGGCCGCGGCGTAGGCCTGGAAGTAGGTCCGGGCGCGGTTGCGCTCCAGGGTGTTGCTCCACTTCGGGATCTTCCACTCGAAGGTCACCGCTGGCTTGAGCGCCGTCTTGGGCAGCTCGATCTGCACGCTGTGCCCGGTGGCCTTGACGTACCCGGTGTCGACGAGCCCGGACAGCGCGGTGGACCACAGCCGGGCCAGCGGGCCGCCGCCGGTGTCCAGGGCCAGGTAGTCCTTGCCGTCGTACCAGCGCGGGGACATCACCCAGCTGTACTTGTCCTCCAGGTCCCGCTTGCCCGGGCGCGGGTTGGTGTGCTGGTTCCAGGGGTGCCGGCGGTCCACCGGGTTGCCCAGGGGGTCGTGGCTGACGAAGGTCTCCTGGTCGTTCCAGTCCTCGTAGTAGGAGCTGCCGAGCAGGATGCGGATGCCGAGGTTGATGTCCACCAGGTCGTTGGTGACGAGCTTGCCGTCGACCACGACACCGGGGGTGACGAACATCTTGCGGCCCCAGTCGGTCATGTCCGCGTAGGAGAAGTTGCAGTACTCGGGGTCCTGGAAGGAGCCCCAGCAACCCAGCAGGGTGCGGCGCAGGCCGACGTTCTCATAGCCCGGCAGCGCCTCGTAGAAGAAGTCGAACAGGTCGTCGTGCATCGGCACGACCTTCTTCATGAACTCCACGTAGCGCATCAGCCGGGACAGGTAGTCCGTCATCAGCTGGACGGTCGCCACGGTGCCGACGCCGCCGGCATACAGCGTGGAGGGGTGCACGTGGCGCCCTTCCATCAGGCAGAACATCTCCCGCGTGGAGCGGCTGACCTGCAGCGCCTCGCGGTAGAACTCGCCGCTGAAGGGGTTCAGGGCCCGCATGATGTCGGCGATGGTCTTGTAGCCGTGGGCCTCGGCGCCGGGGGCCGGGGTGTTCTCGGCCTTGGCCAGCACCGAGGGGTTGGTCTCCTTGACCATCCGCTCGCAGTAGTCCACGCCGACCAGGTTCTCCTGGAAGATGTTGTGGTCGAACATGTACTCCGCGGCCTCGCCGAGGTTCACGATCCACTCGCCGAGGTGCGGCGGCTTCACGCCGTAGGCCATGTTCTGCGCGTAGCAGGAGCAGGTGGCGTGGTTGTCGCCGCAGATGCCGCAGATGCGGCTGGTGATGAAGTGCGCGTCGCGCGGGTCCTTGCCCTTCATGAACAGGCTGTAGCCGCGGAAGATCGAGGACGTGCTGTGGCACTCGGCCACGGTCGCGTTCTTGAAGTCGATCTTCGTGTAGATGCCGAGGCTGCCCACGATCCGGGTGATCGGGTCCCAGGCCATCTCCACGAGGCCGTCGCCGGAGGCTTTGCTGCCCTTGCTGGTCGTGGCGGTCATCAGGCGTGTCCCATCGGAGTGGTGGCGGTGCAATGGGTCGGGGGTCGGGGGTCGGGGGATGCGCGGGCCGACGGTCACCAGGTGCGCTTGGCGCCGGTGGTCAGCTTGGGTCCGGGACGGCGCCACTTCGGTTCGGCGTCGACGGTCTTGGTGGTGATCGAGCGCAGATTGCGGATCACCTTGCCGTAGGCCTTGGAGGCGGTGGTGGACACGACCGCTCCGGGCGGGGCGTCCATGAACGGCATGAACTTGTCCGGGAAGCCGGGCATGGTGCAGCCGATGCAGATGCCGCCGACGTTCGGGCAGCCGCCGATGCCGCCCATCCAGCCGCGCTTGGGCACGTTGCACTTCACCACCGGGCCCCAGCAGCCGAGCTTGACCAGGCACGTCGGCTCGCCGTAGGAGTCGGCGAACTCGCCCTGCTCGTAGTAGCCGCCGCGGTCGCAGCCCTCGTGCACGGTCGCGCCGAACAGCCAGGCCGGCCGCAGCGCGTCGTCCAGCGGGATCATCGGGGCCTGGCCGCTGGCCTGGTAGAGCAGGTAGGTGATGGTCTCGGACAGGTTGTCCGGCTGGATCGGGCAGCCCGGCACGCACACGATCGGGATGCCGGCCTTGGAGGTCCAGTCCCAGCCCAGGAAGTCCGGGACGCCCATGGCGCCGGTGGGGTTGCCGGACATGGCGTGGATGCCGCCGTAGGTGGCGCAGGTGCCGACCGCGAGCACCACGGTCGCCTTCGGCGCCAGCCGGGTCACCCACTCCGAGGTGGTGATCGGCTGCCCGGTCTTGGGGTCGGTGCCGAACGCGGCCCAGTAGCCCTCGTCCTTGATCGACTCGTTGGGGATCGAGCCCTCCACGACGAGCACGAACGGCTCCAGCTCGCCCCGGTCGGCCTTGCGGAACCACTCCAGGAAGTCGTCCGCGCCGCCGGCGGGTCCGCACTCGAAATCGATCAGCGGCCAGTGCACGGCCACCTTCGGCAGGCCCGGCAGGGCGCCGAGCGCGATCTCCTCGATGCTGGGCTGGCTCGCGGCCGTCAGCGCGACGGAGTCTCCGTCGCAACTGAGCCCGGCGTTGAGCCACAGGACATGGATCACGGTCTCCTCAGCGGGGGCCGCTTGGGCTGCCGGCATGATCGCCTCCCGTTCGTCGGAACGGCCCGCGCGCTCGCTCTTGCGAGCGGCACAGGCCGATGCGCGGTCCAACTTACGCAGCTATCACCGGATTCGCCGGTATTTGTAGTCCATGAGGATTGCGACAGGCGGGACCCGGGAGGGCAAATGACGCGCATTCGGGTTCGTGTCCAGGGAGTCGTGCAGGGCGTGGGCTATCGGCCGTTCGTGTACGGCCTGGCGTGTCGCCTGCGGCTCGGCGGGTTCGTCGGCAACGACGGCCTCGGGGTCCTGATCGAGGCCGAGGGCGAGCCCACGGCGCTGGACCGTTTGGTGGACGCGCTGACCGGCCAGGCACCGCCGCTGGCCCGGGTCGAGCAGGTCGAGGTCGAGCCGATCTCCGCGCTCGGCCAGAGGGATTTCTCGATCTCGGCCAGCGGCACCGGCGGACCGCGCACCGTCCTGGTCGCGCCGGACACCGGCACCTGCGCGGACTGCCTGGCGGAGATGGCCGACCCCGCCGACCGGCGCCACGCTTACGCGTTCACCAACTGCACCAACTGCGGGCCGCGCTTCACCATCGTGCGCGAACTCCCCTACGACCGGCCGGGAACGACCATGGCGGCGTTCGCCTTGTGCGGGCGCTGCGACCGCGAGTACGCCGATCCGGCGGATCGGCGCTTCCACGCGCAGCCGGTGTGCTGCCCGGACTGCGGGCCGCGCTTGGAGCTGCGGGCCGCCGACGGCTCGGCGATCCCGGGCGATGGCGACCCCATTGCGCGCGCCGCCGGCCTGCTCGCCGACGGCGCCATCGTGGCGATCAAGGGCCTGGGCGGCTATCACCTCGCCGTCGCGGCGACGAACGAGGACGCTGTCAGGACCCTGCGACAGCGCAAGCACCGCGAGGAACGGCCGCTGGCGCTCATGGTCGCCGATCTCGACGCCGCCCGGCGGTTGTGCGAGGTGGACGCCGTGGAAGAGGGGCTGCTGCTCGACCCCGCGCGGCCGATCGTGGTGCTGGAGCGGCGTCCGGACGCCGAGGACGCGGCGGGCGCGGCGGGCGCGGTCGCGCCGTCGGTGTCTCCGCGCCAGCGGAGCCTGGGCATCATGCTGCCCTATACGCCGCTGCACCATCTGCTGGTCTCGGCGCATCCCGCGCCGCTGGTGATGACCAGCGGCAACCTGTCGGACGAGCCGATCGCGCACCGCGACGACGACGCGTTCAAACGCCTGTCCGGGGTCGCGGACGCGTTCCTGACCCACGACCGGGCGATCCACACCCGGGTCGACGACTCGGTGCTGCGGGCCGGCCGTGGCGGGCCGCTGCCGATCCGGCGCTCGCGCGGGTTCGCCCCGGCGCCGCTGACACTGCCGTGGGAGTTCCCGCGCCACGTCCTGGCCTGCGGACCCGAACTGAAGAACACGTTCTGCCTGGCGCGCGACCGGCATGCCTTCGTCTCCCACCACATCGGCGATCTGGAGAACCACGAGACGCTGCAGTCCTTCACCGAGGGCATCGAGCACTTCAGCCGCCTGTTCTCCGTCACGCCGCAGGTGGTCGTCCACGATCTGCATCCGGAGTACCTGTCGACCAAATACGCGCTCGACTATCCCGACGTCGAACTGGTCGCGGTCCAGCACCACCACGCGCACATCGCCTCCTGCCTGGCCGACAACGACGCCGGCGCCGACGAGACCGTGATCGGGGTCGCGTTCGACGGCCTCGGCATGGGAGAGGACGGCACGCTGTGGGGCGGCGAATTCCTCGTCGCCGACCTGGCCGGTTTCACCCGCGCCGGACACCTGGCCACGGTTCCGATGCCAGGAGGCGCACGCGCGGTCCGCGAACCCTGGCGGATGGGTGCGGCGTATCTGGACGCCGCCTACGGCACCGACTGGCCCGACATCGCGCCGGTGCGGGATCTGATGGCGCGGCACGGCGAGCGGCTGGAGCAGGTCGCGGCGGCGGCGCGCGCCGGTCTGAACGCACCGCGCACCTCCAGCGCCGGACGGCTGTTCGACGCGGCGGCGGCGTTGGCGGGCGTTCGCGACACGGTCTCCTACGAGGGGCAGGCGGCGATCGAGTTCGAGCAGCTGGCCGACCGTTCCGAGCGGGGGTGCTACGTCGCGCGGGTAGAGGCCGGGGCAACCGGGACTCCGCTGGTGGTCCACGGCGCGGATCTGGTGGACGCGGTCGCGGCGGACGTGCACGCCGGGATCGCGATCCCGGTGGTCTCGGCACGGTTCCACAACGGGCTGGCCGCGACCGTGACCGAGGTCTGCGAACTCCTCCGGCGCGAGACCGCCTTGGACACCGCCTTGGACACAGTGGCGCTGTCCGGCGGCGTCTTCCAGAACGCGATACTGGTCGAGCGGTGCGTCGCCGGGCTGGAGGCGGCGGGTTTCCGGGTGCTCACCCACCGCCGGGTCCCGCCGAACGACGGCGGGATCAGTCTCGGCCAGGCCGCGGTGTGCGGGGCGCGGGACCGGCGCTCGTGAGGCGCAGTTCGCGCTGAACTTGTTCCCACAGCACGTGATACAGCGTCGTTTGCACCTCCTGGATGCGGTGCACGGAGGAGGACGGGACGGCGAACAGGTGGTCCACCAGGCCCGGCTCGGCCATCTTGCCGCCGCCGTAGCCGGCGAAGCCGACGGTGGTCATCCCGGCCTTGCGGGCGGCGGCCAGCGCGGCCAGGACGTTGGCCGAGCCGCCGCTGGTGGACACCGCGACCGCCAGGTCCCCGGGGCGTCCGACGGCTTGCAGCTGCCGGGCGAAGACGACGTCGAAGCTGACGTCGTTGGACAGGGCGGTGACCACGGCGGTGTCGTTGGTCAGGCACAGGGCGGGCAAGGCTGTGACCTCAGCACCCGGGCCCGGGTCGAGGAAGGTGTGGACGATGTCCTGCGCGTCGGAGCTGCTGCCGCCGTTGCCGAACGCCAGCAGCGTCGCGCCCTTGCCGAAGCCCTCGGCCAGGGCGTAGGCGCACGCGGCGAGCGAGGCGGCTTCAGCCTGTCCGACAGACCGGCGCAGGGCCACGATCTCGGCGATCTTCGCCCGGGCCGAGGCCGCCACTTCGACGGTCAACGCTTCCAGCGATGATGTGCCCGAATACAGGAACGGGTAGAGCGTGCCGATGCCGTCCGCGGCTTCAGGGCTGGTTTCCGAAGTAGCGGCCGAGTCCAGGGCATGCGGCTGCTCCAGGTAGACATGCGTCAGCTCCCACAGCAGGTGGTAGAGCGTGACGTGCCCTTCCTTGACCACACGGTGATCGTCGGAACGGACCACGAAGCGGTGGTCGGCGAGCCCGTCCTCGGCGATGCGGCCGCCGTCGCCGCCGATGAGCGCGACGGTGGTCAGGCCGGAGGCGCGGGCGGCGGCCAGGCCTTGCACGACGGCGGGGCTGTCGCCGTCCCCGCAGACGCCGAGGGCGATGTCCCCGGCGCGTCCCAGCACCCTGAGCTGATGGGCGAACACCGCGTCCGGGCCGAGCGTCTGGGCCAGCCCGCTCATCGTCGCCGAGTCGGCGGCCAGCGAGAACGCCGGCAGCGCCCGCTTGCCCACGATCACCGGGTGCATGAACTCGACCGAGACGTGCTGCGCGTCGGTGGCGGCGGTGCCGGTGCCGAACACCAACAGCCGCCCGCCGGCGCGGAAGGCGCGCGCCACGGCGAGGCAGGCCTCGGCGAGGGCGTCGGCGTCCTCGGTCAGGCGCTCGATCGGGGCCACGCGGCGGTGGAGGGCTTCGAAAACGGCGGGGGCTTCGAAAACGGTAGGGGCTTCGAGTACGGCAGTTGCTTCGAGCACGGCGGGGTCCGGTGATTCGCTCGTCATGGATCAAAACGTAACAATCCCCGCGATCCCCGCGAGCAAGCCACGCCCGGCCTCAGCCGCGCCGGTGGCCGACCGGCCGCAGATCCCTGATCTGCCGTTTCGACAGCCGCACCGTGATCCCGGAATCGTCCACGCCCCGCACCAGCGCCATCGGGATGGCGACCCGGCGGCGCCACCACAGGTGGCCGGCGTCGACCAGGATGTAGGCCAGGCGCTTGTCGCGCGGGCGCACCATCACCCCGGCCACCAGGCCGAGTTCGCCGTCGGAGACGTGCACGGCGGTGTCCTCGTGGACCCGCACTTCGCCCGGCGGCACCCGGACCTCGATCTCCACCTGCGGGGTCGGCCCCGGGAACGGCGCCGGGGCGCCGACGCTCGGCGTGGGCACGCCGGGCCCCGGGCCGTCCTCGGGCCAGGTGGAGGGCTCGCCGTGC
Organism: Catenulispora sp. MAP12-49; assembly: GCF_041262705.1. Taxonomy (NCBI): domain Bacteria; kingdom Bacillati; phylum Actinomycetota; class Actinomycetes; order Catenulisporales; family Catenulisporaceae; genus Catenulispora; species Catenulispora sp. MAP12-49. The sequence continues at coordinate 104,960 of NZ_JBGCCP010000027.1, read as the reverse complement.
TGGTGGTGCCGGCGGTACCGGCGGTGGTGCAGTTCGTCCTCGACGTAATCGGCGGCCTCGGCCGGATCGACATGCGTGACGATGGCCGTCCCGGCGCTGTCGAACTGGTCCTTGGAGCAGTCCAGCGCCAGGCCGGCGGCGGTGGCGTGGGCCTGGCGCGCCGGGATGAGCCGGGGCTCCCCGTCCGGGTACGGGTCCACGATCAGGTGCGCGAGCCTGGCGTTGGCGGGCATGACCGTCACCGCGCTCAGCCGGCCGCAGGCCTTGGCTTCGCAGAAGACCTCGTCGCCGATCTCGAAGTTCTCGTCGCGCATGAGCCGTTCTCCTTAGGCCGTGCGTGTGCCCCGGGCAGGTGCCCGTAAACGACACCCGTGGTGCGCGTGGTGCGACCGGTGCCCGATTGCCACGCGGGTATCGGAATCGCCGACCTCGGACGCATCGGAGCGTTTAAACGGGCCATAAGAGGCGTACCCCTCGGAGCAGGAGACAAAGAGATGACAACCACTTTGACTTTTCCGGGTGTGGAGCTGCGTCCGGTCCGCACCGAGCAGGAGCGCTTGGACGTCGTGGTGCTGTCGACCTACCCGCCGCGGCAGTGCGGCATCGGCGCGTTCGCCGCGGACCTGTACAAGAGCCTTGACGATGTCGCGCCGGACCTGGACGTGTCGGTGTGCGCGGTGGACCGCGAAGGGCTCCGCTACGACCAGGAAGTCGCCTGGGTGCTGGACCAGCGTGATCCGGCGGCCTATCGCCGGACCGCCGCGGACCTGGCGGCGGCCGGGACCGACGCGGTGCTGATCCAGCACGAGTTCGGCATCTACGGAGGCACCGACGGGGCGCTGGTCGCCTCCTTCGCCTCGGAGTTGTCGGCGGCCGGGGTGCCCTACCTGGTCACGCTGCACAGCGTGCCCGCCGCGCCGACCCGCGGCCAGGCCGACGTGCTGCGGCGCCTGTGCCGCGGCGCCGCCGCGGTCACCGTCCTGTCCCCCACCGCCCGGCGGCTGGCCGGGGCCGCCGGGATCCGGGCCGACCGGTGGGAGACCATCGCGCACGGCGCGCCCGAAGCGCTGCACCACCCGGCGCGCGGACCCGCGCAGACGTCCGTCCGGCCCGAGGTCGCCGCGATGCTGGACGAGCTCGCGCACCGCACCGTGGTGAGCACGTTCGGCCTGCTGTCCCCGGACAAGGGGCTGGAGACGGCCATCGCCGCGGTCGCCGACCTGGCCCGCGACCTGCCCGACCTGAGCTACGTCATAGCCGGCGCCACGCATCCGGACATCGTCCGGCGCCACGGCGAGCGCTACCGGGACGGGCTCGGCAAGCTGGTCGCCGAGCTGGGCGTCGCCGACCGCGTCCGGTTCCTGGACTTCTTCCTCACCCACGCCGAACTGGCCGAACTGCTGGCGCACACGACCGTGTTCCTGACGCCGTACCGCTCGCGGGACCGGGTCAGCTCCGGCGCGCTGACGTACGCGCTGGCCGCCGGCCGCCCGGTGGTGTCGACGTCGTTCTTCTACGCCCAGGACATGCTCTCCGGCGGGGCCGGGCTGCTGGCCGAGCCGGGCGACGCCGGGGCGTACGCGGCGGCGCTGCGCCGCATGCTCACCGAACCCGGGCGCCTGGCGCGCGCCGAGCACGCCGCCGCGGCGGCCGGCACCGGGCTGCTGTGGCCGGTCGTCGCACACCGGATCGCCGAGGTGATCCGCAGCGCGGTCGGGGTGAAGGGGCCTCGGCGGCTGCCGATCCCCGGGCAGCGTTGAGCTGGAAGAGCCTAAAAGAGCGTGGAGGTACGCCATGAACGCCGGACCAGCAGAACCCGTCGAGCCGCTCGACCCGCTCGACCCGCTCGACCCGCTCGACCCGGTCGACCCGGAGGCGTACGACGCGGCCGAGGAACTGGACCAGCTCGAAGCGGAGGATTCACAGGTCGGCGGCGGCGATCCCGGCGATCCGGGCTACTCCCCGCCGGAACGTCCGCTGGGGATGCGGACCGAACTGACGCTCGACGCCCGCCTGGAGGAGGAGGAACCGGAGCCCGAGGCCGACGGCGACTGGGACGGCATCGGCGACACCCGCGACACCGACGGCGAGCCGTTCGACGACCAGGTCGGCGACGAGCGCGCGGGGCGCCTGGTCTCGCCGGACGAGGACCGGCCCGTCGAGGCCGAACCGGATATGGTCGCCCGCGACGTGGGCATCGACGGCGCCGCGGCCTCGGCCGAGGAGGCCGCCATGCACGTCGTGGAACTGGAGGACAGGCCCTGAGCTGAGCGTTCATCGGCAGCCACGCCACCGGCCATCCGCGGTCATCCCGCGCGTTCTGTGCGGACGTCCCCCTCCGTGCGGACCTCCTCCTCCGTATGGAAGTCCTTGGTGCGGATGAGCACCGCGGCCAGCACCGCTGCGACGAAGCACGCGACGGCACCGACCAGCAGGATCTCGTTCAGCCCGGTGGTGAAGGCGCCGCGGGCGATCAGGGTGAGCTGTCCGCGCTGCTGCGGCGGCGTCGTGGCGAACAGGCTCTTGGCGTCCCCGTTGCGCAGAGCCGTGGAGATCTCGGCGCTGCGGCCCGCCAGCGGGGTCGGGGCGGACAGCGAGGACACCGCCGAGGTGAGGCGGTTGGCGAACAGCGTGCCCAGCAGTGCGATGCCGGTGGCGATGCCGACCTGCCGGAACGTGGAGTTGATCCCGGAGGCCATGCCGGCCCGGCGTGGTTCGACGACGCCGACCGCGGTGGAGGCCAGCGGCGGGTTCACCAGGCCCACGCCGATGCCGCCGACGATCAGGCCGGGGATCAGGTGGGTCCAGGTTGAGGTGGCGCTGAGCCCGCGCATGAGCAGCAGTCCGACGGCGATCAGCGCCAGGCCGGGCCCGATCAGGGCGCGGATGGGGACCTTGACGCTCAGCCGGCCGGACACCGCGCTGGCCACGAGCATGCCGCCGGAGAGCAGCAACAGCCGTACGCCGGTCTGCAGGGCGCTGTACTCCAGGACGTCCTGCAGGTACAGCACGAGGTACAGCAGCATCGAGAACATCCCGGCCGACATCGCGAAGGCGGTGATGTCGCCGCCGACGAACGTGGGCAGCCGGAACAGGCCCAGGTCGAACATCGGATGCCGGCTGCGCATCTCGACGGCCACGAAGGCGACGAGCAGGACCCCGGAGGCGGCGAAGCAGGCGATCACTGTGGAGTCGGAGAAGCCGACGCGGCCGGATTCGATGAGGCCGTACACCAGCGCGGCCAACGCGGCGGAGAACGTCACGAAGCCGGCCCAGTCCGGCCGCCGGGCCTGCTTCTCCCGCGACTCGGCCACCTTCAGCGCGGTCAGCACCATCGCCGCGATCCCGACCGGCACGTTCACGAAGAAGATCCAGCGCCAGGACAGCCCGGAGACCAGCACCCCGCCGACCACCGGCCCGACCGCCACCGCGATCCCGGTCAGCGCGCCCCAGATCCCGAAGGCCACGCCCCGGTCCTTGCCGCGGAACGCCGTGGCCAGCAGCGCCAGCGACACCGAGAACATCGCCGCCCCGCCGACCCCCTGCGCCCCGCGCGACAACTCCAGCATCAGCGGCGACTGCGCCGCCCCGCACAGGACCGAGGCCCCGGTGAACAGCGCCAGGCCGATCAGGTACAGCCGGCGCCGTCCGTACTGGTCGGCGAGCGAGCCGGTGGTCAGCAGCAGCGCGGCCAGGGTGAGCGCGTAGGCGTCCACGACCCACTGCACGTCGGAGAACGAGGCCCCCAGCGAGCTCTGGATCTGCGGCAGCGCGACGTTCACGATCGTGATGTCCAGCAGGAGCATGAGGGTGCCGAGGCAGACCGCGGTCAGGGTCCACCACTTCGGGTCGGGTGCGCGCCGTTGCTTTGTCTGTGTCTCACTCATGATCTGCGGCATGTAACCCCGCTTTTAGAGGGCAAACGCCCCCGAACTCCCATCATCGCGGCTCAGCCGTGATCGCGCATGCTTCCGCGCAGCGCGGGTACGCGGACGCCCCGGCGCGCGCCGGGTCGGCGGCGGATCAGTGGGCCTGCTCATCGGGCCAGATCGGAGGAGGTGCTGGCTGGTGATGGCCAAACCGGTGGCGTTCGTACTCGGCGGCGGCGGGCCCCTGGGGGCCTACGAGGTGGGCATGCTCAAGGCCCTGATAGAGCGGGACATCCGCCCGGACCTGATCCTCGGCTCCTCCGTCGGCGCGCTCAACGGCGCGGCGGTCGCCGCCGATCCGCGGCCGGACGCCGTGACGCGGCTGGAGCACTTGTGGGTCTCGCTGCGGGAGCGCGGCGTGTTCGCGGACAACCTGTTCGCCCAGATGGGGACCGCGCTGCGCAGCCGGACGCACCTGTTCTCCAACGCGGCGCTGCGCGAACTGCTGGAGCGCGAGTTCGGGACGCGGCGGATCGAGGACCTGGAGGTCCCCTTCGAATGCGTCGCCGCCTCGATCGAGCGCGCCGCGGAGCACTGGTTCAGTTCCGGCCCGCTGGTCCAGGCGGTGCTGGCGTCCTCGGCGGTGCCGGGGCTGCTCCCGCCGGTGCCGGTGGGCGACGAGCACTTCCTGGACGGCGGGCTGGTGGACAGCGTCCCGGTCGGCCGCGCGCTGGCCTCGGGCGCCGGGACGGTGTACGTGCTGCACGTCGGGCGGCTCGACCAGCCGCTGAGTCCGCCGCGCACGCCGCGGGAGGTGGCCGTGGTCGCGTTCGAGATCGCGCGGCGGCACCGGCTGGTGCACGCGCTGAGCCACCCGGTGGCCGGCGTCGAGGTGCACGTGCTGCCCACCGGCGCGCCGGGCGGGTCCACCGACCTGCGGCCCCGGTACGGACGGCGGGGGCTGGGCCTGGTCCAGGAGCGCATCGAGCGGGCTTATCAGGCCTCCTCGACCTATCTTGTGAAGCACGCGTCATGAGCGGGACGATGCGCGGTTTCGGCCGCCGGGTGGCGGGTGTGCTTCTGCTGGCGGTCGCGACGACCGTGGTTCTGCCGGTCGCGGTCGTGTGCGCGGTCTTCACCGCGCTCACCTCGCCGTGGCACCTGCGTGTCGGGCGGCTTCGGCGGGTCGTGGCGGTCGCGGCGGTGTATTCGGCCACTGAGATCGTCGGTCTGGTTCTGGCGGCGGGGCGATGGGTGCGCTTCGTCGTCGGCGGCGATGCCGGGCGGGATCGGCGTTCGCGCGTGCGGTCGCTGACGTCGTCGCTCAGCGCGCTGCGAGGGGCGGCGCGGCGTTATGGACGGCTCGAGGTCAATCTCGTGAGCCCGTCCGACCAGGACCCTGATTCACTGGCTCTGCCCGCCGGGCCGCTGATCGTCTGCGGCCGCCACGGCGGCGTCGGCGGGGCGTTCCTGCTGGCGCAGATCCTGCTCGCCGACTACAGCCGTCTCCCCCGGGTGGTGCTGAAGCAGACCCTGTCCTGGGACCCGCTGATCGACACGCTGCTCAGCCGCATCCCGCACGCCTTCATCGACCCGCACCCCGGCGACCAGGGCGCCACCGCCGCCCGCATCGGCGTCCTGGCCCAGCACATGGACCCCGACGACGCCCTGCTGATCTTCCCCGAGGGCGGCAACTTCTCACCCCGCCGCCGCATGCACGCCATCCGCCGCCTGCGCCGCCGCGGCCTGACCAAGGCCGCCGCGCACGCCGAGCAACTCCAGCACGTGATGCCACCCCACCCCGACGGCCTGTTCGCCGCCATCGAGGCGGCCCCGGAAGCGGACGTGCTCTTCGTGGCGCACACAGGGCTGGAGCACGTGCAGTCGGCCGCGGACATGTGGCGCGCGCTGCCCCTGCGCCTGCCGGTGGTGTTCACGTGGTGGACCGTGCCGGCGTCGGAGATACCGCACGAGGAGGAGGCGCGGGTCGCCTGGCTGGAGGAGAACTGGTCCCGGATCGACCGCTGGGTGGCGGCCTCGCGCGGCACGGGGAGTCTGGGTGCTGGAGATCAGGACACTGAAGATCAGGGCACCGGAACTCTGGGCGCGGGAAGTCACGCGTGAATTGCGATGAGCGGGTTATAAGGGATATCCAGATAGGAGGGACGACCATGACAGCTCAGGGCAAGGTAAAGCACACGGCGCGTACGGCCAGGGGCAAGGTCAAGGAAATCGTCGGCCGGGCCGTCGGCAACAAGCGGATGGTGCGTCGGGGCAAGACCGAACGAGTGACGGCGCGGATCAGGCACACCGCGGAGAACAACCACATAACGATGCGGGCGAGACTGAGCAAGGCCTCCGCGCGGATCTCCGAGAAGCTCAACAAGTAGTCACGGATTCCGGCCGGTAATCGCCGCCGGGGTGACTCCGGTTTTCCCGGAGTCACCCCGGCGGCTCCGGTTTTCCCGGCGGCTCCGTCGTTCAGGCCCGATCCGCGGTCGCGGACGACTTCTCGGCCACTTCTCCGGTCGGCTCCTGGACCGATTCCTCGGACGGGTCCGCCGACGCCGTTTCCGGCTTGACCCGCTGCTCCATCGCCGCATAGGAGCGATAGACCCGCTCGTCCTGGTCGTTCAACGGCGGCGGGAACAGGGTGCGCGGCCACAGCTTCCTGACCCGGACCACATCGGCCTCCACCGCGTACACCGTGAGCCTGGCCTGCAGGTACAGCCAGGCGATCAGGCCGAGTACGACCCCGAACACGCCGTACAGCGACGAGGAATTGCGCAGCTGGTGCGCGACGATCAAACCGCCGGTGATCTGCAGGATCTGCCACACCACGCCGGCCAGGGCCGCCGCCAGCCACTGGTCGCGCCACCCGACCTCTTTCGCCGTCGCCAGGTGGAAGGCCAGCCAGAACAGGCTCATGTTGACGATCAGCGACAAGATCACCGAGGCCACCTGGACGCCGATGCCGAACACGCCGTTGCCGCCCCAGGCCCCGATGCCGGACAGGAACGTTGTGGCCAGCACGCCCAGGCCCAGCACCGCGATGATGCCGTAGCTGCGCAGCCAGTTGTGCGGGAAGCCGGGCCGGCGCGTGTAGGGCACGGCCCAGAGCTTGTTCAGCGCGTACTGCGTCGCGTCCGCCAGGCCCCTGGCGCCCAGCAGCGAGCCGATGATGCCGACGGCCAGCCCGAAGCCGCTGCGGCCGATGCCGTTGACGTTCGTCTTCAGCTGCTGCCCGATGACCGGGAAGTCGGCCAGCGCCGAGTTCAGCACCCGGTGTTGCAGGTCCGGATTGCCGTGCAGGAGCAAACCCAGCACCGTCACCAGGACCAGCAGCAGCGGGAACAGCGAGACGAAGGCGAAGAAGGCGAGCAGGGCGCACAGGTAGCCGGCCCTGTCATCGCTGAACTTCTTCCACACCGCGACCGGGTAGGCCAGGGCCGGATGACGCTGCTGGAAACGGTCGATCCTGCGCAAGAGCGGATGAAGATCCGGCATGGGACACCTTCCCGCTGAAGTGAGACCGTGTGGGATCGCGTGAGATCGTGCGGTCGTTTTCCGGACACTCCGGGTGTCCGCTGATCGGCCCCACTAAACAGGTGACCAGGTCACGGCCGTCCGCGGCCCGGCCCCGCCGGCACCGCGCGAGGTACGCCATGTGGGTTAACACACCGGCCTTCGGGCCTTCCCGGAGCCGGTTCCGGGTTCACGCCCGCGCGCGGGCCGGAGAAGATGGGCCCATGGGATTCCTCTGCGGGAGCATCGACGCCGGCGGGGATCCGACGGTCGTCTGGGCGGTCGGCGACGTGGACCTCGCGGTCGCCGCGAGACTGGGCGCCGAGATCGAACCGCACCTCAGACCGGGCGCGACGGTGCTGCTGGACTGCTCCGGCATCACCTTCATCGACTCGCTGGGCCTGCGGGTCCTGGTGCACGCCTCCCGCGTCGCGGGCCAAGTCCAGGCCCGGTTCATGCTGGCGGCGGTCCCCGAGCCGGTCGAGCGCGTGCTGCGGCTGGCCGGGCTGGCGTCGAGCTTCACCGTGTTCGGCACCATGGCCGAGGCCAAGGCCTTGCTCGCCGAGACGCGGCACTCGTAGCGCCGGCGCCCCCTCCCGGCCTCCACGGGCAACGGCCGTGCCCATCGCGGTTGGCGATGGACACGGCCGCCTCTCAGCCCGCGCGAGCGGGCCGGGACAGGGGCTCTACATCAGAGCCCTGTGCGCCGGCGCCCTCGGATGCTGGGGCGCGGCGTAGACCGGTCCGGTGGTGGCCCGGATCGGCCCTCCGCGCATCGCGAGGCCGCCGCCGACGGTCCACATGCCCTCGTCGAAGGCCTGGCCGTTGGCGGGGGCCTTGCCGACGGCGACGAGGGCGACGCCCTTGCCGTTGACGACCGAGCAGGAGATGTAGTCGCCGACCATGTAGCCCTGGCTGGTGTTGGCGATCTGGGCCATGGTCATCGGCCCGGCCACGGTCTGCGCGGCGCTCCAGGTGGTGCCGCCGTCGGCGGAGGAGATGTAGCCCACGGACATCTGGCAGGTGGAGACGGTGCAGTTGGCGTTGGAGTAGGCGTAGTAGTACAGCCCGAGCTTGGCGGTGCTGCCGGAGGTGGTGTGGTCCACGCCCAGGCCCGGGATGAAGTGGTCGGTGCCGGAGGTGGTGGCGTCGATCGGGATGCGGGTGACGGCCGACCAGGTGGTGCCGTTGGTGGAGGTCGACATCACGATGTCGTTGCCGGGGCAGCCGGAGCGGAAGCGGCAGTCCTGCCAGGCCACGTAGACCTTGCCGGAGGCGTCGATCTCGGCGGAGGGCAGGCCGGAGCCGTCACGCAGGCTGCCGTTGGCGGTGTGCACCTGGACACTGGAGATCGTGTTGACGCCGCCCCAGGAGGAGCCGCCGTTGGCGGAGGTGAAGGCCTCGATCGCGGTGCCGTTGGTGGAGAAGGGCACGATGACGGTGCCGTTGGGCTGCACCACCGGCTGGCCGCCGAGGCCGGTGGGGCTGCCGGACGGCTGCTTGGCGGCGCCCCAGGTCTGGCCGCCGTCGGTGGAGGTGGACATCAGCTCGCTGTTGCCGGTGCTGGTGTTGTCGACCTCGATGTAGCAGTTCCCGTAGTAGGGGCTGGTCGAGGTGGTGTCGCAGGTGACCCACTGCTTGTCGTAGCCCTGGCCGTCGAAGCCGACCGCGTGGGTGGCCGAGCCCCAGGTGAGGCCGCCGTCGGTGGAGCGGTTGACGGTGACGCCGACGGCGTTGCCGGAGGAGTCGACCGGCAGGCCGACGATCATCCAGGTGCTGTGCTTCGGGTCGTAGGCGACCGAGGCGTCGGAGACCTGGGCATAGGCACCGCCGCCCTGGTTGACGGTGATCCCGTTGAGGTATCCGTGCTGCCAGGTGGTGCCGCCGTCGGTGGAGGTGGCCCAGCCGATGTCGGAGGCGCCGCCGCCGTAGACCCGGCCGACCTGGAAGGCGGCGACCACCGTGTTCCCGTAGGCGTAGGTGTCGGGCTCCACCTCGGTGGCGTGCTGGGCGTCGGTGTCGGTGAACGGGTCGGTGGACACTTCTTGCAGCGTCGGGCCGGTCCCGTTCACCGTCAGGGTGAACGTGGTCGTGTGGGTGGCCGAGGCTCCGGTCCCGGTGATCGTGATCGGGTAGCTGCCCGGCGGGGTGCTGGAGGCGGTGGCGACCGTCAGCGTGGAGGAGCCGCCGGCGGTGACCGGGTTGGTCGAGAACGACGCGGACGCGCCGGAGGGCAGACCGGAGGCGGACAGCGTCACACTCTGCGCGCTGCCGGAGGTGACCGCGGTGGAGATCGTCGAGGTCGCCGACGCGCCGGGGTTCACGGCCGCCGAGGCCGGGCTGTCACTGATCGAGAAGTCGTTGCTCGGAACGCCGCCGGACAACGTGACGTCGTCGTACAGCGTGTACGTCGGGTCGCCCGCGTAGTCGTCGTCCTTGCTGGTCAACGTCAGCGTGTAGTTGTGGTTCGCGGTCAGCGTCCTCGTGACCTGCTTCCACCCCGAGGACGGGTTCACGCACGTCTTGGGCAGCACCGTGGTCGTGGTGTTGGCGGTGGTGTCCTTCAGCGTCGCGGTGGCCCAGTCGTAGGTGACGGTGTCCGGGCAGACCACGTCGTACCAGAACGACAGCGAGGGGCTGGTCGCCGGCGCGGTGAAGGACTGCGCGATGGAGGAGGTGTTGCTCGGGCTGGTCGAGCCGACCATCGCCGCGTACGTCCCCGAGTGCGGGTTCGTGGTCGTGACCGAGGTGACGCCGGTGCCGGTCCAGCCGGACAGGCTCCCGGCCTCGAAACCTCCGTTGGTGATGGACGTCGCGGCCGAGGCGGGGGTGCCCAGGGCCGCGGTGCCGAGGAACATCAGGCCGACCGCCGAGATGACGGCGAGCAGTCTGGCGCGCAATGGGCGTGGAGGGCGGTGACGCACATTGACTCCCTGTTGGGGTGGGCGGATCGGAGAACGGCGGCGACACTCCCAGTGGGACCCGTAGTAGTGCCGAACCGCGGGGCGGAGACTAGGTGTGATGTCGCACACCGTCAAGGTTCTGCTACACAGCGCTTTCGAGGGTTGCTCAGGCCCGGATGCCGGCGGCCACGGTATATTGGGGCCGTATCACGGCGGTGGGGCTCGCCGTATAACCGCCATTTCCTTGGCCAACGGTCCCTACTCAACTGCGATGCCGGCATGCCGCCGTCATCCCGCGACGAGTAGGAGCACGCCCCGTGAACCCCGATGCTTCGCTGAAGCCGGCTGACGATCTGCCCGTCGATCCGGATGCGGCCGAACCCTCCCCCGCACCACGCCGGTCCCGTGCGCCGCGGCGGGTCCTGGCGGCCATCGCCGCCGGCGGCGCGTTGGGCGGTCCGGTGCGCTACGGCCTGGGCCTGGCGTTCCCGACCGCGCCGCACACCTTCCCGGCCACCACGTTCGCGATCAACGTGAGCGGGTCGTTCGTGCTGGCGCTGCTGATGGTGCTGATCCTGGACGTGTGGCCGCCGAACGCCTACGTGCGCCCCTTCTTCTGCGTCGGGTTCCTCGGCGCCTACACCACGTTCTCCACGTGGATGGTCGACACCGACCGGCTGATCTCGGCCGGGGCGTACGGGACCGCGGCGGCGAACGTACTGCTCAGTCTGGCCGCCGGGATCGCCGCGACCAGCCTGGGGCTGAGCGTGGGCCGGGGCTTGGCCGCCTGGCGGCTCAAGCGCGGCGGGGCCGCGGCGGCCCGCGCGTCGTCGGCGTCATCGGGATCAGCGGCGGCGGCACCGGCCGAGACCGGAGGACAGCGATGAAACTGTCCGGCCCCTCCCGCCGCCTGAGCATCTTCATCGGCGAGACCGACCAGTACCGGCACGTCCCGCTGTACCACGAGATCGTCACCCGGGCGAAGAAGGCCGGGCCGGCCGGGGCCAGTGTCCTGCGCGGCATCGAGGGCTACGGCGCCGGCTCCCGCGAAACCGAGCCCGCCCCCGAGGCCGGGGACGATCCCGCCCCGCGCCGGCACCGCAGGGGGCGGTCCTCGTGATCACGCTGCTCGCCGTCTCGGCCGCCGCCGCGCTCGGCGCCCCGGCCCGCTACCTGCTGGACCGGGCGATCGCCGGCCGCCGGAGCTCGGCCCTGCCGCTGGGCACCATGGCCATCAACCTCACCGGCGCGTTCCTGCTCGGCCTGCTCACCGGCCTGGCGGCGCACCACGGCCTGCCGAAGGAGGCGGTGGTGGTGCTCGGCACCGGCTTCTGCGGCGCCTACACCACCTTCTCGACGTTCTCCTACGAGACCATGCGCCTGGTCGAGGACGGCTCGATCGCCGAGGCCGGCACCAACGTCGCGGTCAGCCTGGCGGCCGGGATGGGGATGGCGGCGCTCGGGCTCGGGCTCGCGCTGCTGCTGTAGGACTACATCAGAGCTCGACGACGACCGTGCCGAGATGCCGTCCGCCGATGGTGTCGACGACGGCCCGCGGGGCGTTCGCGATGCCCTTGATCCGCTCGTGCGGGAACGTGAGCGCCCCGTCCCGCAGCCACTCGGCGGACCTCTGGTTCCACTCCGGCAGCGCCTCGGGATCGTCGTCGGCGCTGTAGCCGCGCAGGGTGATCTTCTTCAGCAGCAGCTGGAAGGAGTCGAGTTCGACCGGCGCGGTACGGCCCGCGCCGGTCGCCGCGAGCTGCCCGGACAGCGCGCCGACCACCAGCACCTGCGCGCCGGGGTTCGCCACCGCGACGGAGGCGGCGAGCTGCTCGCCGCCGACGGTGTCGAGGACGACGTCGATCCCCCCGGGCGCGGCGCGCGTCAGCTGCTCGACGAAGGGGCCGCCGCCGCGGAGCACCACGGCGTCATAGCCGAGGCCGTCGGTCAGCCGCGCAGCCTTCGCCGGAGTACCCGCGCTGCCGACGACGCGCCCGGCGCCGAGCAGACGCGCGATCTGACCCGCCATCGAGCCGATGGCCCCGGAGGCACCGGAGACGAAGACCGTGGCGCCCGAAGGGATCTGGACGCCTCGGGTCAGCGCCGCGTAGGCCGTCCAGCCGTGGCCGAGGTGCACGATCGGATCGGCAGGACGCTGCGGCAGACGGTCCAGCGCGGCGAGCGGGACCGCGGCGTACTCGCGATAGCCCAGGTGATGGGAGACCAGATCGCCGGGCATCAGAGCGCTGCCGGCCGGAGCGGCGACGACCTCGCCGACGGCCTGTTCGGCCAGCGTGTCGCCGGGCGCCAAGGCCGGGAACGGGACGCCCTCGACCGCCTCGGCGCCCTCACTGATCATCATGCGGATCGAGGCCGAGACCCGGAAGGCGAGGTTCCGGACCAGGACCTCGTCGGCGGCCGGCGTCGGCAGCGGCGCCTCGACGACCGCGAAGTGCTCCAGGGCCGGAAGCCCTTCCGGGCGCTCGACGAGACGGACCTCGTGGCTGACGGCTGGGGTGATGACGGTCATGCGGATCTCCTGAACTCGCTGTCGATGGAACGCGTTTGTCGATGGGACTCGTCGTCGATGGAACTCGTCGTCGATTTCCGTGATCCAGCCTGCGCCGCGCCGCCGCCTCGCCCTATCCAGCGCCGCGATCGCACCGGAAACCGATCCCCATCCGAAGTTCACGCCGGATTCCGACATATGCTCGACCCCGTGGATCTCCTCGACCGCCAGATCGCGCACGCGCTCCGCATCGACGGCCGGGCGCCGTTCAGCCGCATCGCGGCCGTGCTCGGCGTCTCGGACCAGACGGTCGCGCGGCGTTACCGGGCCCTGCGACAGGCCGGGACGGTCAGGGTCGTCGGCGCCCTGTCGGCGGACCGGCTCGGCCTGACCACGTGGGTGATCCGGCTGCAGTGCGCCCCGGGATCCTCTGCCGCGATCGCCAAGGCCCTGGCCAAGCGTGACGACACCTCCTGGGTGCGCATCGCCTCCGGCGGCACCGAGGTGCTGTGCAGCATCCTGACCCCCGACGACGACCGGGACGCCCTGCTGCTCGAACGGCTTCCGGCCACCAAGCCGATCACCGCGATCAGCGCGTACTGCGTCGTGCACACCTTCACCGGCAACCAGGACGGCTGGCAGCCGGTGGCCACGGCGCTGGACGCCGAACAGGTCGCGGCGCTCGCCGGCGCTGCCCCACAAGCCGCCCCGCGCGCTGCCCCACGCACCGATGACCGCTCGGCCGACTCCCGTTCCGCGTTTCCCGATCCCGCCGAGTCCCCCGACTCTCCCGACCCCGCCGATCGCATCCTCGCCGCGGAGCTGGCGCGCGACGGCCGCACGCCGTTCACCGACCTCGCCGCCGCGACCGGGCTCGACGAGTCGAGCGTCCGCAGGCGGCTGGCGGCCCTGCTGGCCGACGGGAGGCTGTACTTCGACCTCGACGTCGACGACCGGGCCCTGGGCTACGGATTCAGCACCCTGCTGTGGCTGGCCGTGGAACCGGCTCGCCTGTCCGCCGTCGGGGCGGCGCTGGCCGGGTTCCCCGAAGTGGCGTTCGCCGGGGCGACCACGGGCCCCACGGACGTGCTGGCGTCGGTGGTGACGCCGAGCGGCGGAGCCTTCTACCGCTTCCTCACCGAGCGCGTCGGTCCACTATCGGGGGTGCGGGAGATCCAAAGCGCACCGGTCCTGAGGACCCTCAAACGAGCGGGGTCCACGGTATAGCACTATTTGTAAGTGTTCTGATATACGGACCCGCTGCACATACACCGGCCAACGTGAAGGCCTGATAAAGACTTCGAGGGTATGTCCCGATCGCCGTTGACCTCCCAACTCCGCAGCGCTAATTTGCCTAGTCGAGGCCTCAGGGACCGACCGTTCGGTCAGCACTACGCACCGTAGTTTCCGTCACCAGAGCACGGCCTAGCAGCACCACGGCACGGCCGGATCGGGCGCCCCCGTATGGCGCCTTCTGCAGATCCCCCCGGGCTGTCAACACCCCTACCGCAAGGTGGCCGCACAGGTTCATGCCACCTCCCCACGCTTCGAGAGGGGAACCACCCCAGTGAGAATCAGCTCACGTCTGCGCGCGTTCGCGGGCCTGGCGACAGCCGTCGCCATGGGCAGCGCGCTCGCGATCGGCTCCGCGTCGGGGGCCACCGCCTCCACCGCGCAGTCCTCGTCCTCGGTGTCCTCGGTCGCGTCGGCGACCACCGCGCTGATCGCCGCCGAGGCCGCGGGTTCGGCGAACGCTTCGCAGCCGGCCCTCACGGCCGCGAACCAGAACTCGTCGCACGCCTGTGCCGCCGTCATCGTGGTCGGCCACCAGTCCTGCTTCGCCCTGAAGCGGAACGCCGTGCACCCCACGGCCGTCACTCCCGACGCGATCCCGTCCGGGGTCGGCTACGGGCCCTCGCAGCTGCAGTCGGCCTACAACCTGACCTCGGCCTCGGCCTCGAACGGGTCCGGCCGCACCATCGCCCTGGTCGACGCCTACGACGACGCCAACGCCGCGTCCGACCTGGCCGCGTACCGCTCGGCGGCGGGCCTGCCCGCGGGCACCTTCTCCAAGGTGAACCAGAACGGCCAGACCTCCCCGCTGCCCTCGGCCCCGCCGGCCGGCGACGACTGGACGCTGGAGGAGTCGCTGGACCTGGACATGGCCTCGGCCATCTGCCCGCTGTGCAAGATCGTCCTGGTCGAGGCGCAGGACGACCAGAGCGACGGCCTCTACACCGCGCAGAACACGGCGGCGAGCCTGGCCGGCTACATCTCCAACTCCTGGGGCGGCAGCGAGGACTCGACCGAGACCTCCATGGACTCGCAGTACTTCACCCACGCTTCCGGCATCGTGACCACCGTCTCGGCCGGTGACTCGGACTACGGCGTCAGCTACCCGGCGACCTCCCCCAACGTGGTCTCCGTCGGCGGCACGAACCTGGCCACCGCCTCCAACAGCCGCGGCTGGACCGAGTCGGTCTGGAACACCACCACCGGTTCTGAAGGCACCGGCTCGGGCTGCTCGGCCTACGAGGCCGAACCGTCCTGGCAGACCGCGCTGGGCCTGCCCTCGGGCTGCTCCAAGCGCATCGACAACGACGTCGCCGCCGACGCCGACCCGGCCACCGGTGTCGCCGTCTACGACACGTCCAACGGCAACACCGGCTGGAACGAGGTCGGCGGCACGTCGGCGTCCTCCCCGATGGTCGCCGCGATGTACGCCCTGGCCGGCAACGCCGGCGCCACCCCGGCGCAGGACGTGTACCAGCACACGAGCAACTTCTACGACGTCACCTCCGGCAAGGACGCCTCGTCCTGCAGCCCGTCCTACCTGTGCACCGCGGGCACCGGCTTCGACGGCCCCACCGGCATCGGCACCCCGAACGGCATCACCGGCCTGCAGACCGGCGGCGGCGGGACCGAGACCGTCTCGGTGACCAACCCCGGCACCCAGACCTCGACGCAGAACACGGCGATCTCGACCCTGCAGATCTCCGCGACCGACTCGGCGGGCAAGGCGCTGACCTACTCGGCCACCGGCCTGCCGGCCGGTCTGTCGATCAGCAGCTCCGGCGCCATCACCGGCACCCCGACCGGCACCGGCAGCTCGACGGTGACCGTCACGGCGTCCTCGGGCACCGCCTCCGGCTCGACCTCCTTCACCTGGACCGTCAACCCGCAGGGCGGCACCGAGACCGTCTCGGTGACCAACCCCGGCAGCCAGACCTCGACGGCCGGCACCGCGATCAGCACCCTGCAGATCTCGGCCACCGACTCGGCGGGCAAGTCGCTGAGCTACTCGGCCTCCGGCCTGCCGGCCGGCCTGTCGATCAGCTCCAGCGGCGCCATCACCGGCACCCCGACCACCGCCGGCACGTCCAGCGTGACCGTGACGGCCACCTCGGGCACCGCCTCGGGCTCGACGACCTTCTCCTGGACCGTCAACCCCTCCGGCGGCGGCGGCTGCACCGCGACGCAGCTGCTCGGCAACCCCGGCTTCGAGACCGGTAGCGCCTCCCCGTGGACCGCGACCGCCGGCGTCATCAACAACGACACGGTCGACGAGCCGGCCCACTCCGGCAGCTGGAACGCCTGGCTCGACGGCTACGGCACCACCCACACCGACACCCTGGCGCAGAAGGTGAGCATCCCCGCCACCTGCAAGACGGCGAACTTCTCCTTCTGGCTGCACATCGACACCGCCGAGACGACCACCAGCACCGCGTACGACACCCTCAAGGTGCAGGTGCTCAACTCCTCCGGCACCGTGGTCGGCACGCTGGCGACCTACTCCAACCTCAACCACGCCAACGGCTACACCCAGCGCTCCTTCAGCCTGGCCAGCTACATCGGCCAGACCGTCACGCTGAAGTTCACCGGCAGCGAGGACGTCTCGCTGCAGACGTCGTTCGTCGTGGATGACACGGCGCTGAACGTCAACTGATCCGGTAATGAGCTAGTGCACGACTGAGGTGCGGGTGGCGGACCGGAAACGGTTCGCCACCCGTGGCGTTTGCGGGGCTACCCACCCACCAACCGCTCCTCCAAGGAAACCCCCGGCAGGATCCTGATCCGACTCGTGTCGAACACACTCCGGCTCGTCGTCTTCTCCCCGATCTCGATCGAGGCGAACAAGAACCGCAGCACCGCCCGCCGCCGGGCCTCCGGCAGCCGCGACCACGCCTCGTCCGCCTCGGGGCCTGTGACGACGCCGTCCAGGACGTTCGCGCTCTGCGTCTCGACGCGGCCGTGGCCGGTGCGGAACTGGTTCGCCCGCCCGGGGGCGCCGACGGGGCCGCGGCGGACGGTGACCGGGAGGTCGGCGGCGGTGGGGGGCGCGCCGGTGTTCTGCAGGAGGTCGATCGCGGCCTGCTGGACGTGCTGCTCCAGCGACTTGGCGGCTATGTAGCGGTTGCAGCGGTTGGGCAGGGGCTTGTTCTTCGAGGGGCAGGCGTACATCCGGTAGTCGCCCACGATCGAGCCCACCATGTGGTCGCGGCAGCGTTCGCAGACAACCAGGCCGGTCAGCAGGTAGTCCGCGCGCGGCCGGTTGTCGGTGGCCGCCGTGCGGGCCGCGCGTTCGGCCTGGGCGCGCTGCCAGTCCTCGATGCCGACGCAGGGTTCCCATACCGCCTGGCGCAGGCCGTCGATCGACTCCACACCGCCCTGGAAGACGCGCAGGCCCGCGTAACGCGGCGCGACCAGGATGCGCGTGATCCCGCCGGTGGTCCACGTCACGCCGGTGACGGTCGGGATGCCGCGGGCGTTCAGGTCGCCGGCGATCGCGCGCAGGCTGTCGCCGGCCAGGTAGCGGGCGTAGATCTCGCGGACCGTGCGGGCCTCGTCCTCGATCAGCGGGTGCATGCCCGGGCCGTAGCCGTAGGCGCGGCGGCCGCCGCCGTGGGGCCGGCCGTCGTCGGCGTTCTGACGCCGGAGCTTCTGCACCGTCTTCGACAGCGAGGCGGCCTTGCCCGCGTGCTGACGCGCCTGGGTCAGCGCCGCCTCGCGGCCGGCGGGATCGGCGAGGTCCAGGGCGTCGCCCATCGAATACAGGTCCACGCCGTGCTCCTGAGCGGCGATCAGGAGTTCGACCGCATCGGCCGCGCGATGGCGCACCAGCATCGCCGGTTTGATCACCACCAACGCCGGCACGCGACCACTACGCACGGCCGTAAGCAGCCTGCTCCACGCCGGCCGGGCACTGCCCGGATTCCACACCGCGCGACGCTGATCGGCGAACACCAGGTGCGCCGGCACCGTGATCCCGATCGCCGCCGCATGCTTGCGTCCCTGCCGTTCCTGCACGTCGACGGGAGTCTGATCGTCGTCGCCCCGCCTGGGAACGCAACAGTAGAGCGCTCCCACGGCACCTGCCTCGTCCAGCAAAGCCATACAGTCAAGCTACTACTGCACCTAGTAGATATTGAAGTCACAAGACCCACGACAATCCCGCGCGACTCGTTTACGCTGCCTGTCGTGGCTCTGCGGCAGTTCGGCGAATTGGAAGCGCAAGTGATGGACCGCGTATGGCGGTACAACCGCCCGGTCCTGGTCCGCGACGTCCTCTCCGACCTGAACACGGACCGGGAACTCGCCTACACCACCGTCCTGACCGTCATGGAGAAACTCCGCCGCAAAGGCTGGCTCCGCCGCCAACGCACCGGCCGCGCCTACGCCTACGAGGCAATCAGCTCCCGCGAGTCCTACACCGCCCGCCTGATGTGCGACGCCCTGGCCACCAGCGACAACCAGACCGTCTCGTTCGTCCACTTCCTGGAGCAGCTCTCCACCGAGGAGGCGCGCGCACTGCGCACGGCACTGGAGGTCCGTCAGCTTCCTGAGTGAGGGGTGGTCCCACACCAGCCGCACCCGCACCCGCACGAAGAACAGCCACCAGCGCGCCGGCGCGCCGAAAAACCAGTCCGACGCACCGCCGCGTCCGTAGTTCAGCCCGCCGAGACCTGCTCCCGGTGCGCCCGAGCGGCGTCGATCGTGGGCAGGTATCCCTGCGCCGCGATCACCTTCGCCCCGGCCGCGTACCCCGCCGGGTCGTCCGGGGCCACGGTGGCCAGGCCGTCGACGTAGCGGTTGTACATGCAGAACGCGGCGGCGATCAGCACGGTGTCGTGGATCTCCTCGTCGCCGGCTCCGGCGGCGCGGGAGCGCTCCACCAGCTCGGGGGTGACCTCGCGGCCTCCTCGCTGGACCGCGGCCGCGATGTCCAGCAGGGCTTTGAGTTTGTCGCTGATCGGGGCCGCGGCGAGGTCGGCGCGGATGGTCGGCAGGTCCAGGCCCTCGGGGAGCTGGGCCGCGGTGAAGGCGGCGTGGCTGGTGGAGCAGAACTTGCACTCGTTGAGTGTGGAGACGTGCGTGGCGATCAGCTCGCGCTCCCAGCGCTCCAGCGAGTTGGGGCCGCGCAACAGGATCTCGGCCAGCTCGCTCAGCGGTACGGCGGTCTCCGGCCGGTAGAAGAACAGCGAGCGGATGCCCGGCTCGTCGTTGCCCAGGTCTATGTGCGGCACCGTCACACCCCCAGCTGCTCGGCGGCCAGGGCGGTGCCCTCGACCCTGGCGCGGATCTTGGCGAAGGCGGTCTGGCGGGACGTGGAGGTGTCGTCGGCGAACGGCGAGAACCCGCAGTCGTCGCAGGTGCCCAGGCGGTCGGCCGGGAGGTGGCGCGCGGCGGTGAGGATCCGGTCCCTGACTTCCTCCGGCGTCTCCACCCGGGGATCGATCGGGTCGATGACGCCCACGAACACCCGGGCCCGCTCCGGCAGGTGCTCGGCGACCGTGGCGAGCACCCGGTCGGGATCGGCCTCGCTGGCCAGCTGGACGTAGAACGAGCCGGCGTGCAGGCGGAACAGCTGGGGCAGCAGCCCGGCGTAGTCGACGTCGAGGCTGTGGGTGGAGTCCTGGTCGCCGCCGGGGCAGGTGTGGACGCCGATCCGGGCCCGTTCGGCGTCGGTGAACCGGTCGAGCACGAGGTTGTTCAGCGCGATGAAGTCCTCCAGCACTCCCCCGCTGGGGTCGAGCTTGAGCGAGAGCCGCCCCTCGGTGAAGTCGAGCTGCACGCTGTGCGCGCCGGCGTCCAGGCAGCCGCGGATGTCGGCCTCGGCCTGGTCGGCGAGGTCGGCGAGGAACTGCTCGCGCGGGTAGCCGTCGATCCCGTCGGCCGGGTAGAGCAGGCTCAACGCCGAGGGGGCGATCACGGCCTGCTTGACCGGGACGCCGGCGTGCTTCAGCGCCTGCTTCAGGTAGCTGGCGGCGTGCTGCTGGTAGCGGAACGGTCCGGAGGTCAGATGCGGCAGCTGCCGCTGGTGGCCGTCGGCGAACGGGATGACGACGCCGTCCGGGCTCAGGCCTTCGAGCCCTGCGATCGGGTAGGTGGCGAAGCTCGGCTTTCCCTGCTCGCCGTCGGTGACCACCGGCGACCCGGCGGCCTCCATGGTCTTGATGGTGACGGCGACGGCCTGGTCGACGGCGTCGGCCAGGCCCTGCCCGTCCAGGCGGCCGTCTTCGTGGGCTGACATGGCGGCCAGCAGTTCGGCGGAGCGCGGGATGCTGCCGATCGGCTCAGTGGGAATGGACATAAGCGCAAACGTAGGGACACCGCGCCACGCCGTCAATCACCCAAAGTGATCAATTGATCACGCTGGGCTCGCCAGCAGCGGGAACAGCACCGCCGCACCGGTCGAGCCCGGACGGGAAGGTCCGGGCTCGACGACTCAGACTCCTGATTCCTACTGCCCGGAGCAGACCTTGTCACGCTCCGCCGGCTGGCTCTTCTTGAAGAACTGGATGCCGCCCTTGGTGGTGCACCAGTAGTAGACGCCGTCGTGCGACGGTGCCAGGGCCGCCTGGATCATGGCGTCCGAAGGGATGGACACCGGCGTCGGGGGCAGACCGTGGTGCGGCGCGTAGGTCGAGTACGGGTTGCTCGGGTCCTGGACCTGGGCCGCGGTCGGGAGCCGGCCGGCCGGGAGATGGCCGATGTAGTACAGCGCGGTGGAGTCCACAGTCAGGTAGTCGTTGGACTTCAGACGCGAGTACATGCCCTCGGCCATGTGGTCGCCGTTATACAGGTCGGGGCCGCCCTGGTTCTCGCTCTCGGCGATCGAGGCGACGGTCAGGACCTGCTCCGGCGTGCACTTGGCGGGGCCGCAGTCCAGGAAACCCGCCTGGGTCACGAAGTTGATGCTCTTGAGGAAGTCCATCCGATTCGCGACCATCTGCCGCAGCATGCTCTGCGGCGTGTCGGCGGAGGTGATCGTGTACGTGCCCGGCTCCAGCATCCCCTCGACCGTGAACTTGTGGGTGGTCGAGTCGACCGACCACGCCGGCAGCCCGATCGTGTTCTGCGCGATGGCCGTGTCGAAGTCGGCCTGCTTCCACTTGCGCTTGTCGATCAGGCTGGCGATGACGTCCTTGGCCCACTCGTGGGGCTGGACGATGACCACCGAGGCGTCCGACAGGTTCGACCGCTTCGAAAGCTCCACCACCGCGTTGGAGCCGGACATCCGCGGACAGATCACGTAGGTGCCCGGCGGGATGTCGGTCCGGCTCTGATCCTGCTTCACCGCGTCGAGATACGCCTGCGCGTTCTGCACGACTCCGGCGATGACCAACGCGTCCGCGATCTGCTGATTGGTCGCACCGCGCGGGACGTCCACCGGCACCTTCTCGCTCACCGCGCAGTCGCCCCCGGCGGTGTAGTCGGCCGCGGCCGTGTTGTCGGGACCGGAGGCGGTGTTCTTGGCGGGTTTGACGACGCCGACGCCGGCGCTCTGGGAGGGCGAGTGCACGCCGTAGAGCCCGAACACCGCGCCGCCGGTCACCGCGAGCGCGGTGCTCGCGCCGAGCACGGTCCGCCGCCTCTGCCTGGCCGCCTTCAGGTGCCGCTTGGTGATCCCGACCGGATCGGTGTGGTCCGGGTGCCGCGCGGCGCGGTTGTGAAGCATGCTGGAGACCTCTTCCTCGAACCCGCCGAAGCCTCCGGGTTCCTCGTCGATCATGGCTGACTCCTCCTCTATCGAATCGAGACGTCGGCCCGGGACTCGGACAGCGCCTCGCGCATCCGCACCAGTCCGCGCGAGGCCTGGCTCTTCACCGTCCCGAGCGACTTGCCCAGCAGCGCCGCGGTCTCGGCCTCCGAGAGGTCCTCGTAGTAACGCAGGACGACCACGGCGCGCATGCCCGCGGGCAGCGTCGCCAGGGCGCGCCACAGTTCGTCCTCGCGATCCACCGCGGCGTGGCCGTCGTGCTCGTCCGGCCGGTCCGGCGGCTCCCAGGCGACGTGCGTCCGGTGCCGCACCGCACGGCGCCACCAGGAGTTCGCCAGGTTGACGATGATCCGCCGCACATACACCTCGGGCTGGTCGGCACGCTCGATGCGCCGCCAGTTGCGGTGGGCGCGGATCAGCGCGTCCTGAACGAAGTCCTCGGCGTGCCCGTGATCCCCGGCCAGCAGGTACGCGGTGCGCACCAGAGCCTGCCGGCGGCTCGCCACGAACTCCCAGAACGCCTGCTCCTCATGCTCGGTGAGCGCCATTCGGCGGCACCTCGCTCTCCTTTTCCTCGCCCCGCGCACCGGCTCCCCCGGCACGCTCACTGGGTAGAGCCTCGGAGCGGCGTGGAAGTTGAGAGCCGGCGCCGGGTTTTTCGGCCGAGCACATACCAAGTGGAGACACCGCACCGGCTGCGCCAGAATGGTCCCCGACGAGCGGCAGGGACTTCGGCCTCCCCCGGTCGGGCACATCAGCATCCTGAGGAGACCCCATGAGCACCCCCAAGGCGGCGGAGCCGCGGCCGATGCGCGCCGACGCGCGGCGGAACTACGAGCGGCTGCTGACCGCCGCCCGGGTGGCCTTCGCCGAGCACGGCACGGACTTCTCGCTGGAGGACGTCGCCCGCCGCGCCGGAGTGGGCATCGGCACCCTGTACCGCCACTTCCCGACCCGGGACCAGCTGGCCGACGCGGTGTTCTCCGAGGAGTACGAGAAGCTCACGGCGATCGCCCGCGAACTGGCCACGGCCGAACCTCCCGGCCAGGCCCTGATGACGTGGCTGCACACGTTCATGGTGCACAACGCCTCGACGCCGGGGATCTTCAGGTCGCTGATGCACGCCCTGAAGAGCGACGAGACCACCAGGCTGCACGGCCGGCTGATGGAGCTGCGGGAGGCCGGACAGGCTCTGACCGAGCGCGCCATCGCCTCCGGCGAGGTGCGGGCGGACGCGGACTACTCGGACGTGGCGATGATCGTGTGCTGCGTGGCCCGGACCGCCCAGGACGCGGGCTGGCCGGCCGAGCGGCGGGATCAGATGTTCGCGGTCATCCGTGACGGGTTGCGGCCCGTGGCCTCGGGCATGCTGTCAGAAGCCTGAGTCGCTCAGCGAACCCGAGCCGCCGTCGGCAAGCCGCATCATCAGCTCGGCCACCGCGGCGGTGTCCCCGCCGACCGCGCCGCCGATGGCCGGGTAGATCTCGATGCCGGGCCGGCCCTCCGCCGTGAGCACACCCGGGCACAGCACCGGGTCGTAGTCGTATCCGTAGCGGCAGGCGAGGCCGGGGATGAAGGTCGCGAACATTTCGCCGACGGTCAGCGCCGTCCCGTGCCGGGCGAGGAACGATTCGATCAGGTACGCGCCCGGCAGCGCGGCGAGTCTCGCGGCGGTGGCCCGGTCCCATTCCGCGATGAGCTCCGCGCCGCGTCCATCCGCGACCAGACCGACCACGTCGACCGGAGTCGCCTCGCGCTCCAGCAGGTGCCCGGCCCCCTCGATGACGTCCTGACAGCCCACCTCGTAGTCGAAGCCGATGGCGTCGTCCGGGTCCACATCGATGGCTGCCACCAGTGTGTCGTTGTCGTCCTCGGGCAGGGCCGCGATGAGCGGGACGCACTCCGCCGGGATCAGCGGGTTCACCGCCGGCTTGGAGTTGACGGCCCAGTCGGGGACCGGCTGGGCCGCGACGCGCAGCCAGTTAGAGTAAAGGTCTTGGAGCGGCTCAGAACCGACAACCAGGTAGCGCGGGGCGTAATCCACGAAGTGCTCGGTGAGCGCCCGGGCATGGATGAGCGCGGCTTGAGCCCGCTCCTGGGATCCCGCCATCGCCGCGGCCGCCCGATCGGCATAGCGTGCGAGGTCCGAGCGGGCCTCGGCGCTGCCGTCGAGAAACCGCCGATAGCGACGGCCCATCGCTGTTTGCGGGCCGAAAAAGTCCAGGCTGCCCTGGATCCGATCTGTGCTGCGGACGAGTGCGTCGGCGAGCGCCGGATGCGGCTGCCCCAGCGACGCCATGCAGTGGGCCAGCACCGTTTTGAGCTCGACGATCGACAGTCCCAGTACGAACGGCGCACCTACATACAGCGTCAGATCCTCTGGTGTGTCCCCGGAAATGGCGACCTCGGCGTAGGGGCTCACCAGAAGCTGCGCCGGCGCGTCGACGCGGATCGCGCGGGCGATCCCGGCGACCAGGTCTGCCAGCGGGGCGGTCTCCGGCCTGTCGGCCGGGACGCCGAGCAGCCCCTTGTCCATGTAGTACGCGGTCGCCAAGAGCCGCTTCAGACGAAACCGTCCCAGGCCACCCGCCGGTTGACGCTTCTCAGCCACAGCTCCCCCACTGGTCTCAGCTCCCGCACCATACACCGCAGGGCTCGGCGCGGCGGCGATAGCCTGGCGGTCATGGCCGACCGAGAGGTTCCCGACGCGGACGGGACCGCGCCGCCTGCGCGCCTGCGCCGCATCGCGGTCCTGGTCCTGGAAGGCGCCAAGCCGCTGGACGTCGGCATCCCGGCGCAGGTGTTCACGACCCGCGCCAGCATGCCGTACGAGGTCCGGGTCTGCGGCGCGGCGCCGGGCCTGGTGACCGGCGGCGACGGTCTGGCCTACCACGTGGCGCACGGTCTGGAGGCGCTGGCGTGGGCCGACATCGCCTTCATCCCCGGCTACCGCAATCCCGACCGGGACGAGCCGCCGCCGGCCGTGGTCGAGGCGCTGCTCGCCGCGCACCGCCGGGGCGTGCGGCTGGCCGCGATCTCCACCGGGGCCTTCGCCCTGGCGGCCACCGGCCTGCTGGACGGCAAGCGCGCGACGACGCACTGGCACTACACGCGCATCCTGGCCCAGCGGCATCCGGCGATCCGCGTCGACGAGAACGTCCTGTTCGTCGACGAAGGCAGCGTCCTGACCTCGGCCGGCGCCGCCTCGGGCATCGACCTGTGCCTGCACATCCTGCGCGGCGACCTCGGGGTGTCCGCGGCGAACCACGCGGCGCGGCGGCTGGTCGCGGCGCCCTACCGCAGCGGCGGCCAGGCGCAGTACGTGCCGCGCAGCGTGCCCGAACCGCTCGGCGAGCGCTTCGCCGCCACCCGCGAGTGGGCCCTGCATCGGCTCGGCGACCCGCTCAGCCTGGAAAGCCTCGCCGAGCACGCGGCGGTCTCCCCGCGCACGTTCTCGCGGCGCTTCATCGAGGACACCGGCTACACGCCGATGCAGTGGGTCACGCGTGCCCGCGTCGACCTGGCGCGCGAGCTGCTGGAGCGCTCGCAGCGCAGCATCGAGCAGATCGCGAACGACGTCGGGCTCGGCACCGGCACGAATCTGCGCTCGCACTTCCAGCGCGTCCTCGGCACGACGCCGAGCGAGTACCGGCGGACGTTCACCCGGGGCGAGTAGCCGGGGCGCTGCGAGTGGCCAGGTCGCTGCGAGATAGCCAGGTCACCCTGGCGCGATCCTTGCGAACAATGGCGACCACGCCACTGCCACCGCGTTCGGGCGGAAGCCAGACTCGTGATGACTGAGAAACCGAAAGGACATCACCCATGACTCGCATCGCCGTCAACGGCTTCGGCCGCATCGGCCGCAACGTGCTCCGCGCCCTGCTGGAGCGGGGCAGCGACCTGGAGGTCGTCGCGGTCAACGACCTCACCGACCCCACCGCGCTGGCCCGGCTCCTGGCCTTCGACACCACCGCCGGGCGCCTGGGCCGCCCGGTGCGGGTCGACGGCAACGTCCTGGTCGTCGACGAGCAGCGGATCACCGTGCTCGCCGAGCGCGAGCCGGCGCAGCTGCCGTGGGCCGACCTCGGCGTGGACATCGTGCTGGAGGCCACCGGCCGCTTCACCGCCGCCAAGGCCGCGAGCGCCCACCTGGACGCCGGCGCGCGGAAGGTCCTGGTCAGCGCGCCGTCCGACGGCGCCGACGTGACCCTGGCCTACGGCGTCAACACAGAGGCCTACGACCCGGCCGCGCACACCGTCGTCTCCAACGCGTCCTGCACCACCAACGCGCTGGCGCCGCTGGCCGCCGTCCTGGACGACCTGGCCGGCATCGAGCACGGCTTCATGACCACCGTGCACGCCTACACGCAGGAGCAGAACCTCCAGGACGGTCCGCACCGCGACCCGCGCCGGGCCCGCGCCGCCGCGGTCAACATCGTGCCGACGACCACCGGCGCGGCCAAGGCCATCGGCCTGGTGCTGCCGCGACTGGCGGGCAAACTGTCCGGCGACTCGATCCGGGTGCCGGTCCCGGTCGGCTCGATCGTGGAGCTGAACACCACGGTCGAGCGCGACGTGACCCGCGAGGACGTGCTGACCGCCTACCGCGAGGCCGCCGGGGGCCGGCTCGCCGGCATCCTGGAGTACTCCGAGGACCCGCTGGTCTCCTCCGACATCGTCGGCAACCCTGCGTCGTCGATCTTCGACTCGGCGCTGACCCGCGTCGAGGGGCGGCACGTGAAGGTGGTCGCCTGGTACGACAACGAGTACGGGTTCTCCAACCGGGTGGTCGACACGCTGGAGCTGCTCGCGCGCTGATCCGGGCCCCGGGGGGGGGAGGCCGGGCGGCTCAGGAATCCACCAGAGCCCGAGCCGCCCGCGCCGCGGCGTCGAAGGGCTCGATGTCGCCGACAGCGCGGCAGACCACCTGCGCGCCCTCCAGCATGCTGATCAGCAGCGCCGCGGTGTCTGCCGCCTTCTTCCGGGACAGTCCCGCATCAGCGAGCCTGCCGGCAAGCTCCTGCAACCACGCGGTGAAGGCGACCCCGGCGGTGCGGCACAGTTCCCCGTCATCCGTGGAGCCGACGCTGGCCGCCGCGACCGCGCAGCTGTAGCCGCCGATGGACGCCTGCACCACGGGCCGCACCGCCGTCACGAAGGCTTCGAGCACCGAGCCCGGATCGGCGCCGTCCAAGTCCCCGAGCGTGCCGCGCACGCGCTCGCCGAAGCGGGCCGTGGCCTCGGCGACCAACTGGCCCTTGCCCTGCGGGAAGTGGTGGTAGATCGCTCCGCGCGCGGCGCCGCTGGCCTGCAATACCTCGGTGAACGACATGCCGGCCACGCCGTGCCGGCTCAGGGCGTCGACGGTCGCGTCGATCATGCGGTCGCGGGTGTCGGGGGCCATGGTCCGCCTTTCTGCTTTCGCCTTCTCGTTGCGCCTTCTCGTTGCGCCTTCACTGTGCCTTCTCACTTGACTAGTACGCACATCCTAGACGAGACTGGCGACCAGGAGCTAGTACGCACGTACTAGCTAGTTCGAGAGGGGAACAGCCATGCCCATCACCGTGACCGCACCGCGCGGCGTCCTGACGCCGGCCGGCGAGCGCGAGATCCTGCCGCGCCTGACCGAGGCCCTCATCGAGGTCTCCGGGCTGGCCGGCAACGCCTTCTTCACGGCCGTCGTCGGCGGCACCGTGCACATCCTGGACCCGGAGAACGTCTACGCCGGCGGGGTCAGCTGGCCGGTCGTCATGGTCGAGCTCAAGCTGCCGAACATCGGCCTGGCCGAGCAGCCGGCGCGCGCCGCGTTCATCGCCGCGGCCACCGACATCGTCGCCGGCCTGGCCCGGCCCGACCACCGGCGCGAGGACATCTGGGTCAACATCCTGAACGCCCCGGACGGCGCCTGGGGCCTGGGCGGCAAGGCCTACACCAACGAGGCGCTGATCGCCGCGATCGCCGGCGCGTAGGGCCCCGGCCGGACCGGTCGCGGAACGTCCGCGCCGCGCTGGCTACCCTGAGCAGATGCCCCGCATCGAGATCGACGGCCGGACCCCGGACCCGGACCTCCTGGCGACCGCGCTGCTCAACCAGTACGGCCATTTCACGGCGATGCAGGTTCGAGGCCGCAGGGCCCGCGGCCTCGACCTGCATCTGGCGCGGCTGAGTTCGGCGACCGCGGAGGTGTTCGGGACCGGCCTGGACACCGATCTCGTACGGCGCCATCTGCGCGGCTCCCTCACCGAGGAGTACGCCGACAGCGCCGTCCGCATCCAGGTGCTCCAGTTGGACCCGGGCGGCGCGCCGTCGATCGTCGTCCTGCTGCGGCCGCCGGTCGACATGCCGCGCGCCCCGCAACGGCTGCGCAGCGTGCGCCACCTGCGGCCGCTGGCCAACATCAAGCAGGTCGGCGGCAGTTTCGGCCAGAGCTACCACGGACGCGCCGCCCGGACCGCGGGCTTCGACGACGCGCTGCTGACCGCCGACGACGGCGCCGTCAGCGAGACCAGCATCGCCAACATCGGCTTCTTCGACGGCTCGGCGATCACTTGGCCGGACGGCCCGGCGTTGGAGGGCATCACGAAGCAGCTGCTGCGACGCCACGGCCCCGCGGCTGGTCTAACCTCGAAAGCCGGTCGGGTGACGCTCGATGAAGTGCCGGCTTATCGGGCCGCGTTCGTCGCGAATTCCCAAGGCATCGCACCGGTGTCGGCGATCGACGACATCCCGCTGCGGGTCGACGACGACCTCATGTCAGCGCTCTACAACGTCTACGAATCAGCCCCCTGGGATGCCATTTGAGGCACCTCGTCTACGGAGGCTCGCACCGCGTGCGGCAGGCACCGCACCGTCTTGAACGCCAGCGGGAAGAAGGCCGCGCCGAGATAGATGAGGCCCGCGATCTCAGCGACCCGGAAGCCGCCGAACGCCGCGGCGAGCGGCCCGACACTGAGCTGCCCGATCGGGATCGCCCCGTAGGAGAGCAGGTCGTCGAACGAGCACACGCGCGACAACGCGTGCGCCGGCACGTGTTCCTGCAGCGAGGTGTCCCAGCTGACGCTCGCGACCGCTGAGCCCAGTCCCGCGACGAAGGCGGCAGCGATCAGGAAGGGCGCGTGCAGTCCCGCGCCGAGGACCAGCAAGGGCAGTGAGCACAGCGAGCTCGCGAGCTGCCCGAAGGCCAGGAAGCGCCGGATCGTCAGCCGGGTGAGCAGCGTGCTCATCACCAGCAGCCCGACGCCGCGGGCGCTGAGGACGAAGCCCCAGGCCGCCACGCCGCTGGTCTTCTTGGTCAGGTCCGGGCCGAGGATCTGCCAGGTCCCGGTCTGCACCAGGTTCATCAGGCAGAACGTCGCCGAGACCGTCCAGATCCAGCGGAACCCGACGAACTGGCCCCAGCCCTCGCGGATGTCGGCGACGATGCCCGTCCTCTCGGTCTTCTTCGGATGGCTGGTCGAGGACAACAGCCGCAGGCAGACCGCCGCGAACAGGTACGTCGCCGCGTCGAAGGCGATGGCCGAGCCGCCGCCGATCGCCACGACCAGGACCCCGGACAGACTCGGCCCGAAGATCTTCGCGGCGTTGCGCATCGAGCTCAGCAGCGCGTTGGCCTGCTGGATCTGGTGCGGCTCGACGAGCTCGGGCAGGAACCCGCGCAGCGCCGGCGTGGTGAAGCCGGCCAGAACGCCGTTGAGCAGTTCGAGCAGGGCCACCGGCACGAGCGAGAAGTGCCCGGTGAGCAGCAACACCGCGACCGCGCCCTGAGTCAGGCCCGAGCCGAGGTTCGCCCAGACCAGCACGGTGCGCCGGGCGAACCGATCGGCCGTGGCGCCGCCGACGAGCAGGAACACCAGCATCGGGATCATGTGCGCGGTGAGCACCACGCCGAGGTCGGTGGCCTTGTCGTGGGAGGCGTTGAGCACGGCGAAGGCCAGCGCCACCGGCGCCATCGAGGTGCCGAGCAGGGACACGGTCTGGCCGGTGAAGAACCAGCGGAAGTCGGGGCGGACCAGGAGCAGCTTGACGCGGTTCTCGGGCATGGGCGGCAGTTGCGGCATGGGTGGCGTGGGCGGCATGGCCGGCAGTGGACCGCGCCCGGGCCGTGGGAGGCTAACCCTTCGGATGGAGGCGAAAGATGACTCTCCTGCGCTTGTCCCCGCGCGCCTTGTCCCGATCGCGTTTCGCGCTCTCGCCGATGGCCGAGACGCTGGGGGCGTTGCGCGTGCTGGCCAACCCCTGCCGCGACCCGTGGCTCGCGTCCTGGCACGCGCGGCACTCGGGGCCGTTCCGGGCGCGGGTGGCGGCGGACCGGTTCACCGCCGGGCTGGTCGGGCTGCTCACCACCACGGGATGGCTGCCCGACATCGTCGCCCAGCCGCCGCCCGGCGGCCTGCGGACGAAGATGGCGCAGGAACTCGATCTCGCACGCCGGTTCTCCGACACCGAGGTCCGCACGCAGCTCACAGAGAGCGACCGGCATTCCGAAACGCCCACCGGCCTGGACTGGCTGGAGGGGACGAACTGGGCCGACCGCGGCGCGGCACTGATGGGGGCGGTCTGGCAGGACCACATCCTGCCGGACTGGCCGCGTCGCAGGGCCCTGCTGGAGCGCGAGGTGACCTATCGCGCGGGGCTGGTGGCGGTCTACGGATGGTCCAACGCTTTGGGCTCGATGAGCCGCCGCAGCTCCTGGGTGGGCGAGGACGCGATCCGGTTCAGCAACCGGCCACAGGCGGACCGGATCGTCGGCGCCGAGGGCATGCTGTTCGTACCGGTGACGCTCACCCGCGGCACCTGGCTCTGCGAGGTACCACCCGACACCTACGCGCTGGTCTACCCAGCACGCGGGGCCGCTGAACGAGCCGGCGGCCCGGCGCCGGACCGGGTCCGCGCACTGGAGCGGCTGATCGGCGCGGTACGCGCCCGCATCCTGCTGGAGCTGGCCCGACCGGCGACCACAACCGAGCTCGCGACGCTGCTCGCGGTCTCGTTGGGCACCGCCGGCGGCCACATCGCGGTACTGCGCGACATGGGACTGATCGAGGGGACGCGGGTCGGGCGGCGCGTGGTCTATCGGCGTACTGATGACGGGGATCGGCTCGCCGGCTGAGCTGGCTCTCCGCGCTACCGCTGGCGCTGTTGTGGCGACTTCGCCGACCTACCCGCGGGACACCCGAAACTGCACGAGCAGGTCGTAACCGAGCACGAACGCCAGCGCGGCGAGGTTCGCCACGATGAGGCCCCAGCCGTGGGCGTTGATCACGTTCGAGACGATCACGGCGACGAGCGGGGTGTTGCCGCCCCCCGGCGCCTGGTTCGGGTCGGGAGTGTTGTCGATAGTAGGCATCGCGGTGTCCTTCCTGGAACAGTGTTTCGCTGTTGGAAGGAGAGTGGCGCGGCCCGATTCCGAAGGAATTCGCGTGCGCGTTGGTTCGGAGGAATCCTCAGGATTCGTGCTCGGCGTTCGGTGGGGCAGTCCGGATCGCCAGGAAGTCCTTGTGGAGAGTGTCACGCGACGGCTTCGACGGCTGTCGGCCGAGCCTGGTGGTCCGCAGCTGGCGGAAGGTGCCGCCGGCGGTGCGCTCAGAGTTGTCGAAGTCCCGCCGGATCATCGCCACAGTGGCCTGTGGGAAGCGCTCAAGGACTTCGCGAAGTACGTCCTGCCGGATCTGCTTATCGACCGGGGTCCGGCGCTGCGCGCCGCCGGCATAGGGCATCGACAGATTCCGTCCGCCGGCCTGGGCGCGGACGCGGGTGCGGATCCGGTCAGCGTTGATCGCCGCGCGTTCGCCGCGGCCGTCACGAGCCACGCCGCCACGGCCGTCGCGGTGGATCGCGGAGACCCCGGGGACCTGGAGCTTCGCGGCCAGCTCAGGCGCCGGATCGTCCCAGGGGATCGAGTGGCCGGCTCGCGAAAGCAGGAGCAGTTCACCGACAGCGACCCGATCGCCGTCCCACTCCGGATCCAGAGGAACTCCGGCTGCGATGAGGTCGAGCATGGCGAATTCGACGACAGCCCGGAAGCCGCTAACGTGTTCGTCGACGACCGCGCGCTCGGCCGGCGTCAGCAGCCAAGCCTGCGGGTTGATCGCATACTGCTGCTCATTGCCGAAGAGTTCATCGAACGATTTCACCCACCCAGTGTGACTTGCCGATTCGGAGTCCAGGCCGCCGCCACGAGGCGTGGCCGCTGACTCGCCAGCCACCACCGAGCTACCGCTGCCGCTGTTCCAACTCCGCGCGCAGGCCGGCCACGATCGCCCGCAAGCCGTACTCGAAGATGGCGTCGGGATCCGGGGCCACCTCGGCCGCCGCGGTCAGATTCGGGTACTGCGACAGGTCCGGCATCCCGTTCTCCGGCGCGAGCTCGGCGCGTTCGGCATCTGCCGCGCGGCCGCGCGAGCCTTCGCGTTCCAGCGCTGATCCGGTCACGTAGGCGCTGATCGCCAGTAGGCCGCGCAGGCCTTCCTGCGGGGTGAAGCCGGCGGCGGACAGGACCTCGAGCATGGCCTCCAGCCTCGGGTAGAGGTCCTCGGTCGGGCGGGTGCGGGCCGCCAGGCGGGCGCCGTCGCGGTGCTTGTTCAGGCCGTGGTAGAGCAGCCGGGTGCGCTCGATGAGCCAGTCGTCCCAGGCCTGGCCGGCGCGGGGGACGCGCAGTTCCTCGGTGCCCATCGCGACGAGCATGTGGTCCAGCAGTTCCTGCTTGTTCTTGAAGTGCCAGTAGAGCGCCGGGGCCTGGACGTCGAGGTCCTTGGCCAGCCGGCGCATGGACAGCCCGTCGAGCCCGACCTCGTCCAGCAGCGCGATCGCGGCCTCGACGATGGCTTCGCGTTCCAGCTTCACCCGGGCTCCGTTTCCTCCTCGCCGCGACCTGCGGTGTTGACAGCTTAACAGCGTTCAGGGCACCCTTAACACTGTTAAGTTTAACGCTGTTAAGGAGGCGGATGATGCGCATCGTCATCGTCGGGGGCGGACCGGTGGGCCTGATGGCCGCGTGCGAGCTGCGGCTGTACGGCATCGAGACCGTGGTGCTGGAACGCCGGGAGGACATCGACCCCACCATCAAGGCCGGCGGCATCCAGGCCCGGGGCGTGGCCGCGCTGGACCGGCGCGGGCTGGCCGACCGCGTGCGCGCGGCCGGTGGCGACTGGATGCGCAACATGGTGTCGCTGATGCAGCAGCACGGCATACGCGGCCACTTCTCCGGCCTGTTCGTGCTGCGCGAGAGCGACTACGGCGACGACCCGATGCTGCCGGTGCGGCAGCAGGCCCTGGAGGCGGTGCTGAACGAGCGCGCGCTGGAACTGGGCGTCGAGGTGCGGCGCGGACAGGCGGTGCGCCAATGGAGTCAGGACCCTGACGGTGTGACCGTGACCGTCACCGATACGGACGACCCCGACGGCGAGTCCTACGACCTGCGCGCCGACTGGCTGATCGGCGCCGACGGCGGCCGCTCGGCGGTGCGCAAGGGCGGCGCGTTCGCCTTCCCCGGCACCGACGGCGTCATCACCGGCTACCAGGCCGTCGTCGACCTCGACGACCCCGACTTCCTGCCCCTGGGCTGGACCCGCCGCCCGAACGGCATGGTGGTGAACGGCCCGACGCCGGGCCGGATCCTCATCGTCGGCTTCGACGGCCCGCCCGCCGACCGCGACGCCCCGGTCACCCTGGAGGAGCTGCAAAGCGCGCTGCGGCACATCAGCGGCACCGAGGTCGGCATCCGCTCGATCAGCACCGTGACCCGCTTCACCGACAACGCCCGCCAGGCCGACACCTACCGGGACGGCCGCGTCCTGCTGGCCGGCGACGCCGCGCACGTCCACTCCCCCTTCGGCGGCCAGGGCCTGAACCTGGGCCTGGGCGACGCGGTGAACCTGGGCTGGAAGCTGGCCCTGGTGGCGCTCGGCCGCGCCCCGCACAGCCTGCTCGACACGTACACCGCCGAGCGCCACCCGGTCGCCGCGCAGGTACTGGACAACACGCGCGCGCAGGTCGCGCTCATGTACCCCGGCCCCCACACCGACGCCCTGCGCGGCATCTTCACCCGGCTGCTCGAGCAGGACGACGCCAACCGCTGGCTCACCGATCTGATCAGCGGCAACGACCTGCGGTACGACCTCGGGTCCGACCTCGACGCGATCGGCCGGTTCTGCCCGGACCTCGTGATGAGCACCGGTGGCAGCGACACGGCGCGGCTGGCCGTGCTGCAACGCTCCGGCCGGGGGCAGCTGCTCATCTTGGAGACGGAGGCAGAGACGGAGGGGGAGACGGAGGCAGAGGCGGAGGAATCGCAGGACACTGCGCAGTGGATCAAGACCGCGTCCCAGTGGGGCGATCGCGTGGAGGTGACGGTCGGAACGTGCGCCGACGCGCCATCGCGCGCGGTCCTGGTCCGTCCGGACGGATTCACCGCCTGGACCGCGGAGTCCGAGCAGCCGCTGGAGGACGCGCTCGGGCTCTGGTTCGGCGCCGCGGAATAGGATGGCTTATGACGATCGGCGCGGCAGTGGTCCGGCTCCACGTGGAAGACCTGGAAGCGGCTGTTCCATTCTACGAGACGATGACCGGAAGTACCGCTTCCCGTTTCGCACGCCGAACGGCCGCCGCGCGATCCTTCGGCGCCCGCAGGGCGGGGTCTTCGAGTACGTCGGGCGCTGAACGGATTTCGAAGCCGTCAAACGTCTTTGTTGACAGAACACGACTTCCGGAACTTAATTAGCCGGGACCCTGTACCGGGAATAGCATATCCGGGCCCTGTCTTTATGAATCCTTGACCGATTCCCGCACAATCCCGCTGTATTTTGGCCTCCGGGTACCCCACACTCAACCCCCTGATTCGAGTGAGGCCAAGATGACGCTCTCCCGACGCACCCTGCTGTCCTCAGCCCTGGCCGGCACGGCGCTGGCCGCCGCCGGCGGCTCCGAACTGTCCTCGGCGTTCGCCACGTCCCCGGCCCAGGCGTCCCCGGCCGCCTCGGCGGCCGGGGACGTGGTCGGCAAGATCACCGTCGGCTACCAGGGCTGGTTCGCCTGTATCGGGGACGGGGCGCCGATCGACGCGTGGTGGCACTGGAGCCAGAACGAGTCGCAGGCTCCGTCGCCGAGCAACGAGAACATCAAGGCCTGGCCCGACATGAGCATCTACAGCGCGGGATACAAGACCGGATACGCCAATCTGGGCAACGGTTCCGCGCCGACGCTGTTCTCGTCCTACGACCAGTCCACCGTCAACGCCCAGTTCTCGCTGATGCAGCAGAACGGCTGCGACACCGCCGCGCTCCAGCGCTTCGACCCGAACGGCAGCGAAGGCCCGACCCGCAACGCCGTCACCGCGAAGGTGAACACCGCCGCGCAGCAGTACGGCCGGAAGTTCTACATCATGTACGACGCCTCCGGCTGGACGAACATGAAGACCGAGATGCCCGCCGACTGGACGAACGTGATGTCGCAGTACGCGTCCTCGCCGGCGTACGCGCACCAGAACGGCAAGCCGGTCGTCGGCATCTGGGGCTTCGGCTTCAACGACGCGAACCACCCCTGGTCGGCCGCCGACTGCCTGTCGGTCGTGCAGTGGTTCCAGAGCCAGGGCTGCTACGTGATGGGCGGCATCCCGACCTACTGGCGCACCGGCGTCAACGACTCGCGGTCCGGCTACCTCAACGTCTACTCCGCGTTCAACATGATCTCGCCGTGGATGGTCGGACGCATCGGCTCGGCGGCGGACTCGAACAACTTCTATACGAACGTCAACGTCGGCGACCAGTCCTACTGCAACTCCCACGGCATCGACTACCAGCCCTGCGTCCTGCCCGGCGACCTGTCGGCCCGCCAGCGCGCGCACGGCGACTTCATGTGGGCGCAGTTCTACAACATGGTGCGCGTCGGCGCCCAGGGGATCTACATCTCCATGTTCGACGAGTACGGCGAGGGCAACCAGATCCTCAACACCGCCCCGACGCAGGCCGCCGTCCCGACCAACTCCGGGCTGCTGTCCCTGGACGAGGACGGCACGGCGTGCAGCGCGGACTACTACCTGCGGCTGACCAACGACGGCGGCCGGATGCTCAAGGGCCAGATCGCGCTCACCGCCACGCGTCCCACCGCGCCGGTGCTCAACGGCGGTGGCGGGGGCGGCGGTGGGACCGGCTGCGGCCAGATGGCCG
Organism: Catenulispora sp. MAP12-49; assembly: GCF_041262705.1. Classification (NCBI taxonomy): domain Bacteria; kingdom Bacillati; phylum Actinomycetota; class Actinomycetes; order Catenulisporales; family Catenulisporaceae; genus Catenulispora; species Catenulispora sp. MAP12-49. The sequence continues at coordinate 68,991 of NZ_JBGCCP010000027.1, read as the reverse complement.
CGAACCAGCAGATCACCGTGAACCAGTCGGCCCTCTCCTGCGACGGCCGGTTCAAGCTGATCCTGCAGGGCGACGGCAACCTCGTGCTCTACCAGGGCAGCACGCCGCTGTGGGCCTCGAACACCGTGGGGCAGGCCAGTGCCAACGCCATCATGCAGGGCGACGGCAACTTCGTGGTCTACGACGGCAGCGGCAAGCCGCTGTGGGCCAGCAACACGGCCGGGAACAGCGGCGCGTACCTGAGCGTGCAGAACGACGGCAACACCGTCATCTTCAGTGCAAGCGGCGCGACGTTGTGGAGTACCGGGACCGGCGGGCACTGAGCGCCACTGAGCGCCCCGAGCGCCACCGCGCGCCCCCGAGCTCTGCGGGGCTTGGAGCCCCGAGCCCCGCAGAGCAGACCACCCCGGTCAAACCAGCCGCTTGATCTCGCCGCGCACGCGGTAGAACCCGCGGCTGGCCTCGTGGATCTCCTCGACCACGTAGCGCGCGCCCACCACCCGCATGTCGCGGGGGAACTGCACGTTCCAGCCGGTCTGGAAGCCGCCGCCGACGACCCGCACCCGGACGCGGCCGTGGTCGTCGATGCACTCCACGATCGTGCCGGAGCCGACGGAACTGGTCGTGGCGACCACGGTCGTGGGCGTCGCGACCGGCATCGCCGCGCTCGCCTTCACGTCCAGGACCGTCGGCACGACGCCGCCCTGCGCGGCCGTGATCGCCGACTCGGTGGCGTCGATGCAGGCGAGCGAGCCGTCGGTGGTGACGACGTATAGCCGGCCGTCGCGGTACTGCATCGACAGCGCCGAGCCGCAGCCGGTGCCGAGCTTCCACAGGCGCTTGCCGTCGGCGGCGAAGCAGTACACGGAGGACGCGCTGTCCCCGGCGAAGACGTAGCGGCCGTCCGGGGCGGTCGCGCAGGAGTAGACGGCGGTGTCGCAGCGGTACTCAGCGACCGGCCGGCCGTCCGCCTTGGCGATCTTGTGCACGACATGGCGCCCGGTACCGGCATAGACGTGGTCTGATTCCTGCCATCCGAACAGCACATTGCCCGGCGTCTTGGTGTTCCACAGCTCCCGGCCGCCGTCAGCGGCGTAGGCGGTGACACCGGCGCTGTGCCCGTGGTAGACCGCCTCAGCGTCGCTGCGCACCATCCAAGCGCCGGTGCCCGAGCTGTTGCGCGACCACTGGTGCTCCTCCTCGTGGTCGATGACGACCAGGCGCCCGCCGGCATCGGAGACCGCCAGCACACCCTCGTGGATGTCCAGCCAGTAGATGTCGACGTCCTGGTCGATGCGGTAGGCGGCGTGCGGGATCTTGCCGGACAGGTCGTAGACGGAGCCGTCGTCGCAGCCCGCGTAGATCCAGAAGTCGTCGGCCACCAGGCACTTGACCCCCTCCGGCAACTGGAACCGGGACAACACCTGCCCGTCGTGCCCGAGGCTGTAGACATCGCCGGACTGGTTGCCCACCCAACAACGGTCGCCATCGATGTGGATCCCGAACGCACTGGAGGCGGTCCGGAACCGCCACAACACCGGAGCCGTCGCCCGCGCCGTCGACGGAGCCGACGAGACCGCACGCCGAGTGATACTCCGTGCCGCGCGGATGCCCATCACCGAAGGCGCGTACCCCTTGCGCACCTTCTCGCCGATCTTCTTGGCCGCGGCCGCCTCGGCCTTCTCGACCGTCGGGAACGTCGAGGTCTGCCGCGAACCATCGGTGCCTATCCGGCCGTAGCGGATGTCGACGGTGGTGCCGGTGACCGTCACCTCGTAGAACTTATGAGCGCTGCCGCTGTCCTCGGACAGCTCCAGATAGGTCGTCCCCTGAGTCATGGCGATGAAGGTACAGCCCTCGGCCGACAAGGGTGGTCGGCGGACTCGGACCGGAGCCTGGTCCATGTGCGGAAGGTGAGATCCACCGAAAGGCGTCCGTCGAACAACAGCCCGTCTTCGAGGCGTTTGTTGGCCTCGACTCGGATGCCCGCGGGCCAACCGGGGTCGAAAAGCACCCTCTGGCCGCCGCTGAAGGTCATCTCCGCGAGGCGGATGACGCCGCGCTGCGGGCCGGACTCGTTGTCGATCGCACAGCGCACCTGCAAGCATTGCGCTTCCAGCTGCTCGCCGAAGTAGGTGTAGCCGACATCGAGGACACCGACTTTGTCCATGTCCCCCCAGTCCTCGCCGTACGCCTCCCAGACAGGAGCCTGGACGACGGCGAAGTCGATGGTGCCGCCGTTGACGCCCGTCGAGAGTTTGAGCAGTCCGTTGCCGGATTCAAGGTAGACCGGCGTCGACATCGGGCAGAACCGCCGGAACCCGGCAGCGTCGTCGAGAAACGAGCCCTCGAACAGCAGACCCCCGAAGACCGCGGTCTCCAGGAATCCGACCAGTCCATCCCACCCGAGCGCACTCATGCGGCCATCCTGCACGAAAGCGGCGCCGCGATCCCGCCAGGAGGATCGCGACGCCGCCGTCAACAAACCGAGCGGCCTTCAGCCCGGGCCGGGGCTCACGCCAGTGACGGTCCCGCTGTCGAGTTCAGCCATTCCCAGCCGGACCAGGTGCTGAAGCCGGTCTGCCACTTGTGGTAGATGCCGGCGGTGCTGGAGGCGAACACCTCCTCGTGGCCGTCCTGGTTGTTCGCGGCCTCGACCTCGGTGCCGCCGGTGCCGAAGGTCTCCCAGGGCGACCAGGCGCCGTCGACGTCCGTCTGCCAGATGTGGGTGGCGGTGGTGGCGTTGATGGCGAAGACCTCGACGCGGCCGTCGGTCGAGATCGATGAGGACAGCTCCGAGTTGGCGGCGCCGCCGTTGGTGCCGGTCCAGTCCGACCAGGTGGTGTAGCTGGTCTCCCAGCGGTGGAACACGCCGCCGGCGTTGGAGGCGAACACCTCCAGGCGGCCGTCGGCGTCGTGGTTGACCGTCAGGCCGTCACCGCCGCCGCCGAAGTCCTCCCAGGCCGACCAGCCGCCGTTAACAGTGGTCTGATACAGGTGGCCGAAGGTGGAGTCCGACAGGGCGAACACCTCCAGGCGGCCGTCGGAGGAACGCTCCATCTGCAGCCGGGAGTCCGCCGGGCCGCCGACGCCGGCCCAGTCGGAGAAGGGGCTGTTCGGCGCGGTCTGCCAGCAGTGGAAGACCCCTGCGTCGCTGGAGGCGAAGACCTCGATGCGGCCGTCGGCGTTGGCGCCGGCCGCGATCCGGTATCCGCCGCCGCCCAGTTTGGCCCAGCTGGACCAGGCGGCGTTCGGGGCGGTCTGCCAGATGTGGTCCAGCTCGGTGCCGTTCTCCGCGAACAGCTCCAGCCGGCCGTCCTGGTTCGGGGCGATGGCCAGCTGCGCGTTGGGCAGGCCGCCCTCGTTGACCCAGTCCGACCACGTGCCGTTCGGCGAGTTCTGCCAGGAGTGCCAGATGCCGTCCGGCCCGGCCGCGAAGGTCTCCAGGCGGCCGTCGGCGTCGCGGGCCGACACGATACGGCCGGACGCATAGGGATGCGGTTGCAGGGAACTGTCTTCGACGACGTTGTTATAACGGCGCGCGCTCAGGTCGCTGTTGGCGATGCCGTCGATGTAGGCGGCATTGATGTTGCCGGACAGGTGCTGGACCGGTGTCGAGCCGAACGTGTAGTAGACGAAGTCGCCGTCGGCGTCGGTCCAGTGGTCGAAGATGAACGTGTGCTCGGTGTAGTTGATGAGGATGTCCCCGGGCAGCAGGTCGCTGCGGTCGATCGGGACTGTGAAGCTGTCCCAGAGCCCTGCGGTGTTGGGGTCGGCGTTCAGGTGCCAGGCCATGTCCACGTAGCCGGAGCAGTCCCGGCGGTAGTTGTGGTCGCCGCCGGGGCCGGGCGACCAGCCGCCCTGGTCGTAGGGCCCTGGCTGGTTGTCGACCCAGTACTGGGCCCGTGCCATGATCTCGCTGCGGCTGATCGGGCCGCCGATCGCGGAGTCGGCGGCGGCGCGGGGCGCGGTGGACAGCCCGACGCCGGTCATGGTCAGCAGCAGGCCGGCGACCACCAACAGGATTCTGATAACGCTTATCGGTTTTCTCAACATCGCTGTACTCCCTTCCGAAGTGGTCACGGGCCGACCCACGCGGCGCCGCCGAACGTTCCGTCGCCGTTCCAGGCGCTCCAGCCGCCGTTCGGCGCCGTCTGCCAGATATGGAAGATGCTCGAGCCGCCGGGGGCCAGGGCGAACACCTCCATGCGGCCGTCGGCGTTGTGGCTGACGTTCACCGTCGCCGCGGCGCCGCCGAAGGAGCCGTTCCAGGCGCCCCAGCCGGCCGACGGCGCGCTCTGCTCGCGGATCGCGATGGAGTTCCCGTCGGGACCCAGGACGAACACCGCCATACGGCCGTCCGCCTCGTGACCGACCACCGGGGTCCCGCCGACGGGACCGCCGAACTGGCCGTCGCCGTCGCCGTTCCACGCGCTCCAGCCGCCGTTCACGGCGGTCTGCCAGATGTGCGAGATCGAGCTCTTGTCCGGCGCCACGGCGAAGACTTCCATGCGGCCGTCAGCGTTCTCGCCGACGGTCACCCCGGAGGCCGGGCCACCGAAGGAGCCGTTCCACGCGCCCCAGCCCGCCGACGGCGCGGTCTGCTCGCGGATCGCGATCGCGTTCCCGTTGGGACCGAGGACGAACACCGCCATCCGGCCGTCCGCCTCGTGGCCGACGACTGGCGTTCCGCCGCAAGGGCCGCCGAAGAAGCCGTTCCCGTCACCGTTCCAGGCACTCCAGCCGGCATTCGGCGCGGTCTGCCAGATATGCGAGATCGAACTCGAATCCGGCGCCACCGCGAACAGCTCCAGCCGGCCGTCGGCGCTCTGCCCGAGGCTCACCCCTGAGGCCGCTCCCCCGAACGAAGTGTCCCAGGTGCTCCAGCCACCTTCGGGGGTCTGCCAGATGTGCATCACGCTCTGCTTGTTGGGCCCCAACACGAACAGCTCCAGGCGTCCGTCGGGATCGCGCCCGACCACCGGCAGCCCGCCGACCGCGCCGCCGAGCTTCTGCCAGGCGCCCCAGGTGCCGTTCGGCGTGGACTGGACGCGGTCGTAGATGCCCTGCTGGTCCGGCGACACCGCGAAGGCGATCATCGAGCCGTCGCCCTGCCTGCCGACCGCGGGGTTCTGCCGGCCGTCGCCGAAGTCGTCGGTGGCGGCCGGCGGCGGGGTCCCGCCGGAGGTCCACAGGTAGGTGACGGTCACCCAGCCGTTGTCGGACAGGCCGACGTCGGAGAACGTCCCGTCGGCCAGGTCGATGCCCGCGGGGTTGGCGATGGAGGAGCCGAGGTCGTCCAGGCCGCCGTTGTAGCCGTTCTGATAGGCGGCTTGCGCCTCCGGCTCCCCCTGCGGCAGGTCGGTGAACTCGGCGCGGTTCGCGTCCCAGTAGTCGTCGCGCTCGTTCCACGGCCCGACGTCCCACACCGGCGCCGTCACACACGCCGACGGACCGCAGACCTGCACCGAGTAGTCGCCCGAGCCCTGCGGCGACAGCGCGGTGCCAGACGGCAGCGCGACGAAGTGGTCGTTCGGCTGAATGACGTGGCCGTTGGCGGTCGTGCCGCCGACGAGGCCCTCGCGGGTGGCGTAGACCTGGTAAGCCAAGGGCGTGGCGGCGGGCTTCACGGTGGTGGCCACGACGCCGTTCGACGCACTCAGCGCCAGCTTGGTCACGCTCGCGCTGTCGCCGCGAGCGTCGTCCCGCAGCGTGAGCCGCGCCTGGACCTCGGTGACGGAACGCGGAAGCCGCGTCGGACCGGAGGCCGCGGCGGGCACCCACTGGGTCCACTTCCCGTTGACCCCTAGACCGCGCACGTCGGCCTGCACGTCCGAGCCGGCGGGACGGGTCGCGACGAGCGTGACAGCAACCTGATTCGCCGGAGCGGCGAGCCGGTGCTCGGGCAGCGTCTGGGAGCCGTAGCCCCGAGTGTCCTGCGCCGACGACGCGGCATGCAGGTGGCTGTCGCGGACCTGAAGGGCCCGACCGGTCCAGACGACATTGACGTCGCCGGCCCGCAGCCGCGACAGATCCTCGGTCCAGCCCGAACCGCCGCCGGCCCCGGCCTTCGGCACAGCGGCCAGGGCGCTCGGCGCGGCGGCCAGCATCCCGGTGGCCAGGGCGGCGGCGATCGCGAGCGCGGTCGCGCCGAGCCTGCGCTTGGTGAGTGTGGGTGACATGGACGCAGTGTCGCGAGCGCGCTTCACAATCAGCGCACAGCGATCGCACAAAGGATCTTGCGGCCCGGCCGCGCGCCGGCGGCCGATCCGTTTGACATTGACGTCGCGGCAATTTGTAGCGTCGCAATCCATTCGGAAGAAAGGACACCCACCATGGCGTCGAAACCCAAAACCCTCGCGGTCGTCCGGATCGAGCACGAGGGCGGCAGTGTCAATATGGCGAAGCTCGGTCAGACGGTCGGCGTGTACGGCATCAACATCGTCGCGTTGTCGAAGGATTTCAATGCGGCCACGGCTGCGCATCGGGGGCTGCGAGTGGCCGCCTATGTGACCGTGTTCGAGGACAAGACGTTCCAGGTGCAGGTCAAGACGCCGGCCACCGCGAGCCTGATCCTGCGTGCCGCCGGGGTCGCGAAGGGATCGGGGCGGCCGAATTCGCAGAAGATCGGGTCAATCTCGCAGCGGCAGCTCGCGGAGATCGCCGCTGTGAAAATGCCGGATCTGGACGCCCCGACGCCGGAGGCGGCGCAGAAGACAATCGCCGGTACGGCGCGATCAATGGGAATCCAGATCGTCGGATGACGAAGCACGCAACGGCTACACGATGCAGATGGCTGACGAACTCGCCGCCGCGTTGCGGCGCGCCGACGCCGACGACGAGGTGCGGGTGGTCGTCCTCAACGGCGCGGGCCCGACCTTCTGCGTCGGCACCGACCTGTCGCCGGCCCAGGACGGCGACCGGTCCTTCGGCGCGCAGGGCGACAACTCCGCCGCGGCCGCGATGGCTGACGGAACGTATCAGGAGCCTGCGGGGCAGGTGACGTCGGTGATGTACGCGATGGCCAAGCCGGTCATCGCCGCGGTGCACGGCGCCGCGGCCGGCGTCGGCGCGACGATGCTGCTGCCGGCCGACTTCCGGCTGGCGGCGAAGGGCACCAAGTTCGCGTTCCCGTTCACCCGGCGCGGCATCGTGCCGGAGGGCGCCTCAACGTGGTGGCTGCCCCGGATCGTGGGGCTGACGCGCGCCATGGACTGGCTCGTCTCCGGCCGCCGCCGCTGTCGGTCGCGCTGACCCGGCAGCTGGTGTATCGGCTGGCGTGGGCTGCCAGCCCGGAACCGGTGCACCGCGCGGATTCGCGGCTCGTGTACGAGACGGTGCGCGGGCCCGATGCGGCCGAGGGCGTGCTGTCGTACTTCGAGAAGCGACCGCCGATCTTCCCGACGACGGTTCCCGGCGGACTGCCGGACTATGCGTCCGAGCTGCTGAAATGACCCTCGACTCCCGCCAGAGGGCGGCGCTCACAGCCATCTGCGACACCTTCGCCGCCTGCGGAGCTAGCAGGAACGGGGCGGCGGCCAGGATGCCCAGGGCGATGACGGGGGCTGATGCGCCGAGGCCCAGGTCGCCGAGCGTCACGCTGCCGGCAAGCGGCTGGGTGCGGTGCAGGCGGTCGAGCCGGCGGTGGGCGAGGTGACGGCCGGCGCGCTGCTGATTCACGGTGTCCGGCGACCCCGGCCCCGGCGCCGTCCGTAGAATCGGACCATGCCCGCCACCAGCGACCAGGCCACCGACCAGGCCACGGACCAGGGTCGAGAACCGTCGCCCCCCAAGCGCGGCCGCCCCGCGCAGTTGAGCCGCGACCGGATCGTCGCGGCGGCGCTGGAGTCGAATCTGGACACGCTCACCGTGCGGGAACTGGCCGGCCGGCTCGGGGTGAGCCATGGCGCGCTGTATCGGTGGGTGCCGAGCCATCAGGCGATCGCGGACCTGGTCAGCGAGGCGATCGTCGAGCGCGTCCTGCCGGGCGAGCCGCCGCGGGCGCGGCAGTGGCGGGACTGGCTGCGGCGGCTGGCGTGGTCGATGCACGACGAGTTCCTGGCCGTCCCCGGCTACGCCTCGCGCATCGCCAGGCCCCACCAGCACAGCCCGGCCTCGTTCGCCCGGCTGCGGGAGCAGGTGATCGCGGCGTTCACACTCGCCGGCGCCCCGCCGGAGATGGCCGAGCAGAGCTGGTACATCTTCGCCACCTCGATCGTGAGCTGGCTGGCCGGCACGGAGAACTCGCTCGACCTGGGCCCGGCCGCCCCCCGCTTCGACCTCTTCCTCGACGCATTGCTGCGCGGCCTGCCCGCCCGCGAGCCGGCCCAGGGGCGGCCGTGACAGCAGCCATGACGGCGGCCACGACGGCCGCCGTGATGTCAGCGCCGGCACCGGCCCGTATATTCGTCGCAACGCGCCATTAACATCGCATGGAAGGCAACCCCATGGCCGAGACGCAGACCGCGACCGAACCGACGCGGCGCGGCGGAAGGCCCCCGCTGAGCGAATCGCGCAAGGACGAGATCCGCCTGCAGATCGCCACCGCCGCCGTCCGTCTGTTCACCGAGCAGGGACTGGACGCCACCTCGGTCGCGCAGATCGCCGACGCGGCCGGCATCGCGACCCGTACCCTGTGGCGCTACTTCCCGAGCAAAGAGGCCTGCGCGGCACCCCTGCTCTCCTTCGGACTGGACCGCTTCACGACCTACGTCCACGACTGGCCCGCCGACCGCCCCCTGGCCGAGGCCGCCGACGACACCCGCTGGTTCAGCGACACCTCCCCGGCGCGGCTCCTGCTGGTGATCGACCTGCTCCGGCTGACCCACACCGAACCCCTGCTCGACGCGGTGTGGAGCCGGTGCTACTCCGAGGCCGTGGCGCCCCTGGCCGTCGTGCTCGGCGAGCGCCTCGGCCACCCGGCGGACGACCTGCGGGTGCGGGTGAAGGCCGCGATGCTGCTGGCCTCGATGCACCAGGGACTGCGGCACTACGTCTGCCGCGCGCCGGGCGAGCACGGGCCGTCGCTGGAGGACACGATCCGGGCCTCGGCGCGGATCGGGTTGGCGGCGGCGGAGGCCGCGGATGTTGATGCGGGAGTGAGATCCGCCGGGAAGTGAGCGGCGCGCGGCCTGTGACCGCCGCCACTCCCCGATTAATTGTCGCACCGCGCCATTTATCGCTACAGTGATCGAGCCGCCGGGCACTCTGCCCCGGCGCCTGATTCCTTCTCCCGATCTGGAGCGGTCGCACCATGCCCAGACGTCCGGCGGATATTTCGCGTCCCCATTACAACGTCATCTTCGCGGTCCTTCTCATAGGCATCTCCGCGTACGCGGTTCTGCAGTCGCTGGTCGCGCCGGTTCTGGCGACGTTCATCACCGCGCTGCACACGACGCAGGACACTGCGACGTGGCTGATGACCGCCTATCTGCTCTCCGCCTCGGTCGCCACGCCGATTCTCGGGCGGATCGGGGACAAGATCGGCAAGGAGCGGATGCTGGTCATCACGCTGCTGGCGCTGACTTTGGGGTCCGGGCTCGCCGCGCTGGCGCATTCGGTCGGGCTGATGATCATCGCGCGGGTGATCCAGGGGCTGGGCGGCGGGTTGCTGCCGCTCTCCTTCGGGATCATCCGGGACGAGTTCCCCGCCGGGAAGGTGAACTCGGCGATCGGGCTCGGGTCGGCCACGCTGGCTGTGGGCAGCGGGCTGGGGCTGCTGATCGCGGGGCCCATCGTGGCCCATCTGAACTACCACTGGCTGTTCTGGATACCGATGATCCTGACCGCCGTAGCGACCGTCGCGTGCTGGATGTTCGTGCCCGAATCACCGGTGCGCACGCCCGGGAAGATCAGCTGGGGTGCGGCGGTCCTGCTGTCGGCGTGGCTGGTGCTGCTGCTGCTCGCCGTCAGCGAGGGCCCGACGTGGGGCTGGGGTTCGCCGAAGGTGATCGGGCTGTTCGCCGGCGCGGCGGTGTGCCTGCCGCTGTGGATCTGGACCGAGCTGAAGTCGAGCGCGCCGCTGATCGACATGCGCATGATGCGGCTGCCCACGGTGTGGACCACCAACGTCGTGGCGATGCTGTTCGGGGTCGGCATGTACACGGTGATGACCTTCCTGCCGCAGCTCGTGCAGACCCCGCGGGCGATCGCCGGGTACGGCCTGAGCGCCAGCATCACGCAGTCCGGCGTCTACCTGCTGCCGATGACGATCGGCATGTTCCTGCTCGGCATCGCCGCCGCACCGCTGGCCAAGCGCATCGGACTCAAGGTCGTGCTGGTGCTCGGCTGCGCGGTCAGCATCCCGGCCTTCGCCGCCCTGGCCCTCGGGCACTCGCAGGGCTGGCAGATCTACCTGGCCTCCGGCCTGCTCGGCGTCGGTATCGGCCTGGCGTTCTCCGCCATGTCCGCGATCGTGGTCCAGGCGGTGCCGGCCTCGCAGGTCGGCGTGGCCAGCGGCATGAACGCCAACATCCGCACCATCGGCGGCGCGATCGGCAGCAGCGTGGGCGCCAGCCTCCTGGCCACCGGGGTCACCGCCGCGAACCCGATCCCGAAGGACGCCGGGTACACCCACGTGTTCTGGCTCCTGGCCGCGGCCGCGGTGCTCGCGACGCTGGCCGCGCTGATCATCCCGGCGGTCAAGGCACGGCCGGCGGCCCCGGGGGCCGAGCCGGCCTTCGACGAGGACGCGGTGGTCGCAGCCGTCTGAGTCAGCCGGTCCTCAGTTCTCCGCCCACCAGTCGGTGAGGATCCCGGCGAACCAGTCCGCGTCCTCCTCCCACACGAAGTGCCCCTTGTCGACGACATCCAGCCGACTGTGGGGCAGGAGGCGGTGCAGGTACTCGCCGTTGGCGGGTGGCACCACCGCATCGGAGGTACTGGAGAAGACCTGGACCGGAGTCTGGATCGCGGGCAGCAGATCGGCCAGCACCGGCAGCTCGGCGCGGTAGGCCTGGACGTAGGGGATCTGGTCGGCGAAGCGCTCGCCGCTGTAGGCCGCGAGGTAGTCCTCGCGGACGTCGTCGGGCAGGTCGTAGCCGGCGATGGTGCTCAAGGCGAGGGTCACGACGTCCTTCGGCCCCATCGCGCGATACGGGGCCAGGTCCTCGGCGAAGACCCAGGCCCGCAGCGGATCGCCGAGCTCGATGGGAACCGCGACACCGCCGCCGCCGACGGTCAGGCTGCGGAAGCGGCCGGGGTGAGCGGACGCCGCGAACAGGGCCGCGCTGGTGCCGATGTCGGGGCCGACCAAGTGGGGCCGGCTCAACCCGAAGGAGTCGGCGATCCGGGCGACGAACTCGCCCATCGCCTTGGGCGACAACAGGTCCGCGCGCAGCTCGGAGTGGCCGAAGCCGGGCAGGTCCACGGCGGTGAGGTGGGCGTGCTCGGCCAGGCGGGACCAGGTGGCGTCGTAGGCGAGCAGGTTCTCGGGCCAGGGGGCCAGCAGCAGCGCCTCGGCGTCGCGGGGTTCGGTGCTCTGCGCGTAGCGGACGGACAGTCCGTCGATGGTGCGGAAGGCGGTCTTGATCTCACTCATGGTCGCTCTCTTGCTTTCTGTGTTTCTTTGCTTCGGTGCTTCTTCGTGCTCTGATGACGGTGCGGTGTAGCGGGCTTGCTCAGCCGGCCAGGAAGTCCTCAACATCGGCGGCGAACTCCTGGTGGTGCTGGAAGAGGAAGCCGTGGGCGGCGTCGGGGTAGATCTTGATCCGGGCGTCGGGCAGCAGCCCGGCGAGCAGATGCGAGTAGCGCGGCAGGATCATCGGGTCGCTGTCGCCGTTGGCGACGAAAACCGGATGGGTGATGCCCTGGAGGCGCTGGAGCCGCGCGTGGTCGGGGATGCCCCAGCGGGTGACGGCGTCGTACTGGGCCTGGCGGGTCTGCCAGGTCGTCGGGGCGTCGTGCCTTTGATCGACGCCCTGGCGCGGGACCGGGAGCTGATCACGTTCGACAACACCGGCGTCGGCGCGAGCACCGGCCGTACCCCGGGCACCGTCGCGGCGATGGCCGATGACGCCATCGCCTTCCTCGACGCGCTGGATCTGGAGCGGGTGGACCTCGGGTCCCAGTTGTCGAGGTTGCCGCGGAAGTGCTGCAGGAGCAGCAATGGGGCGCCGCTGCCGATGCGGCGGTACGCGTAATCGATGCCGTTGGCCGCGTGCGCGACCTGGGTCGGGGCGGTGGAGTAGGTGTCCATGAGATTTAGATTATGACTACCATCTATTTAGGTCAAGCGGACACGCCGACGACCGGTCGTGAACCCTTTTATACGTGCACTGGCATCGCCGGAAGCCGAGCCGGAAGCCGACCGCGCCCCAGCCGGCCGCCCCTCAACCGACAGCCTTCCTCGCCGCGTCGAGAAAGCGCTCCGACAGCTCGGTCCCCTCGGTCGAGCGCGCGAGCAGCAGCGCCCCGACCATCGTCGCGAGCCGCGCCAGGCCGCCGTCCCCGCCTTCGTCCTCACCCTCGCCCTCGGCGGCGATCCATGCGGCGAAGTCGCGCACGCCGTCGGCGTACACGCGGCGTGCCGCGGTGTCGGGCTCGCCGCGGGCCATGTCGACGGCCAGGGCCGCGGTGGGGCAGCCTTCGCCGGGGTTGTCGCGGTGCTCGGGTGACAGGTACCAGTCGGTGAGGGCTCGGCGGGCTTCGGCGTGGTCGCCGTCGTGGTCCGCCTCGGTGCGGGCGCGTAGCCGTTCCTGGTTCGCGAAGGCCAGGGCCGTCGCCTCGGCGACCAGGGCCTCCTTTGAGTCGAACTGCTTGTAGAAGCCGCCGTGGGTCAGGCCCACCGCCTTCATCATGTCCGCGACGCTGACGTCGGTGCCGCGTTCGCGCAGCAGGCGGGCGGCGGCGGCCACCACGTTGGCGCGGTTCTCCTGGGCCTGAGCCTGCGATACGCGACCCATCGGCGGCCTCCGTCGGGTTAGATGATGAGTGTCACCTATTGTAGGCGGTGTTCCCCGCGCCGGTCTCCTCCTTCTCCAGGGTGGCCCGCAGGTCGATCAGCCGGATGCTCCCGATCTCGTCGACCAGCGCCGCGGCCTCGTTCCAGATCGCCGCGGCGTCCTCCGTGCGGCCGAGGTGGGCCAGGGCCCGGCTGAGCCGCAGCAGGCTCTCGGCCTGCCCGGGGCGGTCGTCGATCGAGGCGCGCAGTTGCGCGGCGTCGGTCAGCAGCGACACGGCCTCGGCGGCGCTGCCGTTGGCGTCGTGGGCGACGCCCATCGCGTTCAGCACGTACGCCTCGATGTAGGGCGTGGCCGCCTTGCGGGCCTGCGGCAGCGCCTCCTCCAGACACGCCGCGGCCGCGCCGTGCCGGCCGTCGGCGGCCAGCGCCTCGGCGAGGTCGGCCAGGCCCGCGGCCAGACGTTCGGGCATGTCGATGGTGCGCAGGACGTCGACCATCTTCTGCTGGACGCGCACCGCCTCCCGGGTGTCCCCCGCCTTCAGCAGGACCCAGCCATGCGCGTTGTACGCGATGATCAGCAGCTTCGGCTCGCCGACCTGCTCGGCGGCCTCGACCCCGAGCCGAGCCGACTCCAGCGCCTCCTCGTGGCGCTCGAGGTGGCCCAGGGCGTAGGCATGGATGCTGAGCATCCGGGCCCGCGCCAGCGGATCCGCGTCGCGCTTGGCGGACTTCAACGCGACGCCGAAGGTCGCCGCCGCCTCGGCCCAGCGGCTGCCCTGGGTGAAGAACAGCACCAGCTGGGAGGCGAGCACCCAGGCCTCCGGGCCGGACAGGTACGCCTCGGCGGAGGCCACGGCGGCCTGCAGGTTGGCGAGTTCGTCCACGAACCACTGCCAGGCCACGTCGCGGCCGGCGAAGCCCGACACCTTCTCCACCGCCGGGATCCGGGACAGCAGGCCCCACTTCGCGGTCCGGGGCGCGAGCTGGTCGGCGGCCGCCGAGGCCGTGTGGCAGTACCAGTGCAGCAGCCGGCCGAGCGCCGACAGGTGGTCCGAGAGGTACTCAGGGCTCTGATCCGCGGGCATCGCGAGCTCGCGGGCGAAGTCCCGCAACAGGTCGTGCAGGTAGTAGCGGCCGTGGCTGACGCTGTCCACCAGGTGCGAGTCCAGAAGGACCTCCAGCGCGTCCTCCACGTCGTCCAGCGAAACACCGGCCAGGGCGGCGACCGCCTCGCCGGTGATGTCCGGGCCGCCGACGAGTCCCAGGAGCGTGAACACCCGGGCCGGTGACGTTTCCGGGCGGGTCCCGGACGGCAGGCCGTGGAAGCTCACCTCGAAACTGGCGCGGGCCGCCAGATCGCCGATGCTCAGCTCGTCCAGCCGCTGGTGCTCGTCCGCCAGCCGGGTCGCCAGCGTGCGCACCGGCCAGGAACGCCGGGCCTGGAGCCGGGCCCCGACGATGCGCAGCGCCAGCGGCAGGCCGGCGCACACCCGCAGGATGTCGCCGGTCGCCTGCGGCTCGGCCCGCAGACGCTCGGCGCCGACCAGTTCCTCCAGCATGCTCAGCGCCTCGGAGGCGGACAACGGCTGCAGGTCCAGGCGCGCCGTGGCCGGCAGATCGGCCAGGCGGGAGCGGCTGGTGACCAGGACGGCGCAGCCGGGCGAGGCCGGCAGCAGCGGGAGCACCTGCGCCGCGGTGCGCGCGTTGTCGACGACGACCAGGAACCGTTTGGCGTGTGTCAGGCTGCGGAAACGCGCTTGGCGGGACTCGGCGTCCACCGGCACCGAATCCGAGGGGATCCCGAGGTCCACCAGCCACTGCCGCAGCACCTCGCCGGGATCGCGGGTCGCGGCGTCCATCCCGTGCAGGTCCACGAACAGGCTTCCGTCGGGGAACAGGCCGGACACGGTGTGGGCCGCGGCGATCGCCAGCGACGTCTTGCCCAGACCACCGCCGCCGGTGATCACCGCGACCGGGACCTGGCCGGCCCGGCCCGACCGGACGGTGACCGCGTCGCGCAGGAGCCGGATCTGCTCGTCGCGGCCGGTGAAATCGCCGATGAGCGCGGGGAGTTGTGCGACGGCGGTAGTGACCGTGACAGGGGCCGGGGCCGTTTCGGCAGCCGATGAGGCAGGAGCCGCCTCGCCGCCTGTATCAGTATCTGTATTCGCCGCACCCGCCGCACCCGCCCTGCCCGCCGTGCTCGAGCCGGAAGGAGAGCTCCAGTCCAACGCAGGATCCTGTTTCAGCATCCGCTGATACAGCTCCCGCAGCTCCGCCGAGGGCTCGACGCCCAGCTGCTCGTCCAGCAGCGACCGCAACCGCTGGAAGGCGTCCAGCGCGTCCGCCTGCCGTCCCGAGCGGTACAACGCCAGGCCCAGCTGCCGCCACACCGGCTCGTGCAGTGGCTGCGTCGCGGTCAGGTCCAGCAGCTCGCCGACCAGTTCGCGGTGCCGTCCCAGGTGCAGGTCCGCGTCGATGCGGACGGTCTGCGCCAGCAATCGTTCCTCGCGCAGCGTGTGCAGCCGGGTCGCCAGATCCAGGCCGACCATCCGGCCGGCCAGCGGTTCGCCCCGCCACAGTTCCTGCGCGGCGGTCAGGGCTTCCGACGCCTCGGCCCACTCCCCCGAGCCCGCCTGCCGCCTGCCCTGCCGCGACAGATCCAAGAACTCTGCGACGTCGAACTCGGCGCCGTCCAGATCGATGAGGTAGCCCGACGGCCGCGTGGCCAGGCGCTCGGCGGCCACCGGTCCCAGGAAGCGCCGCAGCCGGCTCAGATGGTTTCTCAACGAGTCCACGGCCGCCATCGGCGGGCGCTCGGGCCACACCGCGTCGATGAGGACGTCGAGCTGGACCGTGCGCGGGCTGTTCAACAACAACACGACCAGCACCGTCTCGGGGATGCCCGGCGGCAGCGCCGCCACCCCGCCCCCGTCGTCGACCGTTGTCGGTCCCAGTATGGCGAAACGCACGACTGTGCCTCCCGTTGTGCCAACAAGCCGCCTGCCCCACAGTCTTGACAGCGCTCACAGGGTACGCCGTGGCCGCCCCCGCCGTTTGCTCATTCGTTCAGTCGCCGGTCATTCCCCGCCCCGTCGTGCGTGCTCAACAACCCGTTAAGCCAGCTGGATTCTGATTTCTCCGATCACCGAGTCAGGGAGTTCCATGTCCAAGCAGCACCACCACCCGTCCATAGCCGCCCGGACCCGCCGGCGCGGCGCACTCACGGCCGCGGCCGTTCTAGTCCTGGCCGGGCCGCTCGGGGCGTACACCGCCGCCTCGGCCCAGGCGCACACCGCCCCGAACGGCGACTCCGCCTCGGCAGCCCTGGCCGGTCTGGCCGCTCCGGCCGGCTCGGCCTTCGTCAGGGGTCTGGGTCAGGAGCAGTGGACCACCAAGAGCGTCGCGCCCGGCGTCCGGGTGAGCACCATGACCATCAAGAACGCCGGTGTGACGCCGTTCTGGACCGTGACCGTCGAGCAGCCGACCACCAGCGCGATCACCGGCAACCCGGCCAACGCCGAGGTCGAGTCGCAGTCCTGGGCCCAGAACGCCGCGGCGCAGCTCCAGACCAAGGGCATCCAGGCGCGCGTCGAGGCGGTGCGCTGGCCCGGCTACGCGGACACGCAGCACGGGCTGATGGGCTACCGAGTGCGGGTCGGGCAGTTCCCGACCCAGGCCGCCGCCGGGACCGAGCTGGCCGCGGTGAAGGCGGCCGGGTTCACCGCCATCAGCGAGTGGACCGGGTACGACGTCCAGACGCCCGCGGACGTGGAGAACATCCACGTCGCCGTGATCAACCCGCACACGTTCGGCGGCACCGTCGAGGCCACCCACGACGGCAACGTCGCCCAGCGCCTGACCACGTCCTCGGTCGCGGCGCAGCTGGGGTCGCTGGTCGGGGTGAACGGCGGGTTCTTCATCACCTCCAACGCCGACGGCGTCCAGGGCACGCAGTCCGGGCTCGGCGTCTACGACGGCAAGCTCGAATCCCTGTCCTCCGGCGCACGCGGCGCGCTGGTGATCCAGGACGGCGGCAAGCGCGTCCAGGTGGCGAACCTGAGCAGCACGGCGGCGGTCCGCTCCGGGGCGTCGTCGCTCCAGATCCAGGGCGTGAACCGGGTTCCGGGGCTGCTGCGCGACTGCGGCCGTACCGGCTCGCTGCCCACGACGCATCCTGTGCAGGACATCACCTGCACCGAGGCCGACGACCTGGTGCTGTTCACGCCGGAGTTCGCGGCCGCGCTGCCCGGCGGCGCCGGCACGCAGGTCGTGCTCGACGGCTCCGGCAAGGTCCTCTCTGTCGGCGCCCGCGGCGGCTCGGTCCCGGCCGGCGGCAGTGTGCTGCAGGGCATCGGCAGCTCGGCCGGCTGGCTGAGCGCGCACGCCGTGGTCGGGCACCGGCTCACCGTGGACGAGTCGGTGACCGACGCCTCGACCGGCCGGCGGCTGCACCTGGGCGCCGGGGACAGCGTCGTCAGCGCCGCGCCGGCGCTGGTGCGCGACGGACGGATCGACATCGACGCGGCCACCGAGGGCGTCGTCGACCCGCGCGACCTGTCGTACAACTACCAGTGGGCCAACGCGCGCCAGCCGCGCACGATCGCAGGCGTCGACGCCTGCGGCGACCTGATCCTGGTGACCGTCGACGGCCGGCTGACCGCCGGCAGCGAGGGCTTCACGCTGTACGAGGAGGCCGAGTTCATGCGCTCGCTGGGCGCGGTGCAGGCGTTGAACCTGGACGGCGGCGGTTCCACCGCGATGGCCGTGGACGGTCAGCTGGTCAACAACACCTCGGACGCGACCGGCGAGCGGCCGGTCGGGGACACGGTCCAGGTGCTTCCGTAACACCGGCGGGGGGCGAGGCTGGGCTTCCGGCTTTGGGCTTCCGGCTTCCGGCCTCCGCTCCTGGCTCGTCAGAGTTCAGAGTCCTGCTTCAGTCAACACCGCCGCGACGGTCTCCTCGACCGTCGCGGCGGTGTCCTGATGCAGGAACCTGATTCCGAACCGCGGGGCCGCCTCCGACTGGCTTGCCGCGTCCGCGACGAGGTCCCGCACCGCGCGGTGGCCGGAGACGACGATCGTCGTGCTGTTCGCGAGCAGGCCCGTGAACACCTCGCGGCACCACAGGAAGGCGGCCTGCGCCGCGGCGGTCTCGTCCGCGCCGGCGAGCAGGACAAGAAGGTCCGGGCGGTACTCCCCGATGGCCCAGTCCGCCAGCGCCGGGTTGTCGGCGTGGCCGAGCAGCGGCTCGAAAGCATCGCCGTGGACCGGCGTGAAAGCCGCCCTGGCCTCGTCCAGCACGGCCGGCTCGTCCGCCGAGGCCGCGACCCGGTAGCCGGCCGCGAGCAGCGCGCAGGCCAACTCGCGGCCGACGGGTTCGCCTATGCCGACGACCACGGCGGTCCCGGACGTTCCGATCGCTCGGCTCATACGGAACGTTATATCAGGACCATGCGAAAAGGCCCGGCACCGGGGTTCTCCCCGCCTATTGCACTCGGGGTTCCATCCGGGCGGGCCCGGCCGACAATCGGCTCGCAGAAGGCGACAACAGGGTCGATTATTTCGCGTCATTCATCGGGGATATCCCCGTTCGCCATGCGCCCTCTAAGTTGTTCAGGCCTTGCTGTTCAGGCCTCGCTGTTCAGGCCTCGATGAGCGAACCGATGCGCTTGAGCTCGTGCCGGGCCAGGGCCAGGTTCGCGCGGGAGCGGTCCAGCGCCAGGTACAGGAACAACGTGCCGCCGCTGCTCTGGAGCAGGCGGATCACGTGGTACTGGCCGGACAGGGTGATGAGGATGTCCTCGACCGTCTCGTTGAGCCCGAGCCGGGCCAGCGTGCGCATCTTGGCTCGCACCACCTCGGTGTTCCCCGCGGCGGCGACCTCCAGGTCCAGCGCCGGGCCGCCGCCCAGGAAGCCGAGCGCCATGCCGCTCTCGTAGTCGACCAGGGCCACCCCGAGGGCACCGTCGACCGTCATGGCTTCTTTCAGTGCGCCTTCGATGTTCATGGGACTTCCTCACTCCGGAATTCTGTTCACGGCCGTTGATCACGATCTCGCACGCATAAGGATCCGAGCTCGCCCGTCGCGCTTGCGGACGACTAAAGTAACGTGGCACATATCGCGAAGTGAAGGGGTTCCGGTGCCCAGACTCGAAATGTCGCTCTCCGCAGCGTGTGAATCTCCTGGAGTGATCGGGGCTGCATTGGTGGATGAGGTCACGGGTCTGGCATACCGCTCGGCGGGGGACTTCTCAGGAGTCGGCCGGCCCCACGAGATCGCCGAACTCATCGCCCTGATCACCGAGGGTCTGCACGGGGCCGGGGCACCCGGTGAGCTGGAGAGCGTCGTGGTCACCGGCAGCCGGCTGCACGAGGTGCTGCACCCGGTGCCCAGCCGCGCGCCGATGAACACCGCCGTCGTGGTGCTGGCCCTGGACCGCGAGCGGTCGAACCTCGCCCTGGCCGTCCGGGAGGCCGCCGACCTCGCGGGGAGCATCCTGATATGAGCGTCCCGGCTTCGGCGTCCGGTGTCGCCGCGCCTGCGCACGCGACCGCGCCCGCGCCTTCGCCCGCGCCGCGGAACGTCCCGGCACTGCTGGTGAAGCTCCTGGCCGAGGACTTCACGGGCGCGGTCGAGGTGTCGGGGTCGCCGGGCGGAACGATCCATCTGCGGCTCGGGCTGGTCATCGCGGTGGACACGCCGAACGCCCCGTCCGTCGAGACGCTTCTCATCCGCTCGGGGCGTATCGACGAGGCGGGCTGGGCCGCTGCCGTCACGCAGCGCGCGACGGCAGGAGAGGCCGCCGACGTCGATCTGAACGCCGTCCTCACCGGACGCGGCCTGATCGGCCACGGGGAACTCGAGGCCGTGTGCATCGCGGCCGTGTACGACGCCGCCTTCGCCATGGCGCTCAGTCCGGCGGAGGGCTGGACGGTGCACGAGGCCGCGGTACCACCGGAATTGGTGACCTGTCCCGGGGAGTCGCCGCGCACGCTCGCGGAGGAGACCACCCGCCGCATCAACGCCCTGACTCAGGCCTGGGGCGCGCCCCTGGCCGAGCTGGCCGCGGTCCGGTGCCGGCCGGCCGCGCGGATCGATCCGGGAGCACTCAGCACGCGCCGGCAGGCCGTCCTGCTGGCCGCCAACGGCCGGCGGACGCCGCGGGACATCGCGTTCTTCCTGGGCTGCGGCGTCTTCCCGGCCATGCAGGACATCGCCCGCCTGCGGGCGCGGCGCCTCGTGGAATGGGAGGCGCCCCGCACCGCGGCACTGCCGATCACCGCACGCGTCACGACGCCGGCGGAGGTCCAGGTGGGCGGGACGCACATACTGCCGCGCCGGACGCGCCGCGACCGGCACGGCGAGAACGGGGCAGGAAGTGAAACCACAGAAGGGAAGGACAGTTCATGAGTGACACGGACCACGAAGCCGACGACACAGACCCGCTTGCGACACGCGATCCCCTCCTGCCACGCCGCGTACCGCGCACGGCCGAGAAACCGGGCCTCGGCATGCACAGCGTGACACCGCCGACCGACCAGACGGTGCGCCATCTCCTGGACGTCCTCAAACGTCTTCCCTGACCGTTTCCGAACCTGTCACCCGCCGACCGCCACATCGGCCGCGCGACGTTCAGCCGCACGGCTGCACATGCCGAGGAGCATGCTGTGAAGCCACCGTCATCGTCCACCGCCCTCGTCAGCGAACTCCAAGCTCTGCGCGAGAAGGTCGTGGGCATCACCGACAGCATCATCTCCACCGCCGACGGACTGCTCGTCGCCTCCGACAGCGATTCCGGCGAGCAGGAATCGCTCGCGGCGCTGTGCGCGGCGAGCATGGCGCTGGGCTCGCGCACCGCCGCGCATCTCGGGCTCGGGGGTCTGCGGGAATCGGTCGTCCGCGCGGCCGGCGGGCACGTCGTGTTCGCCGCGGTCGGGGACCACACGCTGCTGGCCGTCGTCGGCGACCAGGGACTGGATCTGGTGAGCCTGCGGCGGGAGCTGCCGGGGGCCGTCGACGTGCTCGGGAAGCTGCTGGCGGGGTCGGCCGCGGGCTGAGGAGGGCGGCGGGGTCGCCGTACGGGCCGCGGGGCCGCGGGGCCGCCGGGCTGCCGGGCTGCTGAAGTCGGGCAGGCTTGAGTAGACGCAACGTTGCGTCTACTCTGAAGCCATCGCCCGGGCTTCCGCCTGGCCCCGTACAGAAGGCACCACGCATGATCGACAAGCCACACCGCAGCAAAGCCCTGCTGGTCGCCGGGTGCTTCTTCATGGAGATGCTCGACGGCACCATCGTCACCACCGCCGCCCCGCGGATGGCGCGCTCGCTGCACGTCAGCTCCGCCGCCATCGGACTGGTCATCACCTCCTTCCTGCTCACTTTCGCCGCGCTGATACCGCTGAGCGGCTGGCTCACCCGGCGCTGGGGCACCCGGCCGGTGTTCCTGACCGCGATCGCCGTGTTCACCGCCGCCTCGCTGGGATGCGCGCTGAGCACCACCCTGCCGGTGCTGATCGCCATGCGGGTGCTGCAGGGCTTCGGCGGGGCGATGATGGTCCCGGTGGGCCGGCTGATCGTGCTGGCCGGCGCCGAGAAGTCCGACCTGATGCGGCTCATGGCCTACATCGTGTGGCCCGGGCTGATGGCGCCGGTCGTGGCCCCGCTGGCCGGCGGACTGATCACCACCTACGCGTCCTGGCCCTGGATGTTCGGCATCAACATCCCGCTGGGCGTCGTCGCCTTCGCCGTCGCCTGGCGCCTCGTCGAGACCACGCCGACGCAGCACCCGCCGCGCCTGGACCGGCTCGGCGTCGTCCTCACCTGCGCTGGCCTCGGCGGCCTCACCTACGCCGCGCACCTGTTCTCCGACGCCCACATCTCCTGGGGCACGGCCACCGCCACCGCCGTGGTGTCGGCCGCACTGCTCGCCGCGGCCACCCGGCACCTGCTGCGCACCGAGGCGCCGCTCGTGAATCTCAGGGTCCTGCGCATCGCCACGCTGCGCGCCTCGGTCAGCGGCGGCTCGCTGTTCTGGATCGTCGTCGGCGCCGGCCCCTTCCTGATGCCGCTGCTGTTCCAGAACGTCTTCGGCTGGAGCGCGGTCAAGTCCGGCGCGGTGGTGCTGTTCATCTTCGTGGGCAACATCGGCATCAAGCCGGCCACCACACCCCTGCTCAACCGGTTCGGCTTCCGACCGGTACTGGTGGTCTCCACGCTGGTGATGGCTGTGGCGATGGCCGCGGTCGGCCTGCTCACGGCCGGGACGCCGATCGTGCTGACCTGCGCGCTGGTACTGGTCACCGGGATCGCACGCTCGGTGGCGCTCACCGCCTTCAGCACCGTCGCCTTCAGCGATGTGGCACCGCAGGAGATGCCGGACGCCAACGCCATCAGCGCCACCGCGTTCCAGATGTCCGCGGGCCTGGCGATCGCGGTGAGCACCATCGCGCTGCGCGCCGGCGGCCCGCTGGGACATCTGCTGCCGGGGACGCCGAGTGCGCGAACCGCCTACACCGTCGCGTTTTTGATCCTCGCGCTGTTCTCGTTGAGCGTGACCATCACGGCTCTGCGAATGCATCGCGATGCCGGTGCACGCGTGCGAAGCGTGCGCGCGGCCGTCGCACGCCCCTGACCCCGCGTCCTAGATGTACTGACCCCGGCGTCCGGATGTCGGAAACCCTCTCTACGATGAGCGCGAGTTTGATCGAAGACGGGCGTGGAGGGGAATCGGTGAACGTGGACCAGCCGGACATGGATGTGCTCGCTGAACAGCTCATGCCATATATCCGCCTCGCGCTCAGTGCGCACGGCTCGGACCCAGACGCGGACGGCACGAAGGCAGCGCGGCTGGGACAGCTGCTTCTGACCGGGCTGCTGCGTCACGAGCCCGGCCGTGGGCAGTTCGAGCAAGCAGTCGCCGGGCTCGCAGAGGACTGCGACGACCTGGAAGCGCAGTCCGTGCTGAGCGCACACGTCATACGCATCCTGAGCGAGGACGCCGAGCTGGCAGCGGAGCTGGCCGGACTGGTGCCCGAGGCTGCCGGCTTCACCCCGAAGGTCATGACCGAGGTCGTCGACGCCGACCTCGTCGCGCGGGGAACCAGCCCGTTCGCCGTCACCGCCGAGGAGGACGGCTCAGCCTGCACCGTGGTCGCGCTGACGGACCCGGAGAGCGGCTTCGCGGCCCTCGCGTCAGTGACGCCCGCTGCCGGCGTGATCGGGCTGTCCGCTGAGGGCGAGCGATCGTTCGTGGGACGGCAAGAGCAGATACGTGCCATGGCCGCCGCGCTGGAAGTCGGCGCCGCCGTGGGCCTCACCGGTCTGGGCGGAACGGGCAAGTCCTCCCTCGCCGAGCACTATGCCCTGTCCCGGCAGGAGGAATTCGACCTTGTCTGCCGGATCGCCGCGCCTGATCCTCAGGCGCTTGAGACGGGCTTGGCGACTCTGGCGGCACAGATCTACCCGGCCATCGCCGACGTGCCGATGGCGGTGGCGGCCCAGTGGTCCCGGGGGTGGCTGGCCACTCACGACAGGTGGCTCGTGGTGCTCGACGACGTGACGGACCCGGAGCACGTGGCCCGGCTCGTGCGCGACCACGATCGCGGCCGGTTCCTGCTGACCAGTCGGCACGCGGAGGGCTGGAACGGCGTCGCCGAGCCGGTGCGGCTGGGAGCCCTGGACCCGGCCGAGGCGATCGAGCTTTTCACCCGGGTCGCCGGCGGCCGTACTACGGATCTCGATGGCGTATCCGAGCTCTGCGAAGAACTCGGCCGCCTGGCGCTCGCCGCTCCTCGCCGTTGAGACGGATGCTGTCGGACACCCTGAGACACGGCGGTTGCGGGACTTTCTGGCAACCCGGCCGGACGGCGACTGACGCCTCGCCGCGAGGATGCCCGAACGACGGTCCCCCGTCCCGGTGAACTGTGAATTGATGCCCGCTATGGGTGCATATGCCGGGTACACCCCGTTCGTGGCAGGCAAGGGGCCTGCCGGGGAACGGGAGGGAATCCATGGCCGATGTGTTCACCGTGTGCTTCAGCGGGACATCCTGCACACGGGACGAAGGGGAGGTGTCGCGCCCGGGCAGCGACAAGAGGATATACAGCCCTGATACGGGCTACATCCCGGTCCGCATCCACCTGGAGCTGACCGGCAGCCTGACGGCGACCAGCCCCAGTATCACCGTGCGGGGCTGCGGGGAGAACGACTGGGCGGTGCCGCGCGACAACAGCGAGCCGCTGGTCCTGACCGGTCCGCTCAATGTTCCCGCCGATCTGCTCAAGGCCACGCAGAAGTACTCCGGCGGCAATCAGCACTCGACGGTGACCGCGCTGTCGGGCAAGGACGCTCCCGCGCTCGCGCTGCACGCGGCGAACCTCGCCGCACGCAGCGGCGCGAAGGCGTTCAACTTCATCGGGCACAGCCGCGGTGCCATGGAGTGCGTCATGGCCGCCTGGTTCCTGCAGGCGTACGGCTCGGCGGAAGTGCAGAAGATCCCGGTGCGGATCGTCGCGATCGACGCCGTTCCGGGGCCGGGCGACTGGTATGGGATCATCACCCAGCTGCCCCCGAACGTCGCCGACTATGTCGGCGTCACGGCGTGGGACATGCTCGACAACGGATTCACCGGGTTGGTGCCGCGGCCCAACGCCAAGATGGCCGGCACCTCGCAGACCCTGAGGCTGGGCAGCGGCTGGCAGGACCTGGCCGACAACTACCAGCTCACCGATCCGCTGGCGGCGGCCAAGAACGGCATGCGCCAGCCCACGAACTACCAGCTGTTCGCCTGCCGGGGCCGGCACGCGACCGTCGCGGGCAACATGACCAGCAACGGCGCGTACGACCCGGCCGACGTCAACGCCAGCGCCGAGCGGGTGCCGGAGCTGGTCTACCGGCTGGCCCGGGCCTACCTGACCAAGTGGGGCTCGGACTTCCGGGTGGCGTCGGCGGTCGACACCTACTCGCTGCCGCTGCGGCAGGAGATCAACCTCGACCAGGCGGTGTTCGACAACATGGCCGGCGGTCCGCTGCGGGACAGCGTCCGGCCCAGACGCCCTTACGTACGTCAGGTCTCGTCGATCTCCGGGAGTAACCCGTTCAACACGTACTACCTCGAGGACGTCGTGGGCGACCCGCCGTATCGGCAGACGTATCCCGTGACGGCGGCGCGCACCGGCGCCGGCTGGGTCGACTGGACTTTTCTGTAGAGAGGGGGGAAGTCATGAGTGAGATCGACAACGTCGAAGCGCAGATCCGGAACTACTACCACCAGCGCTCCGGACGCAACTACCTGCGCCTCATGGACACGCCGCGGGTGTGGGGGCTGCCGTTCGGGCAGGCCATCATGCCGCAGGCGTGGAACCGGCAGGGCGACTTCGAGACAGCGCTGGAGGAGGTCGTCCAGAACGCCCGGTACCGGTGCGACATCTCGTCGCTGAACACTCCAGACCCGGCGTGGGCCGGCATCGTCCTGGGCGCCATGGACACCGCGCTGAGCACGCGGATGGGCCGGACCGCGCCGACGCAGTTCCGGTTCCTGTTCGGCCAGACCCCGCTGTATCCGATCACCGAGACGCCGTACTACACGCTGTTCAAGCAGGCGCTCATCCGTCTGGTGCGGGACCGCGGCCACGCCTGGGAGCGAATGCCGGACATCTGGCTGGGCCGGTTCTACTCGCTGCGGGAAGGGTTCCTGGACGCGCTGCAGCTGAAGGTCTTCGGCAACGACAGCATGTTCGCCGGCGACGGGTCGAAGATGACCTGGAACCACTCCAAGATCGTGGTCTGCGACAGCATCACGACCCTGGCCGGCGGCCACAACCTGAACATGGACCTGTTCCGCAGCTACCCGCCGGTCCACGACGTGTCCGCGGTCGTGCACGGCCCGGGGGCGGCCGGCACGCAGGGTCTGCTGGACCAGCTGTGGGCGGCCGGCGGCGACCTGCTCTCGCAGGAGCAGCTGGACACCGCGAAGCTGACGTGGAACAGCCGCGATCCCGCCAAGGTCCGGCCGGCCAATCCGCTCGCCGCCAAGGACGTGGCGGCGTGGGTGACCGCCCAGCAGGCGGCGCTCGTGCGGTGGCACGAGTCCAACCCCACTCCCCCGCCGACCCCGCCGCCTCCGCCGCCGCCGCCGAGCGACTTCCACACGCGGGATCTGCAGCAGCTCCCGGAGCTGGTTCAGGACTGCTTCCCGCTGCGGGTCGTGCATCCGCCGTACGCCGGGCTCACGGAGTACAAGGCGGCCACCGGGATGCTGGCGCTGGGCAAGTACTGGCGCACTACCTCGGACTACCAGGACGCGTCCGAGATCATGAAGAAGGAGCTGATCCTGGGTGCCAAGCGGTCGATCAAGATGTCGCAGATGGACCTGGTCAGCGCGTGGAAGAAGAACTGGTCGGACCACCATGTCTGCCAGTGGGTTCTGCAGGCACTGCTGGCGAACAAGGAACTGACCGTGCAGGTGGTCGTCTCGCCGCTGGACGCCGGCGCCGGCGCGGAGGGCGACCAGTACTCGTTCGGGTCCGGGGCGGTCCGCACCTTCGACCTGATGAAGTACTACATGACGCACGACGTCGCGACCGACCGCCTGCTGCCGGACCCCGGCGGCCTGCGCGCCAAGGCGTTGCAGCGGTTGTTCGTGGCACCGTTCTACTACACCGACCAGGTGCCCGCGGCGAACACCATCGAGGGCGACACCTACAAGTGGCCCAACCTGCCCAAGGAGGGGTACACGGCCACCCTCAAGCAGCCGCCGCTCAGCGAGGAGCCGCCGAGCCACGGCGTGATCGGCAGCGCGGCGATGTCGGTACTCAACGCGAGCGGCTACATCTACAACAAGGTCCCGTCCGCCCCGGGCAACCACGCCAAGGTGATGATCATCGACGACGAGGCCTACGTCGTCGGATCGGACAACCTCTACCCGGGCTCGCTGGCGGAGTTCGACTACCTCGTCGAGGGCGCGGACGCGGTGGCCGAACTGCTGAAGGTGTACTGGGAGCCGCTGTGGAAGTACGCCGGTCCGCACGCGCGGACGGCGGACAACGACCCGCCGGCGCCGGTGTTCCGGCTGGGGCCTGCGGGAGCCAGCGGCACCGGCACCCCGTTCGACGACACGTCGTCGACGCAGCGGATCTCCAGCATCGACGTGTACTCCGGCGAGATCGTCGACGGAATCCGCGCCACGCACGCGGACGGCAAGGTCGACCCGCTGCGCGGTGGCAACGGCGTGCCGCCCGGCAGCGCGACGAAGACGACGGTCAGCTTCAGCGAGACGGACCCGCTGGTGGGGGTCTCTGGTGAGTGGGGTACTTGGTACGGCGGGAGGTACATCACGAAGATCCGGTTCCATCAGCGCAGCGGTGCGGTGAGCCAGGTGTTCGGTAGTGGGACGAGTACGTCGGACACGCAGGCGTTCGCCTTGCAGGCGCCGAGTCCGCAGAGCCAGGAGGCTACGGGGTTGTTCGGGGCTGTTGCGGCGGCGGACAACAATACGGCGGTGTGTTTGGGGGCGATTGGGATCGTGGTGCGGTAGGGGGTTGATTCGGTTGTGACTGGTTCGGGCGCCGCGTATGCGACGGCGGCGCCCGGGCTGGGTGGGGTTCGGGCTGGGTGGGGTTCGGGCGGTGTGAGTTCGGGCGGTGTGGGGTTCGGGCGGTGTGGGGTTCGGGTGCGGTCTGCTTGTGGTTTTTGAAGCTTTTTACGGCTTCGCACATGGTTTGCGGGATCCGCTGGTGGCGCGGTTTGGTTGAGGCAGGTCGTGTCGCGCTGGCGGCCGGCGGTCGTGGCCGGGCAAGGGCGCGCGTCGGTCCGAGTCACTGCGCACGCGTTTGGTCTGGCGGGCGGCGGCCGCGTTTGGTGGGCACCGAAGATCAAGATCAAAGGCAGGTGCCTCCGGCGGGCCTCTACAGCGGGGGGCGCCCCCTGCGGACCTCCTGAAGGCGGCGGCCCGCGACTGTTCGGCTTTGTCTTCGTGCGTGGGCGCGCCGGGTTGCCTGCTGGCGGTGTTGCTTGTGGTCGCCGTGTTCCGGGTCCCCCGCCGCGTCGTCGCCTGAAGGAAGCAGACCGGTCCGGTGGTATCAAGTCGGATCACACGCTGCTGTGGTCCGATTTCGTCCGACTTGACACCACCGGACCGGCCAGCTTGGCTGCGCCCGCCGACGCGGCGGGGGACCCGGAACAAAGACCCCTCTATGGTGTGCGGGATCCACCTGTCACACGGTGGTCGGCCGCGACTGGCCTGCTTGCGTGAGCACGGTGTGACACGTGGATCCTGTTTCCCATACAGGTGGGGTTGTCTCGGTTCCCTCGTCGCTGTCGGCGGGCTCTGCCAACCATTCCGGACTGGCGGTGTCAAGTCGGACGAAACCGCACCACAGCAGCGTATGATCCGACTTGATACCGCCAGGCCGGGATGGTTCCGTTTACGGCGACGACAGCGACGAGGGAACCGAGACAGTGGCGACCAACACTCGGACCGCCACCTGCGCGGGGTCTGGTGATCCCTCAGAGCCGAGGCCCCGGCCGGAGGCCCCTGCCTTTGACTTCAGGCGCCCACCAAACGCGGCCGCCGCCCGCCAGACCAAACGTATGCGCAGTGACTCGGACCGGTGCGCGGTCGTGGACACGCCAACTGCCGGCCGCCAACGCGAAAACAAGTGGCACTACCGAACCGCGCCACCAGCGGATCCTTCTTCAACCCGCGCGAAGCCGTCAGAAAACGCCGTTGACTGTCACCCACCAACAAACCGCACCCACACCTCAAAGAAATGCGCGGCCCGTATCAGCGCACCCTGACACCGATCAGACAGGTGTCGTCGTCAGTGTCGGCGTTGCTGTGCAGCAGCAGATGCTCCAGCTGCTCCTCTAGCGAGCCCATGGCCGGCTGGACGATGGTCAGCAGGTCCTGTAGCGACTCCTCTATGTCCCGGTCCCGGCGTTCGATCAGGCCGTCGGTGTACAGCAGGAGGGTGTCGCCCGGTTGTAGGTGCAGTGTCTGCTCCTCGTAGCGGGCGTCGCCCAGGGCTCCCAGGAGGACTCCCTCGGGCATTGGTGGGACCGTCGTTTTGCCGTCGCGGACCAGGAGGAGGGGTGGGTGGCCGGCTCGTGACCAGCGGAGGGTGCGGTCTTCGGGGTCGTAGATGCCGCAGATGACGGTTGCGGTGACTACGCTGCCCGACATGTGGTGGGCTACTGTGCCCAGCCAGTTGAGCATTTGGGCCGAGGTCGCTCCGGTTGCTGCCAGGCCGCGTAGGGCGTTGCGGAGGGCGACCATTTCGGTGGCGGCGTCGATGCCGTGGCCGGCTACGTCTCCCACCACGAGGAGGACGCGCTGGTTCGGTAGGACGACGGCGTCGTACCAGTCGCCGCCGACCAGGTGGCCCTTTTCGGCCGGGCGGTAGCGGGTGGCGATCTGCAGGCCTCGGTTGTCGATCAGGGTGGGGGCCACCGGCATGATCGCGCGTTGGAGGCGCAGGGTCAGGCGGTTGCCCTCCTCGACCTCGCGTTCGGTGTGCTCCAGGCGGTCGCGGGTGGCGGCCAGGGCGATCTCGGTCCAGTGCTGGGCCGAGACGTCCTGGCAGGCGCCGCGGACGGCGGTCATGGTGCCGTCCTCCAGGACCGGTTCGGCGACGATGCGGATGTAGCGCTGGACGCCGTCGCTGCGCAGGAGGCGGAAGGCGGTCGAGGCGGGCGCTCGGTGGTGCAGGAGGGTGCGCACGAAGCGGGAGATCGCCTCGACGTCGTCGGTGTGCGCGTGGGCCGCGAGGTCGCGCAGCGACACCGGTTGGGCGGTGGTCGGCAGGGCGAACAGCTCGAGCAGCTCCGCGCTCCAGGTGACCTCGCCGGTGAGCAGGTTCTCCTCGAAGCCGCCCATCCGGCCCAGGCGTTGGGCGTGCTGGAGCAGCCGGGCCAGGCGGGCCTCCTCGTCCTCGGGGTGCCAGGTGAGTACCAGGTCCGAACCCAGGCGGCTGATACCGACGGTGAGGGAGGTGGAGACCGTGATGTCCGCGATCAGGGAGCGCAGTACGACGCGGTCGTGGTGGACCGGTTCGCCGGTGGCGTGGACGTGCTCGATGCGCTCCGAGAGCCCGCCGTCCTCGGCCGCCATCGGGTAGGCCTGCAAGAACGGCTGCCCCAGGATCGCCGCGGAGGGCCGGCCCACCGGGTCGACGAAGCGCGCGTTGGCGTGCGCGATCAGGAAGTCGGTCAGCCGGCCGGCCTCGTCGTGCTGCGGCTGCAGGATCAGCGCCGGTTCCAGCAGGCAGTCGAGCAGGTCCACCAGGCCCGGGTCGACCGCGCCGCCGCCGGTGCCGCCCTCCTCGGCGGCGGGGATCACGTCCAGGGTGTGCGCGCACAGCTCGGCGAGCGCTTCGAGCTGGCGGTGCACCGGCTGTGGCAGTTCCCCGACCGGGCCGGGCCAGCAGATCTCCAGCACGCCGAGCAGCCGTCCGCCGAGCTGCGCGGGGATCGCCACGCGCGTGGCGTCCGGCCCCAGCGTCCGCGCACCGATGCTCGGCGCGCGCCGGGAGTCGGTACCCGCACCGGCGCTCCAGTGGGTGGTCCGGGTCCGGATGGCGCGATGCGCCTCGGTCTCGACGCCCGGCGGGGTGTGGTGCCAGCTGCGGGCCTCGGCGGCGTTGAACCCGGAGTGCCCGGCCAGCAGGAGCGAGCCGTCGGCGGCGAGCGCCCAGATGGCGACGGCGACCGCGCCCAGCGGCGCCAGCGCCTGCTGGTGCAGCGATCCGGCCGCGGCGTGCACGTCGGAGGCGGTGAGCACGCCGGCCTCGGCCGCTCGCAGCCGGACGTTCAGCGACACCGCGCCGGAGCTGCCGGAAGCGCCGAGGGAATCAGGACGCTGGGACGCCTTCCCGATCCGCGCGACCTGCCCGGCCGGATCGCCGGCGATCTCGTTGACGATGTCCGCGGCGAGCTCGAGCACCGGCAGCCCGCTGCGCTCGGCGAGCTCCTCCAGCTGGCGCGCCGATGCCGCGGGCGCGATGCGCAGGCGCTCCATGAGGATGCCGCGGGCCAGCGCCATCAGGACCCTGACGTCGGCGCCGGCCTCGGCGTCGTGGAGCGCGGTCTGCAGCCGGTCGACGGTCGCGGCCAGGCGGCCGACGCCGACGCCGGCGGGGAGGAAGACCTGGGGCTCGAACCCGTCCGGGGACGGCCGGTCCTCCCGCACGCGCTCCACCTCTTCCGCCGGCCCGCGCTGGCCGCTCTGGCCGCTCTGGCCGCTCACAAGCCCAGGACCCGCTGAATGCTCTCGATGAGCACCGCGGCGTCCACCGGCTTGGTGACGTAGTCGTTGGCGCCGGCCGCCAGGCTCTTCTCCCGGTCGCCGTGCATGGCCTTGGCGGTGACCGCGATGATCGGCAGGGCCGCGTGCTCGGGCATGGTGCGGATGCGGGCCGTGGCCTCGTAGCCGTCCATCTCCGGCATCATCACGTCCATCAGGATCACCTCGATGAGCGGGTCGTTCTGCAGCGCCTGGATGCCCTTGACGCCGTCCTCGGCGTCGACCACGCGCATGCCGTGCATCTCCAGCATGCCGGTGAGGGCGAACAGGTTGCGGGCGTCGTCGTCGATGACCAGGACGCTGCGGCCGGCCAGGCGGCCGCCGCTGTCGGGGAGCTCGGCGGGCCGCTCGCGGCCGGGCTGGGCCAGCGGGACCACGTCGTCGGGGTTCTCGGCGCCCAGGTGCAGGACGATGCGCTCGCGCAGCTCGTCCAGGCTCGGCAGCAGCTCCAGCGGGTAGAGCTCGGCGTGGGCGCGCAGCATCTGCTCCTGCTCGGGCCGCAGCGTCCTGTTGTGGTGCGCCAGGACCGGGATCGAGCGCAGCGCCGGGTCCGCGGCGCGCGCCTGGAGGAACAGCGCCGCGCCGTCCTGGGCCATGTCCAGTTCCAGGACCACGCAGTGGTGGGGTTCGGCGGCGAGCATCGCGGCGCCCTCCTGCGGGCCGACCGCCGTCCTTATCTGCACGCGGGCCTGCGGGCCCAGCCGTTCCCGGCCGGCCAGCAGGTCGTCGGCCGCGCTCTCGGCGACCAGCGAGAGCAGGCCGCGGGCCCGGTCCTCGACCACCAGCAGGCGGCGGGGCACGGTGCCCTCTATGGCGCGTTCGGCTGCCGGGCGCCGGGTGCCGGCCAGGGCGAAGGCGCCGGTCTCGTCGGCGAACTGGACCAGGTCCGCGCCCGGGATGGCGCCCTGGCCGCCTTCGAGCGTCACCAGGTCGGCCCACTCGGGGTGGGCGATCGGGAGGTAGAGGGTGAAGGTGCTGCCTTCGCCCAGGACGCTCTCGGCGGTGATGGCGCCGCCGAGCAGCTGGGCGATCTCCCGGCTGATCGACAGGCCCAGGCCCGTGCCGCCGTACTTGCGGCTGGTGGTGCCGTCGGCCTGCTGGAAGGCGCCGAAGATGGTCTCCAGCTGCTGATCGGGGATCCCGATGCCGGTGTCCTTGACCCGGAAGGCCAGGGCCGGGCCGTAGTCGCGGGCGCCGACCGGGAGTTCGCCGGGGGCGGCCGGTTCGATGCTGAGCTCGACGGCGCCGGACTCGGTGAACTTCACGGCGTTGGACAGCAGGTTGCGCAGCACCTGGCGCAGCCGGGAGTCGTCGGTGAGCATCTCCCCGGGCATCCCGGCCGCGGTGCGGACCCGGAACTCCAGGCCCTTCTGCGTGGTCAGCGGGTGGAACGTGGCCTCGACGTAGTCCAGCAGCCGCTGCAGCGAGACCCGCTCGGGGTCCACGTTCATCTTGCCGGCCTCGACCTTGGACAGGTCCAGGATGTCGTCGATCAGCTGGAGCAGGTCCGAGCCGGCGGAGTGGATGACGCCGGCGTACTCGACCTGCTTGGGGGTCAGGTTGCGGTTGGAGTTCTGCGCCAGCAGCTGGGCCAGGATCAGCAGGCTGTTCAGCGGGGTGCGCAGCTCGTGGCTCATGTTGGCCAGGAACTCCGACTTGTACTTGGAGGCCAGCGACAGCTGCTGGGCCCGGGTCTCCAGCTCCTGCCGGGCCTGCTCGATCTCCAGGTTCTTGGTCTCGATGTCGCGGTTCTGGGTGGCCAGCAGCGCGGCCTTCTCCTCCAGTTCGGCGTTCGAGGTCTGCAACTGCTCCTGGCGGACCTGCAGTTCGCCGGAGCGGGCCTGCAGTTCGGCGGCCAGGCGCTGGGACTCCCCGAGCAGCTCGTCGGTGCGGGCGTTGGCGACGATGGTGTTGACGTTGACGCCGACGGTCTCCATCAGCTGTTCCAGGAACGCCCGGTGCACCGGGGTGAACCGGTGCATCGAGGCCAGCTCGATGACGCCGAGCACCTGGTCCTCGACCACGATCGGCAGCACGACCAGGCTGGCCGCGGCGGTGCGCCCCAGGGCCGAGCCGAGCTCGACGTAGTCGTCGGGGACGTCGTCGATGGCGATGACGCGCTTGCTGCGCGCCGCCTGGCCGACCAGCGACTGGCCCAGCCGGAAGCGGGTCGGCCGGTGGTCGCCGGGGTCGCCGTAGGAGCTGATCAGGCCCAGCTCCGTGCCGCCGCCGTCGCCGGCCTCCTCGGCCAGGAAGAACGCGCCGTACTGGGCGCCGACCAGCGGGGTGAGCTCGTCCATCACCAGCTCGGCCACCACCGCCAGGTCGCGGCGGCCCTGCATCAGGCCGGAGATGCGCGCCAGGTTGGACTTCAGCCAGTCCTGGTCGCGGTTGGCCCGGGTGGTCTCGCGCAGCGACTCCACCATGGAGTTGATGTTGTCCTTGAGCTCGGCCACCTCGCCGGAGGCGTCGACGGTGATCGAGCGGGTCAGGTCGCCCTCGGCGACCGCGCTGGTCACCCCGGCGATCGCGCGCACCTGCCGGGTCAGGTTCCCGGCCAGCTCGTTGACGTTCTCGGTGAGCCGCTTCCAGGTCCCGGACACGCCCTCGACCTCGGCCTGGCCGCCCAGGCGCCCCTCGCTGCCGACCTCGCGGGCCACCCGCGTGACCTCGGCGGCGAAGGAGGAGAGCTGGTCGACCATGGTGTTGATGGTGGTCTTGAGCTCCAGGATCTCCCCGCGCGCGTCGACGTCGATCTTGCGGGTCAGGTCGCCCTGGGCCACGGCGGTGGTGACCTGCGCGATGTTGCGCACCTGGTTGGTCAGGTTGTTCGCCATGAAGTTGACGTTGTCGGTCAGGTCCTTCCAGGTCCCGGCGACGTTCGGCACCCGGGCCTGCCCGCCCAGGGTGCCCTCGGTGCCGACCTCGCGGGCCACCCGCGTGACCTCGTCGGCGAACGCCGACAGCGTGTCGACCATGGTGTTGATCACCCCGGCCAGCGCCTGGACCTCGCCGCGGGCCTCGATCGTGATCTTCTGCGACAGGTCGCCCTTGGCCACCGCGGAGGCGACCTGCGCGATGGAGCGCACCTGGCCGGTCAGGTTGGAGGCCATGACGTTGACGTTGTCGGTCAGGTCCTTCCAGGTCCCCGACACGCCGCGCACCGTGGCCTGCCCGCCGAGGTTGCCCTCGGTGCCGACCTCGCGCGCGACCCGGGTGACCTCGTCGGCGAACGCCGAGAGCTGGTCGACCATCGTGTTGATGGTCTCCTTCAGCTCCAGGATCTCCCCGCGCGCGTCGACGCGGATCTTCTGCGACAGGTCGCCCTTGGCCACCGCGGTGGTCACCTCGGCGATGGAGCGCACCTGCGCGGTGAGGTTGTCGGCCATGACGTTGACCGACTCGGTGAGGTCCTTCCAGGTCCCTGAGACGCCCTTGACGTCGGCCTGGCCGCCCAGGCGCCCGTCGGTGCCGACCTCGCGGGCCACCCTGGTGACCTCGTCGGCGAAGGACGAGAGCTGATCCACCATGGTGTTGAGGGTGTTCTTCAGCTCCAGGATCTCCCCGCGTGCGTCCACGTCGATGGTGCGCGTCAGGTCGCCCTTGGCCACGGCGGTCGCGACCTGGGCGATGGAGCGCACCTGCGCGGTCAGGTTGCCGGCCATGAAGTTCACCGAGTCGGTCAGGTCGCGCCAGGTGCCGGCGACGCCGGGCACCTGGGCCTGGCCGCCGAGCATGCCCTCGGTGCCGACCTCGCGGGCCACGCGCGTGACCTCGTCGGCGAACGCCGAGAGCTGATCCACCATCGTGTTGATGGTGCTCTTGAGCTGGAGGATCTCCCCGCGCGCGTCGACCGTGATCTTCTGTGACAGGTCGCCCTTGGCCACCGCGGTGGTCACCTCGGCGATCGAGCGCACCTGGTCGGTGAGGTTGTTCGCCATGAAGTTCACCGACTCGGTGAGGTCCTTCCAGGTCCCCGAGACGCCCTTGACGTCGGCCTGGCCGCCCAGGCGGCCCTCGGTGCCGACCTCGCGCGCGACCCGGGTCACCTCGTCGGCGAAGGAGGAGAGCTGGTCCACCATCGTGTTCAGGGTGTTCTTCAGCTCCAGGATCTCGCCCCGGGCGTCCACGTCGATCTTCTGCGACAGGTCGCCCTTGGCCACCGCCGTGGCCACCTGGGCGATGTCGCGGACCTGGGTCGTCAGGTTCCCGGCCATGGCGTTGACCGAGTCGGTCAGGTCCTTCCAGGTCCCGGACACGCCGGGGACCTCGGCCTGGCCGCCCAGGCGGCCCTCGGTGCCGACCTCGCGGGCCACCCGGGTCACCTCGGAGGTGAACAGCGACAGCTGGTCGACCATGCCGTTGAACACGGTCGCGATCTCCACCAGGAGCCCGTCGCCGTCCTCGGGCAGCCGGGTGCCGAAGTCGCCGTCGCGGACCGCCGTCAGCCCGGCCAGGAGCTGGCTCAGACCGGGCGCCTCGGGGTCCTCCGCGCCGTTGGCCATGCCCATCCGCACGGTGGTGGCACCACGCTCAGCCCTGTCGTCCATCAGTCGTCCCGCCTCTTTGTGCCTGGCGCCTTCGCGCTGTTACCCGATCCGGCCGCGCCCCTCAGGCCGCGCCCAGCATGACATCGCCCGATGTCCCCCGCGCTGCCACCAGACATCTTCCTCCCCCGCCGGTGCCCGCGGCACTCGGTCGGCGGTGGCAAAAAGATCAGGGCTCTGATTCCTCGGCCGGCCGGGCCCGGAGCGGGAACAGCTCGGTGGTTCCCGACAGCTCGATCACCCGCAGGACCGGCCCGGAGGGGTCGGCCAGCTCGAACGTCGCGCCCGCGGCGGCGGCCGCGCTCCGGCCCTCGACCAGGGCCCGCAGTCCCATGGAGTCCAGGAAGGTCACCCCGGCGCAGTCCACGACCACGGCGCGGCCGCCGCCGGCCAGGTCCACCAGCAGCGCGGCCAGGGTGGAGTGCGCCGCGAAGTCCACGTCGCCGACCAGCACCAGGCGCACGTGGTCGCCGTGGTCGGCGACCGTGTGGCCGAAGGGGTTCATGTCACGTTCCTGCGGTCGGGGCCGGTGCGTCGGTCCGGCGGGCGGCGGAGGCACGGTGCGGACCGATGGTGCGGACCGCGCCGTCCCGGGCGGCCGGGAAGGGCGCCCGCACCGACTTTAGAATTAATCGTTTACATGTGGCAACATTTGACGCGGCGCCTGCGCATCGCGGTCGCCTGGGCCGGCGCACCGCGTCCGGCGGAGGCGAGGAGCGGCGAGGGGAGACGAGTGGACGGTCAGGCTGCGCTGCTCGCCTGCTCACCGGCCGGTTCCCCGGGCCCGAGCCGCTGCTCGATCGCCCCGCGCAGCCGGCCCAGATGGGTCGACAGGCCCGTCAGCGAATCGGCCGGCAGGCTCTGCATGATCTCCTGGAGCTCGCGCACCCGGGCCGAGCGGACCTCGGCGAGCACCCGGCGCGCCCGCGGGCTCAGCCACAGCTCCACCTCCCGGCGGCTGCTGGCGCTGGGCGTGCGCCGGACGAGCCCGTCGGCCTCCATGCGGTCGCACAGGCGGCTGGTGGCCGGCGGCCTGGTGCCCAGCGCCTCGGCCAGGGCCCGCAGGTTGATCCCCTCGCACCGTTCGATGGCGCGCAGCGCGCGCAGCTGGGACGGCGGGACCGGGCCGCCGGGCAGCGATTCCAGGCCCCGTCCGTGCAGGGCGTCCAGCAACTCCACGACCGCGGCCGCCGTCTCGGCGACCGTCTCGGGCGGGGGCGGGTCCTCGTGCACGCCACCACTGTGCCACTCACGAGCCGACGCGACCAGCGCGCTCCCCCGGTTTTCAGCCAAGCCCTTAGGATCAGGAACTGAAGTGATCGATTACCCGACCGTCGAACGCGCGCTGCGCACGGCCGATCCCGAGGCGCTGCCCGAGGCCGTCCGCGCCGTCCTGCTGACCATGGGCGTCGGCGACGTCGAGGTGCACCTGGCCGACTACGCGCTGCGGGTGCTCACGCCCCTGACCGACACCCGGCAGACCGGGACGGTGCCGATCCACGCCAGCGTCGAGGGCAAGGCGTTCGCCAGCCAGCAGCCGCAGTTGCGGCGCCAGGGCGACGGCACCACGGCCGTGACGGTGCCGGTGACGGTCCGCGGCGACCGGCACGGGACGCTCACCGCCTCGCTCCCGGCGGGCGACTTCGACAGCGCCACAAGCCCCGGGAACGCCGAGGTCGAGAGCCTGCAGGCGGTCGCCCGGCTGCTCGGGCACGAGATCGTCGTCGCCGAGCGCGACACCGACCGCTACCAGCAGGCCCGCCGCGCCAGCCGGCTCACCCTGGCCGCCGAGACGCAGTGGCAGCTGCTGCCGGGCCGCTCCAGCCGGCGCCGCGAGTACGCCCTCGGCGCCCAACTCGAGCCGGCCTACGCGATCCGCGGCGACAGCTACGACTGGGCCGCCACCGGCACCGACCTGACCCTGGCCGTGGTCAACGGCATGGGCGAGGGCACCGCCGCCGCCCTGCTGACCTCGCTGGCCGTGAACGCCCTGCGCAATGCCCGCCGCGCGGGCCTGGGGCTGGCCGACCAGGCGGTCCTGGCCGACCAGGCCGTGTACGCGCAGCACCGGGGCGACATGTACGTCAGTGCCCTGCTGCTGTGCTTCGCCTACGACACCGGACAGGTGACCGTGGTCGACGCCGGCTCGCCGCAGATCTGGCTGCGCCGCGGCCGCTCGGTCGAGCGGGTGGACCTCGAGGCGCAGCTGCCGCTGGGGATGTTCGAGGAGACCGCGTACCGGCCGCAGACCTTCCAGGTGCTGCCCGGCGACCGGCTGGTCATCGTCAGCGACGGCGCGCACGGCGCGCGCTCCCCCGCCGGCGAGATCTACGGGGACGCGGCGCTCCAGCGCGGGATCAACTCCTCGGGGCTGCTGCCGGCCGAGGACGTGCCGACCGCGATCCTGCGCGAGGTGGCCGATCACCGGTCGGCCGAAGCCGATGACGATGTCGTGGTGGTGTGCGTGGACTGGTATGGGCGGTCGGGCGAGTAGGTAGCGCCTGACATCACCTGACATCGCCTACTGGCTGTCAGCTGTGATCGTTCGGGGCCGACCGGGCAGGATCCATCCGCCCGGTCGGCCCCGACTCAGATCAGTTCTCGGATCCGCTGCCGAAGACTCTGATCAGCTGCCGAAAACCTGGAACTCCCACAGGCTGTATCCGTATTGCGTGGCGCGTGCGGTCCCGTACATGCGCACATAGCGTCCGCTGCCGGAGACCGTGAGGTTCTGCGTCCCGCCGGTGCCGGCCGTCGTGGAGTAGATCGGCGTCCAGGTCGTGCCGTCGGTCGAGGTCTGGATCTGGAAGGCGGTCGCGTAGGCCGTCTCCCAGTTCAGGGCCACCTTGCACAGCGCGTGCGTGGCACCGAGGTCGACCTGGACCCACTGCGGGTCGGAGAACTGCGAGGACCAGCGGGTGCCGGTGTTGCCGTCGAAGGCGTCGGCGGCCGGGGTGCCGGCGTTCTCCGCCGAGGAGGCGACGGCGGGCTGGTTCAACGCGAGGTTGGTCGTGCCGCAGGTGCCGCCGCCGTTGGAGGATCCGTAGACCTGGAACTCCCAGAGGCTGTAGCCGTACTGCGTGCTGCGGGCGGTGCCGTACATCCGGATGTAGCGGCCGGTGCCGGAAACGTTCAGGGTCTCGGTGCCGCCGGGGCCGGACGTGGTGGAGTAGATGGTGGTCCAGTTCGTCCCGTCAGGGGAGGTCTGGATCTGGTACGCCTTGCCGGAAGCGGTCTCCCATTGCAGGACCACCTTGCAGATCGACGTCGAGGCGCCGAGGTCGACCTGCAGCCACTGCGGGTCGGAGAACTGCGAGGACCAGCGGGTGCCGGCGTTGCCGTCCACGGCGTCGGCGGCCGGGGTGCCGGCGTTCTCCACCGAGGAGGCGGTGGCCGGCTGGTTCAACGCCAGGTTGGTCGTGCCGCAGGTGCCGCCGCTGGAGGTGACCGTCCAGCTGAAGGAGGTCGATCCGGAGGCGCCGGTGCCGTCGGTGGCGGTGACCGTCACATTGGAGGTGCCGGCCGCCGTCGGGGTGCCGGAGATCAGGCCGCTGGCAGAGTTGATCGACAGGCCCGCCGGCAGGCCCGAGGCGCTGTAGGTCAGGGTCTGGCCGGACGCCGAGTCGCTGGCGTTGATCTGCACGCTCGCGGCGCTGCCCACGGTGCCGGTCTGGCTGCCGGGGTTGGTGACGGACACGGTGTGGCCGCCGCCGGTGCCGGTCGGGAACGTCCAGGTCTGCTGCGCGG
This sequence comes from Catenulispora sp. MAP12-49, assembly GCF_041262705.1. Lineage (NCBI taxonomy): Bacteria > Bacillati > Actinomycetota > Actinomycetes > Catenulisporales > Catenulisporaceae > Catenulispora > Catenulispora sp. MAP12-49. The sequence goes on along the minus strand of NZ_JBGCCP010000027.1, from coordinate 29,497 downwards.
AACCGGTGCAGGCTTCGAGGTCCAGCCGGGTGGCGCTGTTGCCGCCGGGATCGGTCAGGCACAGGCCGGAGTTCGGGTTCAGCAGTTCGCCGTTGGCCTGGTGGGTCCAGTTCTGCGCGTTGGTGCCGTTGCACGGATACCAGTCGACGTTCGTGCCGCTGGTCGTGCCGGCGGAGACCACGTCGAGGCAGCCGCCCTGGACGCGGACGGTGCTGTCCGTGTACGGAGACCAGGACTGCCCCGCGCTGCCGTCGCAGTTCGCGGCGAACAGCGGGTTGCCCTCGGTGTTCAGCGAGTTCTGGTTCGCCAGGCACAGCCCGGGGGAGTCCTTGACGGTGCCGGTCGCGGTGGGGGTGCCGGTCGGCGTGGAGTTTCCGCCCTTCTCATAGACCGCGACCCATGCCGCGCTCAGGGAGGCGCCGGAGGTCGTGGCGGCGGTCGGCGTGGTGGTGCCGGAGACGCCGTCGGGGTAGTTGCCGCCCATCGCCAGGTCCCAGATGATGAAGAACCCGTGGTCGATGGCCGACTGCCAGGCGGCGGTGCCGACCGAGGCCTCGGTGATGGTGCTCTCCACGACGCCGTCCATCAGGAACTGCATCTGCTCGGCGCTGGTGTTGGTGCGGTCGACGATGACCGAGTAGGTGTGGTAGCCGGTCTGGCAGCCGGAGCCGGCGCCGGGGCAGGCGATGAGCGCGTGCCCGGGGCTGTTGGCCGAGTCGTGCAGGGTCTGCGAGGCCTCATTCAGGCCGTTGACGTCCTCCATCATGTCGATCTCACCGGACTGCGGCCACCCGCCGCCGGCCCGCATCGGCGAACCCAGCGCCCAGAACGCCGGCCAGTACCCGAGCCCGCCGGACGGGTTCGGCTGCTCGATCGAGGCGCTCATCTCCAACTCACCGCCGGCCGGCGCCTGGAAGTCGTCCCGCGTGCTCTCGATCCGGCCGGACGTCCACGTCCCGCCATTGTTGATCGCCTTGAGCACGAGATGGCCGTTGCCATCGAGGTAGACATTGTTGGTGGAACTGGTGGTCTGCTCCTTCTCGCCGGTGCCGTACCCGGTCCCGATGTCGTAGAACCAGTTCGACGCCGACGGCGCCGACCCGGCAGGCCCGGCGAAGTCGTCGCTGAACACGGTGCTCCACCCACTCGGCGGCGGAGGCGCCGTATCAGCAGCCGCCGACGGAGCCGTGGCCACGGAGACCGCCAAAGCGCCGGTCAAACTCCCGGCGATCAAGGCGACCGCCGCAAGCAGCGAACGGAACCGCGGCGGTCCGGATGAGCGCCGGGCCTCCCGGCCGGCGAGCGCGGTGACGAGCATGGCGTTGTCCCTCCAACGTGAAGAGCACTTACTCGGTCTCGGTCTTCCGGCACGGGGCATGGCTGCGCCCGGTCGGACAGGGGGTGGGGCGAGGGTGGCGAACCCTGTGAGAGCGCTCTCTAGGCTTGAATGTTGCGGCCACGTTAGGGACCGGTCAAGACGCAACCGGTTCCGGAACTGGTTTCGGAACCGGTTCAGGGGTGCCGGCCGGTGGGTGCGGCGTTCAGCGGCTGGTGCCCCGCATCCTGGACCGCCCTATATCAGGCAGCTAATGTGGCAGGGGCAATGTGAACATCTGGCATCTAAGGGGCGTTCGATCACAATGACGGAACTCTCTGACGTGGTCGCGTTTCGGGACCTGCTCGCCGGCCGGTGGGTCGGGCCCGCGATCCATGCGGCCGCGGTGTTGGGGCTCGCCGATGTCATGGCCGGGCGGTCGATGGGGGCGGAGAAGGTCGCCGGGGCTGTCGGGGGCGAGGTGGACACGGTGCGGCGGTTGTTGCGGGCGTTGACCACGATCGGGCTCGTCGAGCAGGAGGGGGACCTGTTCCGGGTGACGTCGATGGGTGCCCTGTTGGCCGCCGACTCGCCGGTGCGGCTGCGCGATCAGGTGCTCTTGACCGGTGGGGAGGGGGCGCTGCGGGGGTGGGGGCAGTTCGCCGCTGTGGTGCGGACCGGGGACACCGCGACGAAGATCCTCGACGGGGTGGATGATCCGTTCGCTTCCTTCGACGGTGAGGCGCGAGCCCGCTTCGACGCGGCGATGGCCGAGGGGACGCGGCAGATCGCCGCGGCCGTGGAGCGTGCCTATGATTTCGACGGTCTCACGTCGCTCGTGGACGTCGGCGGCGGGTACGGGACGCTGCTCGCGCCGATCCTGCACGCCTCGGCGGAGCGGACCGGTGCGGTCTTCGACCGGCCCGGTGCTGCCGACGGCGCGCGGCGGATCATCGAGCAGGAGAAGCTGACCGAGCGCTATCGCTTCATCGGCGGTGACTTCTTCGCCGATCCGGTGCCGGCCGGCGCGGACGCCTACGTCCTCAAGAGCGTCATCCACGACTGGGACGACGAGCGCGCCCTGGCCATCCTGCACGCCTGCCGCCAGGCCATGCGCCCGGACTCGCGGCTGCTGCTGATCGAGGTCGTGCTGCCGGACCAGCTCGACCAGGTCGCCGAACATCGGCGGATGGTCTGGGCCGATCTGAACATGATGGTGGCCACCGGCGGCCAGGAACGCAGCCGCTCGCAGTACGAGGCGCTGCTCGCCGAGGCCGGGCTGCGGCTCGAGCGCATCGTGCCGATCGACACGCCGACCATGATGAGCGTGATCGAGGCTCGGCCGCTATGAGAGGCCGCTCCGAAAGGCCGCTCTGAGAGGCGACACCCGCGTCCAACGCGGCGGCGGTGGCAGCCGCTGCGTCAAAAGCGGGCCGACCTCACCAAGGCGTACCGGGATCGGCTATCTGCAATCGCAGTTCACTGGTATACCGCTCCCCGTCCGGACCGGGCAGCCAGGCCTCCTGGGGCGAAGGCAGCATCTCCACGAAGCGGATCCACCGGTCCGGGTCCCCGTCCTGCGACGTCCGGCGCACCGTGGTGGCCAGCACCGCCGACAGCACCGGACTCGTCAGGTCCACATAGAACGGCTTGAGCTCCCCCGGTACCGACACGAACACGAACCTCGGCAGCCCCAGCCGCCGGGCCAGGTCCCGGACCCTGGCGAACACCTCGGCCTCGCTTCCCAGCCGCCGCAGCGGTTCCAGCTCCGACAGCGGCATGCTCCAGGACTCCCGGACCACGACCAACTCGTCCAGCAGGACCCGCGGGACATGCCGGTGCCGCGCGCCGATCAGCTTGCAGGCGTCGACGATCTGCTCGGCGAGCACCATGCCGAGCGCGTCGACCACGCGGAACCGCCGCCGTCCGTCCGCGGTCCGGCACCACAGGCCCTCCGGCGAGTCGACGACCCGCAGTTCGGCCATGCTGGTCCGGCGCTCCGGGTCGCCGCCCGGGTGGTGCGCCAGGGACAGCCACCACTGGCGGTCGTCGGGGATCGCCGAGACGGTCCGGGCACTGATCCGCGGATAGCCCTTGACCGGCACCAGCATCACCCGGCCGGGCGGCAGCGCGAGCGCCAACAGCCGCGACAGCTCCGCGGGGTCCGGATGCCGTTCGACCATGACCGCCGATTCCAGGGTGTTCCACGCCGGATGCAACTCCCCCAGCACGAACCGCGCCTCGCCGCGCGCCAGCGCCTCGGCGTCCCGGGCCGCGATCTGGATGTCGGCGCCGTGCTGGCCGGCCTGGATCCAGCCGGGCCCGGACGCCGGGAACAGTTCGCGGGCGGCCGGCCACAGGTCCGCGCTGCTGCGCACCACTTCCGTCAGGCCCTCCGCCGAGCCCGTCGTCAGGCCCGCATCGATGCCCAGCAGCGATTCCCATCCGCGGACGAACGCGTCCAGCGCCGGTTTGAACTGTTGCTGTCCGGCGGCGAACTGTTGCCACACCACGAAGGACAGCTGTATCCCCTCCGGCTGCGCGGGTCCGCCCATCGCCTCGAAGGTGTGCCGGAACGCCTTCTCATAGCTGGCCGCCACCTGCGAGGTCAGCCACCGCACACTCCACATCAGCAGGGAAAGCGGCGGACCGAGCCGGTCCAGGAGCCCGGGCCCGAAGGTGATCGCGGCGTCGCGGCCGGTATCCAGGAAGACCAGGCGCCGTCCCGCGTAGTCCTGGCCCGGCCGACGGCGCGGCGCCTTCGCCGTGATCGCTGTGAAGGCCGCGTCCAAGGCCCCGAGCGCGCCGTCGAGGGCCGCCACGCCCTCAGCCTGCGCGACCGCCGACACATGCTGCTCGATCCCGTCGAGCTGCGCGGTCAGGCGGGTCCTGATCGGCTCCTCGCCGATGGCGGCCACGGCCGAGCGCAGCACGCTCTCGGCGCGCAACGCGGTCGGCGGCTCCAGGTCCCAGAGCAGCCAGCCGGCCGTGACAGCATCCTGAATCGCACCGTACACCGCCGGCTCGGAGGCGAACATGCCCGCGCCGACCAGACGCGCGGCCACTTCGTGGGCCGGCCGGAAGCCGTCGCACGCGCGCAGCAGCAGCCACTGCGGCTCGGCCAGCGGCACCGGCGGTCCCTGCGTGATGTAGAGATGGCGATCGGCCAGATACGTGGACGGATTCGGCCGGGGCGGGACCCAGCGGCGCACGGCCGGATCGGCGCAGAACGCCGCGGCGAGCTCGTCCGCCGCCCAGGACTCCAGATGCACGGAGCGCGCCCCGGTCAGCCCCTTGCCGAGCTCGACCCGGACCAGCGGTCCGGCCGGATTCAGCCGGACCCAGCACACCGGGCCGAAGAATCCGATGGTGTCATTCTTCGCACAGTATCGGGCCAGGTACCGCGCCGTGATCCGCTCCTTGCGCCGGACCGACTGGTTCAGCGGCCGGCCGGGTGCGGCGGCCAGCGGCCGGATCGATTCGCGCAGGATGTCGGGGTTCTGCCACGCGATCGCGGTCTGCAGGTCGGGGCGCGCGGCGGCGGCGACCAGCAGCGCGTGTTGACGGGCCTGGGCCGCGGCGGTCGCGGCGGCGTCGGCGCTCCCGGCGTCGACGGCCGCGGCGTGGTCCGGGTCCCCGAGCGCCACCAGGGCGCCGACCGGGAAGCCGGCGCCGCGCAGGACGGCGGCGGGCCAGACTCGCAGCGGGCCGCCGGGCAGTGGCAGGAGTTCGTCAGAGATTGACGAAATATCGGCCATCGGATTCGTGTCGCCTCCTCATCGGGACGGTGAACGTCCCGGGTAGCGGTATCAGGGTTTCCCCTTCAGTCCTCATACGGATGCGCTTCCGGCCTGCGGCTGGGCGACTCGCTCACCAGCGGCGGTGCGGCCGGCTTCCGCCGAGGATTATCCGGCCGGGGACGGGATATGTACCATATCCGTCTCAACCACGATTAACTCTTCTTGACCGTGACCAGGCGGGCCGATGATGCTGGCCGGGTCAGACCTCGCATATGTGTGCCGATCTCCACGCCGTCGTCGAGAAAGGAACCCGCCGCCCATGGCACGACTCAGTGAAATCGCGATCCTGAGCGACACCGTGCACTGGTTCGACGGCGACGGCCTGGATTCACCCAAGCCCCCCGCGGATCGTCCGGGCGACTTATCGGCGTTCACCGGATGGCAGCCGGCTCCCCCGGTGCCGTGCCCGATCGCGGCGGCGAAGGCGGCCGGCACCCAGCCGGCGCTCACCCTGGTCGCCCCGGACGCCTCTGACGCATCTGACGCATCTAAAACCTCTGACACCCCCGACGACTCTGACGACTCTGACGCCCCGCAGGCTCCGGCAGCGCCGGCGGGCTCCGAGGACCTCGTCGAGCTGCTGATCGGGGACCTGCTCCCGGCCGACTCGCCGCGCCTGGCCGGCGAGGACACGCAGCACGTGCAGATCCTGGCCGAGGCCTACACCGAACTGCCCCCGATCCTCGTGCACCGGCGGACCCTGCGCGTGATCGACGGGATGCACCGGCTGCGCGCGGCGATGCTGCGCGGCGAGCAGACGATCACGGCCCGGATGTGCGACGTCGAGGCGGACGCCGCCTTCGTGATGGCGGTCGAGGCCAACGTCTCGCACGGCCTGCCGCTGTCCCTGGCCGACCGCGAGGCCGCCGCCGCCCGCATCCTGCTCTCGCACCCGCAGTGGTCGGACCGGGCCATAGCGAACGTCACCGGCCTGTCGCCCAAGACCGTCAGCGGCATCCGGCGCCGCGAGGGCGACCTGCCCGAGGCCCCGACCAGCCGCATCGGCCGCGACGGACGCTCGCGCCCGGTGAACGGCGCGGACCGCCGCCGCCGCGCCAGCGAACTGTTCGCCGCCAGCCCCGACGCCTCGGTCCGCGACGTGGCCACCGAGGCCGGCATCTCCCCCGGCACCGCCCGCGACGTCCGCGACCGCATGCGCCGCGGCGAGGACCCGCTGCCCCCGGGACAGCGCAACGTCGAGGTCCGGCCGCAGTCCATGACCCTGGAACGCCATCTGCGCCGCTGGACCTCCAGCCGCGTCAGCCAGGTCCGCGACCGCGGCACGGTCCTGCGCAGCCTGCGCCGCGACCCCTCGGTCCGCTTCACCGACTCCGGCCGCGAAGTGCTGCGCTGGCTCGACACCCGGGCCGGCGGCGCCGGCGGCTGGGAGTCGGTGGTGTACCTGCTGCCGCCGCACTGCGCGTTCATGGTCGCGGATCTGGCGTGCGCGATAGCGATGGAATGGCTGGAAGTCGCCGAGCAGTTGCGCAGCGATCCCGAGTAGAAGGTCAGCAGCGAATCAGGGCCGGTCCTCAAGGGACCGGCCCTGATTGCTCACTCAGGTTGCTCATTCACGGTGCTCGTTCACGGTGCTCGTTCAGGCCACTCAGTCAGAAAGCCGCGATTCGCACCTGCTCGGTCGCGAGGCGCGCCAGCTCGGCCTTGTTCACCTTGCCCACCCGGGTGTGCGGGAACTCCTTGGTGAACGCCACCTGGTCCGGCAGCTTGAACGCCGCCACCCCGCGCTCCAGCAGGAACCTGCGAAGCTCGGCCAGCGTCAGCGGGGCGTCGGCCCCGTCGGCGGCGATGACCCAGGCGCAGCTCTTCTCCCCCAGCACCTCGTCCGCGACGCCGACCACCGACACGTCCCGCACGCCGGGATGTGCCAGCAGATGATCCTCGACCTCGGCCGGGGAGACCTTCTCGCCGCCGCGGTTGATCACGTCCTTGATACGACCCTCGACCACCATGTCGCCGGCCGGGGTGAGCCGGACCAGATCGCCGGTGTGGAACCATCCGTCGGCGGTGAAGGTGCGGGCGTTGTGCTCCTCGGCGCGGTAGTAGCCGCGGATGGTGTAGGGGCCGCGGGTCACCAGTTCGCCGATCTCGCCTTGCCCGACCGGCACCCCGTCGGCGTCGACGACTTTCACCTCGTCGTCGTGTTCGCACATCGGGCGGCCAGTGCTGGGGAAGACCACGTCGTCGGGCTCGCCGGGGCGGGTGTAGGTGAGCAGTCCTTCGGCCATGCCGAACCAGTGGGTGACCTCGCAGCCCAACTCGGGGCGGATCCGGCGGGCCACCTCCAGCGGCAGCTTCGCCGAGCCGATCTGCAGCAGCACGCCGGAGACGTCCACGTCGAACAGCGGTGCCGCGTCCAGCCACAGCTTCACCAGCGGCGGCATCAGGGTCGTGAGAGTCACCCGGTGCCGGGCGATCAGCCCGAACGCCTCGTCCGGCGCGGCCCCGCCGGCCAGCACCGTCAGGCCGCCGGCCAGGTAGGTGCCCAGCACGCCGGGGCAGCCGAGCGCGGCGTTGTGCGCCACCGGCAGCGCGGCCAGGTAGGCGCTGCCGGAGCCCACGCCGAGGCCCTGCGCGGTGGCCCGCAGCTGGTAGGCGTAGTCGTCGTGAGTGCGCGGGATCAGCTTGGGCAGCCCGGTCGTGCCGCCGGAGAGCAGGAAGAAGGCCACGTCGCCGGGGTCGGGCGCGGGCAGTTCCCGGACCGGCGCCTCGATGGCGCCCAGCGCGAGGAACTCCTCGGGCTCGCCGGCCACGATCACGTGCTCCAGCCGCACCCGGCCGCACACTTCGCGGGCCAGCTTCCGGTAGTCGAACCCGCGATACCGGCCCGGGACGACGTAGGCGACGGCATCAGACATCTGACACAGGTATTCGATCTCGCTGGCCCGGTGCGCCGGCAGCGCGTAGACCGGGAGCGCGCCGAGCCGGAACAGCGCCAGCGACAGCGTCAGGAACTGCGGGATGTTCGGCAGCTGCACCACGACCCGGTCCCCGGGACGCAGCCCGAGGTCGTGCAGCCCGGCGGCCATGCGGTCGGCCACGGTGTCCACGGCGGCGAACGTCCACTCCTCGCGGCCGGACACCAGCGCGGTGCGGTCCTCGTTGCCGGGGACCGCGTCGCGCAGCACGTCGCCCAGCGCCTGTCCGCGCCAGTAGCCGAGCCGGCGATAGCGCTCGGCGTCCTCGGCCGGCCAGGGTACGCATCCGGTCAGCATTCTCAGGCCTCCTGGCGGTCGCAGCGTTGGAATGAGGGTTCTGCTACGCGGGCGTCAGGATCATCGGCACGCTGGCGTAGCCACGGAAACTGGGGCTGGGACGGCGGATCGCCGGGCCGTCGGGCCGCACGTCGGCGAACCCGCGCACCAGGCGCCCGAACACCGCGACCGCCTCGGCCCGGGCCAGCGCCGCGCCCACGCAGTGGTGGATGCCGCCGCCGCCGAAACTCAGGTGCGGGTTGGGATCGCGCCCCACGTCGAGCCGGTCCGGGTCCGGGAACCTGGCCGGGTCCCGGTTGGCCGAGCCGATCAGCAGGACCAGGATGCGGCCGGCCCGGATCGTGCGTCCAGCCACCTGCACCGGCTCGCGTGTCAGGCGACTCTTGACCTGGACCGGCGCGTCGTAGCGCAGGAACTCCTCGACCGCCGAGGGCACCAGCGCCGGATCGGCACGCAGCCGGGCCAGCTCGCCGGGGTGCGCCAGCAGCGCCGCGCAGCCGGTGGCCAGCAGGTCGGTGGTGGTGGCGAAGCCGGCGAACAGCAGGAAGACCACGTTGTCGACGAGGTCGTCCAGGCTCGGCGCGCCGTCAGCGGAGCTCTGAGAGGAAACCAGCCGCGAGACGAGGTCGTCGCGCGGGGCGCACCGGCGGCGTTCGAAGAGGTCGACGACCAGCGTGCGCAGCCACGTCACGGCCTCATGCGCGGCGGGTCGGTCGACCTCGGGCAGGAAGGTCGCGAAGGCCCGCGACAGGGCCAGGGCCCGTGGCCGGACTTCGTCGAGGCAGTCCGGTTCCAGGCCCACGAAGTCGGCCAGCACCCGGATCGGCAGTACGTGCGCCAGATCCGCGACGCCGTCCAGACGTGCGCCGTCCCGCGCCGGGGCCAGTGCGCGCTCGACGATCGCCGCGATCGTCTCGCCGCGTTCGCGCACCGCCAGCGGCGTGAACGCCTGCCCGATGAGCCGGCGCAGCACAGTGTGTCTCGGCGGGTCGCGGTTGAGGACGATCCGGCCGAAGAAATCGGCCAGCGGTCCGGCTCCCAGCGCGATGCGGTGGTAGTCGGCGTCGTATTCGCTGCCCAGGCGCGGATCGCGGACCAGTTCCATCACGTCGGCGTACCGGGTCACCACCCACTGCGCCGGGCCGCCGCGACACAGCGCGCCGCTCTCGCGCAGCCGTGCGTAGGTCGGATACGGATCCTGCTGTACGTCCGGGTCGAGCGGATCGAAGCGCGGGGCAAGGATCTGGTTCATGACGCCTCTCCCTACGCCGGCACCACGGTCAGCGGCACGTTGGCGAAGGCCCGGAACCCGGGCCGCAGCTGCCGCACTGCGGGCCCGGCCGGCTCCAAAGCGGCCAGCCGGCCGATCCGGTCGAAGACCGCGCACAGCTCGGCGCGCGCCAAGGCGGCCCCGATGCAGCGGTGGTGTCCGCCGCCGAAGCTCTGGTGCGGGTTCGGGTGCCGCCCGACGTCGATGCGCGCCGGGTCGTCGAACTGCCGCTCGTCGTGGTTGGCCGAGCCCAGCAGCAGGACCACGATCCGGCCGGGCCGCAGCACGCGGCCGCCGAACGGGATCGGGACCAGCGCGTGCCGGAGTTTGACCTGGATCGGCGCGTCGTAGCGCAGGAACTCCTCGACCGCCGAGGGCACCAGCGCCGGGTCCTCGCGCAGCCGGGCCAGCTGGTCCGGCAGTTCGGAGAGCACCTGGCAGCCGGTCGCGATGGTGCTCATCGTGGTCTCGTAGCCGGCGAACAAGGTGAACAGGACGTTCTCGATGATCTCGTCGTCGGTGAGCCGGTCGGTGCCATCAATGCCATCAGTGCCGTCGCGGGCCGCCGCCAGCCGGGAGAGCATGTCGCGGCCGCCGGGCGCCGCGCGGCGCTCGTCCAGCAGAGTATTGAGATAGTCGCGCAGCCACATGACCGAGTCGTGGGCGGCCTGGCGTTCGTCCGGACCCAGGACGGCGGCGAAGGCCTTGGCCACGTCGATGGCGCGCCGGCCGACCTCGGTCAGGTCGCCGGCGTCGATGCCGACCAGTTCGCCCAGCACCCGCAACGGAAGCGGATGCGCGAGGTCGGTGACGGCGTCGAAGGGTTCGCCGTCCATGGCCGGGGCCAGCAGCTCCTCGACGATCCGGACGATGGCCGGGGTCAGGTCGCGGGCCAGTCCCGGCGAGATCGCCCGGCCCATCAGGCGGCGCAGCCGGGTGTGGTCCGGCGGGTCCTGGTTGAGGATGACGCGCTGGAAGAAGTCGCTGGCCGGACCGCTGCCGATGGTCGGACGGTGGTGGTCGTCGGAGAAGTTGCCGGACAGCCGCTTGTCGGCCATGAACCTGGCCACGTCGGCGAAGCGGGGCACGACCCACTGGCCGGGGCCGCCACGGCCGAGCGGACCCGCGGCGCGCAGTTCGGCGTAGACCGGGTAGGGATCGGCGACGACCGCCGGGTCGTAGAGGTCGAATTTGGGCGGCAGCACGGATCCTAGTGACGGCACAGGTCTGCCCTCCCGCCCGGCAGCGGGCCGGGCCCTGGCGCGCCGAGCCGGTCCGCGACCAGCTCCAGCACGGCGGTGCGCTGCGGAACGAGGTAGAAGTGGTCGCCGGCGAACTCGTGCAGCGCCCACGCGCCCGCCGTGGCCGCCGCCCAGGCCTTGGTCGCGACCGGACTGACATCGGGGTCGTCGTCGCCGATCAGCGCTTCCACCGGGCAGCGCAGCCGGCGGTCGGGATCGGGGACGTAGTGGGCGGCGGCGCGGTAGTCGCCCCGCAGGCCCACGAGGATGGTCTCGCACGCGCGCGGATCGTCGATGACGTCGGCCGGGGTGGCGCCGAGCCGGCGCAGTTCATCCAGCAGGCTCTCATCGGACAGGTGCGGGCGGCGGCGGGCTTGCGCGTCGCGGGCCGGCGGGCTCGACAGGAACAGGGCTCTGATGTCCAGGCCCTGATCCTCCATCCGCAGTGCGGTCTCGAAGGCGACCAGGGCGCCCAGGCTGTGGCCGAACAGGGCGATGTCCCGGTCCAGGCGGCCGTCCAGGGCCTTCAGGATCGCCTCGGCCAGCTGGTGCACGTCGTCGATGCAGGGTTCGCGCAGCCGGTCCAGGCGGCCGGGGTACTGCACCGCGACCAGTTCGACGTCCGGCGGCAGCAGGGCGCCCCAGGCCCGGAAGAAGGTGGCCGAGCCGCCAGCGTGCGGGAAGGCGACCAGGACGGTCTGCGCCTCGGGCCGCGGGTGCGCGATGCGCAGCCAGCGTCCGCTGGCGTAGCGGCCGGGGCGGGGCGCGCTCACAGCTCACCCTCCTCGAAGCCTGATGCGTCCTGCGGCCCGGCCACCGTCTCGTAGATCTCGATCGCCTGCACAGCCGCGGCGGTCCGCAACCGTTCCACGGCCCACAGCGGATCCAGCACGTCCGCGGCGAAGTGCACGCCGGACGGCACGGCACCGTCCAGGACCGCGCACGCCGCCAGCGCGACGGTGGCTCCGGTGAGCTCGCTGGCGCCGTGGCCGGAGAGCACCAGAGCAGCTCGGGTCCCGTCGCGCGCGTCGAGGTGGAACACCAGGCGCTGATGGGGATCGCGGCCGAGCAGGTCCAGGTCGGCGGCGGCGGTGAGGCGGTCGATGCCGTCATCGCTCCCGTCGTTCTTGTCGCCGGCCGGTTCGGCGAGCGCGGCGAGCAGGTGCTTGCCGAGGAAGACGTTGTAGAAGGTCAGATCGCTGATCCGCAGTCGCCGGGCCAGGCGCTCCATCTCGGTGCTGAGGTAGGGGTGGGCGGCGGCCGCGTCGGGGAAGTGCGGGAGGTCGACGTCGAACAGCGGGGACAACGTCTGCTCGCTGCGGCGGCCGGCGCGCCAGGCCTGGTTGGGGCGGCCGAAGCCGTTGTGGAGGGAGGCGAGGTAGTCGGCGGCGGCGACGGCGGTGAAGCGGTCACGACCGCCGACGTAGCCGGTGAGCGAAGTCAGCGCGGCACCCGTGCCGACCGCCAAGGCCCGAGGCAGCAGTCCGGTCAGGCCGGGAAGCATGCCCGCTGACAGGACAACGGTTTTCGCGACCGTGTCTACCTCGGCCAGGAGATCGTGGACCGGATCATCGCCGCCGGGATCGACATAGTGCGAGCCGGCAGCCAGCGCCGCACGCGCGACCCGGTCCAGGACCCGGTAGGAGGGCCCGGCGCAGTTGACCGTGACCTCCACCTGGTCGCAGAACGCTGCCAGGGCATCGCCGTCGTCCAGGTCCAGCACCACGTCGGCGCGCGCCGCATCCCGTCCCGCGACCAGCACCGGCCCGCGTCCCCAGGCGGCCAGCTGCGCGGCGGCGGCGCGGCCGACCGCGCCGTAGCCGCCGATGAGGCCGACGGCCGCCTTCACGGCGCCGGCCGAAGCTGGGCGGCGAGGGTCAGCACCGAGGGCCCTTCCAGGATCAGCCGCAGCAGCACGGCGAAGTCCACCGGTTTGGCCTCCGGGACGTGGTCGAGCAGGGCGGTGGTGAGCCGGGTGGCCAGCAGCGAGTCGCCGCCGGCCTCGAAGAAGCCCAGGGTGCGGCCCACGCGGGGCAGGGCCAGGACCTCCTCCCATTGGCGGGCGATCCGGCGTTCCAGGTCGTCGGCGAGTTCATCGGCTTCGCCGGTGTCGCCGTCGGCGCGGTCCTGCGCCGTCTTCGGGATCAGGCTGCCGAGGCGCTCGCGGTCGGTCTTGCCGTTGGCGGTCAGCGGGAGCCGGTCCAGGACGTGCACCGCTCCGGGCACCATCGCCGCAGGCAGCCGGACCGCGGCCTCGTCCAGGATCCGGTGCGGATCAAGGCGGATCCGGTCGGTCTTGACCTGCTCGGCGTAGACGCGAAGCCCGGTCCCGGACAGCGCGTCGTCGTCGCGGGGCAGGGCGAAGGCCAGTTCGTCGCCGGAGCGGGCGAGCAGGCGCAGCCAGTCCTCGTGGCCGACGAAGGTCTGGTCCTTGCCGCGCCGCAGGTCGGCGAAGTCCCCGGCGCTGCCCTCGTCGATGAGCAGCAGCTCCATCGAGGTCATGATCTGGTAGTGGTCGCGGGTCATCTCGGCGAACAGCAGCCAGCCGCCGGGCGCGAGCAGCTCGCGCAGCGTGGCCAGCGTCCGGCCGACGTGGTGGGTGGCGTGCATGACGTCGCCGAGCAGGATCACGTCGAAGGAGTTCGCCGCCATCCCCTGGGCGCGGTAGTCGGTGTCGACGTCGAACGTGGCGTACCGGACCCAGGGGTAGGCCTGGAAGGTGGTGCGCGCCGCGCCGAGGAAGAACTGGGACAGGTCGGTGAACAGATAGTCGACCTCGTACCCGGCCAGAGCGGGTATGACGTCGCGGCTGGTCCCGCCGACGCCGGCGCCGACTTCGAGGATACGCAGCGGCCGTGTCCGCTCCGGAGAGCCCGCGAGATGGCAGATCGCGGCGGTCAGGACCTGGTTGGCCCAGCGGTTGAACAGGGTCACGTTGTACAAGGACTCTGTGACGTCGGTCCGTCCCTGGGGGAACAGCAGTTGCACGGCGTCGGCGCCGTCGCTGCGGAGCACTTCGGGAAGCCGGCCGGTGCTGGCCTTGAAGTAGTCGTGGACCTTGACCGAGGCGGGGTCGAAGCGGGCCTGGAGGGCGTCGGCCTCGTCCCAGCCGGCGGCGATGGCGGCAGCGGCATCGGAGTCGTAGGAGGTCAGGCTGCTGTAGGTCTCCGTAGCCGGGTCGTAGCTCAGCAGGCCGTTGTCGGCCAGGGCCCGCAGCCAGCGCCGGACCACGCGCCGGTTGCGGGACGCGGTCTGCATCCGGTCCTGGACTTCCTGCGAGGTGTGCGCCTCGCCGGGTCCGAACAGGCCGCCTTCGCGGAAAGCGGCCAGCATCGACTGCAACGCCAGAGCGTCCAGGTGGCGCAGGTAGGCGACGTAGCCTTCGCGATCGACGTCCGCCACGACCTCCTCGCCGGCGTGTTCGGCGATCCGGGCGAGTTCGGCGCGCGCCGGGACGTCGGCGGTGACGGCATCGGCCGACCGGGGGCCGCCGGCGACGAAGCCGACGAGCTTGCGGTCGAAGGGCCCGGTGCCGTCCGTCACCACCGCGGCCTCGGCGACGCCGGGCTGGGCCAGCAGCGCGGCCTCGATCTCGGCCAGCTCGATGCGGTGGCCGCGGATCTTCACCTGCGTGTCCTCGCGGCCGAGGAACTCGATCTCGCCGTCGGGCATATAGCGGCCGAGGTCCCCGGTGCGGTACAGCCGCCGACCGGTGCGCGGATCGACGATGAAGCGGGCCGCGGTGCGTTCGGGGTCGCCGAGATATCCGGCGGCCAGGCCCACGCCGCCGATGTACAGCTCGCCGGTGACGCCGTCGGGGCAGTCGCGCAGCCAGGGGTCCAGGACGTGAAAGGTCTGATTCGCCAGCGGCTTGCCGTACGGGATGCTGCGCGCGCCCTCGGGCACCTCGCCGACCGGATGCCAGATCGACCAGATCGCGGCCTCGGTGGCACCGCCGAGGCTGATCACCGCGAGGCCGGGGATTCGCCGGCGGGCCCGGTCGGGCAGCGTCACCGGGATCCAGTCGCCGCTGAGCAGTGCCAAGCGCAGGGATCCGACGGCGGCTTCGGCGTCGGCATCAGCATCGGCGTCGGACTCCAGGTAGTCGGTGAGCATCTGCATCTGGGCGGGCACCGAGTTCCAGACGGTGACGCCGTTCTCGGCGACGACCTGCGCCCAGTGCGTCGGGTCGCCGCGCCGCTCATGGTCGGGCAGCACCAGCCGGCCGCCGGCGCCTAGGACGCCGAAGATGTCGTAGACCGACAGGTCGAAGCCCAGGTTCGCCAGGCCCAGGACGCTGTCACTGCGGCCGACGCCGAAGCGGGCATTGATGTCCTCGATGGTGTTCAGGGCACTGCGATGGGTGATCTGGACGCCCTTCGGCGCGCCGGTCGAGCCGGATGTGTAGATCACGTAGGCGATGGAATCGGGGGTGGCGGTCTCGGCCGAGATCACGTGAAATGCGGGATCGACGAGCGCCGCCACTTCGTCGATCGCATGGCGCCGGATCTGTGTTCGCTCAGGCCATTCGGGGCCGTCGAGCAGCCAGCTTTGGGTGAGGACGTCGCGCACGCCGGCGTCGGCGAGCATCAGGTTTCTGCGAGCGGGGGGCTGGGTGCTGTCGATGGGCAGATAGGTACGCCCGGCCAGCAGCGCGCCGAGCACGCCGATGACTTGTTCCGGCCCGCGATCCATCACGACCGCGACCGGGGCGTCCGACTCTGTTCCCAACTCCCGCGCCACGGCGGCAGCGCGCCCCAGCAATTCGCCGTAGGTGACCGTGCCCGATGCGCTGATCACGGCTGGCTGGTCCGGCCGGTTCCGGGCTTGGTCCAGCAATGCGTGGTGCAGCAAGGCGTTCTGCGTGCGTGCTTCGATCTCGGCGTCGCCGGTGTCGTTCGCTTCGCGGCGACGTTCGGCCTGTGCAGCCGGCAGCGGCAGCTCGGCCGGGATGTCCCACGCCGATTCCTCGGCGGCCAGGCGCAGCAGCAATGCTTCGAAGGCCTCGAACATGGCGTCGACCAGGCCGGGCGGGAACACGCCGTCGCGCACGTCCCAGTTCACCGCCAGCGCGCCGCCGCGCACCATGACCTGGCAGTCGATCCACACCTGCGGGGTCTGGGTGAGCCCGGCGGCCAGGGTCGCGTCGCGCCAGAAGCGGGGCTCGCGGCCCTCGTCGTTCAGGGCGATGGCGCTGGTGAAGACCACCGGCATCAGCGCGGCGGCACGTCCGCGGCGTCGGCCGACCTCGCGCAGCACCTCCACGCCGGAGTAGGACAGGTGGTCCATGTCGGCCCACAGCTGCGCCTGGGTCTGGCGGGCCCGCGCGGTGAAGGCGGCGTCCGGGTCCTGGGCGACTTCGAGCACGTCGACCGTCGTGAAGTCGCCGACCAGCGCCTCGACCTGCGGGTGCAGCGGGAGCCGGTTGAGCAGGGTGACGCTGAGGCAGAACCGGTCCTGGCGGGTCCAGCGGCCCAGGGTCTCGGCGTAGGCGGCCAGCACCGCGCCGGACGGGGTCAGCCCGCGCGCGGCGCAGTGTGCGCGCAACGCCGCCCACTGCTGCGGCGCCAGCTCGGTCTGCCGGCGGCGGAAGGCCACCGATCCGCGGGTCTGGGGCCGGTCCAGCATGGGCAGTGCGGGGGCGGTGGGCAGGGTGTCGATGCGCCCGCGCCAGTAGTCACGGGCCCGCAGGTAGCCGCGCCGGTCGCGGCGGCGGCGCTCGGCCACGGCGTAGTCGCGGTAGGTGACTTCGAGCTCTGCCAGGGGCTGCTCGGGGGTGTGGTAGAGCTCGTACAGCTCGTCCAGCAGCAGCTGGATGCTCATGAAGTCGGCGATCAGCAGGTCGAAGGACAGGTGCAGGACGGCGCCGGTGCCGGTCAGGCTGGCCCGGACGTCGAACAGCGGCCAGTGGTCGGGCTGGTAGTCCCGGCGGCACAGCTGCTCGCGGACCTCCAGCACTGCCTCGGCGGCGGCGTCGGGGACGTGCGAGCGCAGGTCCAGGACCGGCATGTCGTAGCGCGGGACCTCGGCCAGTACCTGCTGGTGGCCCCGCTCGTCGACGACCGCGCGGAGCATCGGGTGCCGGTCGATCAGGGCCTGCCAGGCGGCGGCGATGCGGGGGGCGTCGAACTCGGCGTCGTTGAAGACGGCTTCGAGATAGACCTGGCAGCCGACGTCGCCGTAGTCCAGGGCACTGCTGCGACCGAGTAGATATGCGGCCTGGACGTCGGTCAGGGGAAAGGGTGAGTGCGCGTTTGCCGGGTCGGGCACGAGCTGCTCGCCGGAGACGTCGTCCCGCAGGAACTCGGCCAGGGCGGTGCGGTGCGCGCGCAGCGTAGTACGGTCCTGGTCGGTCAGGGCGCCGACCGGGGCGCGGAAGCGGATCTGGCCGCCGTCCTCCCACAGCTGGACGCCGACTGATTCCAGGCGCGCGACGAGCGCCGCCAGATCCACATCGGTCTCGATCACGGTGTCGGTCACGGTGTCGGTCACAGGACCCCCTCCTCCATCGGCACCCCGTCGGGCCGGTCGGCGACCACGGCCGCCAACTCGCCGATGGTGGGCGCGTCGAACAGCTGGCGCAGTGAGATGTCCCAGCCGGTGGCGCGGCGCGTCTCCTGAATGAAACGGGTGGCGAGCAGGCTGTCCCCGCCCAGGGTGAAGAAGCTCTGGTCGCGGCCGACGTCGGCGACGTCCAGCAGCCGGCTCCAGATCTCCGACAGGGCCTGCTCGACCGGCCCGGCCGGCGGTGCGGCGGCGCCGCTCCCGACCGGGCGGCGCTCGGCGAGCAGCCGGGCGATCGCGGCCCGGTCGATCTTGCCGTTCGGGCTCAGCGGCAGGTCTGTGAGCACGGCGACGTGCTCGGGGATCATGTACGAGGGCAGACGTTCGGCGAGCACAGCGCGTAGGCGGGCGACGAGGTGGCGGATGTCGGTATCGCCGGCGCCGCTGCTTCGGGCACTGCCGGCACCGTTGGCGCCGCTGCTTCCGGCACCGCCGGCACCGGCACCGCCACCGCCGGTTCCGGCACTGTCAGCGCCGCCGGCACCGGCGCCCTCACCGCCGCCGTCGCCGGCCGCGACCGAGACCGCGACGGCCAGCTGCCGGCGGCCCCGCTCCCCGATGCCCACCGCGACCGCTCGCTCGACGCCGGGGCACGCGTGGCATGCCGCCTCCACCTCGCCCAACTCGATGCGGTGGCCGCGGATCTTCACCTGGTGGTCGTCGCGGCCGAGGAACTCCAGCAGCCCGTCGGGGCGGTAGCGAGCGATGTCGCCGGTGCGGTACCAGCGCGTGCCGTCGTGCTCGACGAACTGCCGGCGCGTCCGTTCGGCATCGCCGTGATAGCCCAGCGCCACCGAGGCGCCGCCGATCCACAGCTCGCCGGGCACCCAGTCGGGGCGGTCGCGGCCCAGGCCGTCCACGACCCGGCAGCGGACGTTGCCCAGCGGCGTGCCCCAGGGCACCGACACCCAATCAGGCGGTAGGCGATCTACCTGGTACCAGGTGGAGTGGATCGCGGTCTCGGTGGTCCCGCCGAGCGCGGCCAGCCTGCTGCCGGGGGCCTGGACCGCCAGGCGTCCGGCCAGGTCCAGGCCGGGCCAGTCGCCGCCGACCAGTGCCCAGCGCAATGCGCCCAGGCCGCCGGCGGACTCGTCGTCGGCCTCGGCGGCCATCAGCAGCATGTCGAGCAGCGCCGGCACGGTCTGCCACAGCGTGACGTCCCACCACCGGACCAGGTCCAGCCAGCGCCGCGCGTCCCGGCGCTCCTCCTCGTTGATCAGCACCGCGGCGCCGCCGACGGAGAGCACCCCGAACAGGTCGTACACGGAGAGGTCGAAGTCGAGCGCTGATACCGCCAGAATCCGGTCCTGCGGGCCGATCCCGCAGCGGGTGTTGATATCGGTGACGGTGTTCACCGCCGCCGCGTGCGGGATCAGCACGCCCTTCGGCGTGCCGGTGGAGCCGGAGGTGAACAGCAGGTAGGCCGGCTGGTCGCCGGAGACCTTCGGCAGCTCCCCCTCGCCGGGCGCGGCGGGAGCCCCGAAGACCACCTGGTCGATGCCCTCGGGCGGATCGGGCAGGTCGTCGTCGCTGATCACCAGGCGCACCCCGGCGGCGGCGTACACGTGGTCGCGGCGGGCCGCCGGCTGGTCGACGCCGACCGGGACGTAACAGCAGCCGGCCATCAGGACCCCGAGAACGGCGATCACCTGGGCCGGGCCCTTGGGCAGCGTGACGGCCACCGGCTCGCTCGGCCGGACGCCGGATTCCAGCAGTTGCAGGGCCAGGCCGCGAGCGCAGCCGGCCAGCTCGCCGTAAGTCATGGTGCTGTCGTCGCACCAAGCCAGGGCCAGCCGTTCCGGCGCGGCCTCGGCGCAGGCCAGGAACGGCTCGAACAGCGCCACCGACGGCACCGGCGTCGCGGTGTCGTTGACCCGGGCGCGGGTCCGCGCCTGCGCTGTGGGCAGGGCCGCCGGCAGCGGATCGCTCCAGTCGGAATCCGGATCCAGCAGCCAGCGGATCGCCGCGACGTAGGCCTCGAACATGGCGTCCAGGCAGCCGGCCGGGAACAGCGGCTCCACCGCGTCCCAGTTCAGCAGCAGCCGGCCGTCGTCCTCGGTGGCCTGGTGGTCCAGCCAGACCTGCGCGGTCTGCGAGATCATCCATGTCAAGGAGCCGAATTGCGCGCGCACGTCGGGGCCGAACAGATCGCCGAGCCCGAGCGCGCTGGTGAACACCACCGGCGCCGACGGCATCGTGCCGGGGCGGCGCCGGGCCAGGTCGCGCAGCACTGCGACGCCGGGATAGGCGGCGTGCCGGACGTCTGCGCGGAAGCTCTCCTGGAGCCGGCGAGCCTGCTCGGCGAACGCGGCCTGGTCGGTGCCGTCCACGGCCAGCAGGAGCAGTCCGGTGAAGTCGCCGATCAGGCCGGTCACGTCGGGGTGCACCGGACGCCGGTCGAACAGCGGCAGGTTCAGCAGGAAGCGCTGGTCCACCGACCAGCGGCCGACGACGTCGGCGAACGCGGCCGCCAGCGCCATCGCGACCGTCACCCGGTGCTCGCGGCACAGCTCGCGCAGCCGCGTGTACTCGGCCTCGGACAGCCAGTGCTCGCGCCGGCCCACGCGCGGGGCCTTGAGCGCGGCGGGATCGACGGCCAGCGGCAGCTGCGGCGCCGCGGGCAGGGTGTCGAGGCGGTCCCGCCAGTACGCCGAGGCCTGCTCGGCGGCCTGCTCGCCCTCGGCGGCGGTGTCGCGCTGGTAGCGCGCGGTGTCGTAGGCCAGGGGCGGCAGCTCGACGTCGGGATCGGCGTAGAGCCGGGCCAGCTCCCCGAGCAGGATGCGGAAGCTCCAGGCGTCGGCGACGAGCATGTCGACGTTCACGTGCAGCCGGCAGCGGCCGTCGGGCAGGCAGGAGACCTGGATGTCGAAGACCTCGCCGGAGTCCACGGCCATGCGCCGGTGGGACTCGCGGTCGCGGACCGCCCGCAGGGTGCGGGCGGCGTCCTCGGCGCCGGCGCCGCTGAGGTCATGGCGGGTGACGCCGGGCCACGGGCTGCTGGGCAGGATCTGCTGCCGGCCGTCCTCCAGGAACTGCGCGCGCAGCATCGGGTGGCGGCGGGTGAGCAGGCGCGCGGCGTGCTCCAGGCGGCCGGCGTCCAGGTGGGCGCTGTCGAACTCGCAGTAGAAGTGGCTGGCGACGGACAGCGGGTGGCCGCCCATGCGGCCGACCCAGTACGCGTGCTGCATCGTCGCCAGCGGGAAGGGCTCGCCGGCTTTGGAGGAGAGTCCGGGGGCTGCGATGTTCGCGCATTCTTCGAGGGCTGCGATGTTCGCGAGTTTCTCGGGAGCTGCGATGCGCGCAATTTCTTCGGGGACTGCGATGTTCGCGAGTTCTTCGGGGGCTGCGTGGCAGGCGTCGTCGGCGTCGTCGGCGGAGCCGCCGGCCCCCACCAGCTCGAGCCAGGCCCCCAGCGTCGGCTCGTCCATCAGCTCGGCCGCCGTGACCTCGGCGCCGGCCCCGATCAGCCGGTTGGCCAGCCGCATGATGCCGATCGAGTCCAGGCCCGCGCCGATCAGGTCCTCGGCGTCGTCCAGGTCGGCGCAGTCGTTCCCGAGCAGCGCGACGACCGCGTCCCGCAGCCCCGCGGGGGTCAGCAGGGCCGCGGACTCGATGCGCTCGGACGGATGTGTACTCATCGCCTCATGTCTCTCACTTCGCGGCGGACAGCGGCAACGGAGCCAACTGTGGATCCTCCACAGTCGCGCTCACTTCGAGGGGCGGTCCGCGCGGCCGGGACGTTGTGCTCGCGCCAGCCGAAGCCGGTCCGGCCGTCCGGGCCGCGCACGGCGGCCATCGAGCGGGTCAGGATGCTGTGACGTCCGTCGGGGGCGGTCAGGGTGAGCGGGACGGCGGCCAGGTCTTCGAACACGAACCAGCGGCCGTCGAGGGTGATCCGGGTGCCTGCTTGGGTTTCAGCGCCTGTGTCCACCTCGGCGAGGAGAACCGGACGTGCCTTTCCGCCGAGGGGCAGCAGGTAGCCATCCGGGGCGATACGACCGCGCGCCTCCAGCCGGGTGGCCTGGAAGCGTTCGCCGTCGTCGAGCCAGCCGGCACACCAGTGCCAGCCCAGCCGCCACCAGTCGCGGACGCCCCAGGAGTGGTCCCGCTGGCCGGGGCCGTCGACCGCCAGGGTGTCGCCGCCGACGGTGACCGCGCCGCGGGCCCATCCGGGCTGCTCGTAGCGGTTGCCGCGGCCGTACTCGTGCGGCGGGGCGGTCGGGGACCAGCGGATGTTGAGGGCGAAGCCGTCGCCGGTGGCGGTCAGGTGCCAGTCCTCGTCCGGTCCTGGGCCGACGCTCATCCGCAGAGTGCTGTCGTCGAGGCGGAAGGGGGCGTCGTCGGGAAGCGAGCCGGGGAGCTCGAGCGCGGCCCCGGCGACCTTCCGGTCCTGGCCCACGACGTAGGCCCACCACCAGGTCTGCCCCAGATGCGGATACTCCCCGACCCGGACGAACCCGCCGGCCGAGCCGTCCCTGGAGACGAAGTCGAAGTACCAGGACCGGGACCACAACGGCTGTGCCTGCTCGATACGCACGCGCCAACGGTGCGGGCCGTGCGGGAACGGGTCAACGTCGGCGGTGTCGCGCGGCGGCGGGGCCGAGCCATCCTTGGTGGCCGTGGCGAACGAGGGTGGTTCGAGCGGTGGTTCGAGTAGTGACCCGAGCGGTGGTTCGAGCACTGACACCGCCGTCCCGGCGCCGGTGGCCGTCGTCACCGGGGCCGGATCCGGGGTCGGCCGGGAACTGGCGCTGGCGCTGGCGAAGACGGGCTGGCGGCTGGTGCTGGTCGGGCGGCGGGCCGAGCGGTTGGCCCAGACTGCGGAGTTGGCCCAGGCTGCGGCCGCGATGCCAACCGAAACCGTGCATCTGATCCCCGCCGACGTCGGCGCCCCGGACAGCGCGCAGCGGATCGTTTCCGAGACCCTGCAACGCTTCGGGCGCCTGGACGCCCTCGTGAACAACGCCGGTCTGGCCCGCTTCGGCACGCTGGACCGCGCCACCGAGGCGGACGTCGAGGCGATGGTGCGGACCAACTTCCTGGGGCCGCTGGCCCTGATCCGCGCCGCCGCCCCGGAACTGTCACGCCGCGAGGGCAGCGTCGTCAACGTCGGCTCCATCGGCGGGATGCTGGCGCTGCCGGGGCGCGCGACGTACGGCGCGAGCAAGGCCGCGCTGCACCACCTGACCCGGTCGCTGGCGCGCGAACTCGCGCCCCGGGTGCGGGTGAACACGGTCGCCCCCGGCGCACTGGACACCGAGATCTACGACGACCTCGGCTTCGGGCCGCAGGAGACGGAAGCCCTGCGCGCGGAGATGATCCGGACCACGCCGCTGGGCCGGATGGGGACGCCGCAGGACGTCGTCCCGTGGATCGAGCTCCTGCTCAGCCGGGCGGGGGCATGGGTGACCGGGAGTCTCCTGGTCATAGACGGCGGGCGGTCTTGCTGACATGCGACCTGTGACATACGGCGTGCTCACCCTCGGCGACAACCTGGCCGATCCCCACACCGGCGCCACGCCGCCGGTCGAGCAGCGCTACCGGGAGATCGTCGGGCTCGCGGTGCGGGCCGAGGAGCTCGGCTTCGACGGCTTCTACGTGGGCGAACACCATTTCTGCGACTACACGGTCGCCTCACCGGCGGTGCTGCTGGCCACGATCGCGGCGCGCACGGAGCGGATCCGGCTGGGCACCGGCGTCGCGCTGCTGCCCAACCACGACCCGGTCCGCGCCGCCGAGGACTACGCGACGCTCGACGTGCTCTCCGGCGGCCGGCTGGACCTGGTGGTCGGACGCGGGCTGCTGCGCCGCACGTACACGGACTTCGGCCTGGACCCGGACGCCTCCCGGGAGATCTTCGAGGAGAAGCTGGGGCTGCTGGTCGAGCTCTGGTCGGGGCGGCCGGTCACGTGGAAGGGTGAGTATCGCAGCGCCCTGCAAGACGTGGTGCTGCGGCCCGCGCCGCGGCAGGGGCCCAGGCCGCCGCTGTGGATCGCCGGCGGATCCTCGTTCGGATCCGTGGACACCGCCGCGGACGGCGGCTTCGGCCTCATCCTGCCCGCGCTGGTCCCGCCGCCGTCGGTGTTCCGCCCGCTGGCCTCCCGCTACCGGGAACGCGCCGAGGCCTCCGGGTACGGCGCGGCGGCCTCCCGCCTCGGCCTGTGCAGCCACGTCCACGTCGCCGCCACCTCCCAGCAGGCGAAGGAGCGCTGGCGGCCGTACCACCTGAACTACTTCTCCTGGCTGCTGGGCACCCTGATGCCCTGGGGCGGCATGAACGTGGGCCGCGGCCGCTCGGAATTCGGCATCCCGGCCTTCGAGGACCTGATCGCCGGACCCTCGATCTGCGGCAGCCCGGCCGAGGTCGCGGACAAGATGGGGCAGATCTCGGAGATGCTGGGCCTGGACGGCTACCTGACCATGTTCGACCACGGCGGGATCCCGGCCGCCCTGGCGGAGGAGAGCATGGGGCTGCTGGCCACGGAGGTGCTGCCGCAACTGCGGGGGGCTGCCGCGGCCAGCGCGGGGTGACCGCGACCGAGTCAGGGGACGGACAAGCGGGCGGCAGGCGGCAGGCGATCGGCAGCTGGCGGCTGGCGGCTGGCTGCCACCTGCCGGCCGGCGCATTGCTGCTTCGGCGAGCAGCCTCCAGGCCGCTTCTGGCTGCCCGCAGATCGCCGCTCGCCGCTCGCCGCCATATTCGGGCCGCCACCGCGTGGCTGATTTCGCGCTGTGCGGCTGTCCCCTGCCCACTTGAGCCCCGAGCAACTGTGGAGCTTCCACACTCGAGCCCCGTCTCAGTACAAACGTCGCATGCCCACACTCGAAGAACAGACAGCAGTCCAACGCGTCGGAGACGGGAAGTACCGCGGCGAGGTGTCCACGGAGTGGAAGATGTGGGTGCCCGTCGGAGGCTACCTCGCGTCGATCGCGCTCCAGGCCGCCCGGGCGGAGAGCAACCTGGCCCGGCCCGCCAGCCTGACCTGCCACTACCTGGCCGAGGCCCAGTTCGGCCCGGTCGACATCGAGGTCGCCAAGCTGCGCGACACCGAGCAGTCCGAGTCGTTCGAGGTGCGGATGATCCAGGAGGGCAAGACCATCCTGGCCGCGCTCATCTGGGCCGTGCCGACCGGCTCCTACGGGCCGCACGTCAGCTGGCTGGAGCCGCCGGAGGTGCCGCCGCCGGACGACCTGCCCAACATCGTGCTGGACGACGACGTGATCGCCATGATGGGCGACGAGCCGTTCTGGAAGAACTTCGAGATCCGGCCGGTCCGGCTCGGGCACACGGTCCCGGTGGCCGAGGGCCTGAGCAAGGAGGAGCTCAAGCTCGCGCCCAAGCGGCACGCCCGGATCCGGGCCTGGGACCGGTTCATGAACGGCGCCACGTACCCCGACCCGTGGATGGAGGCCTGCCGCTACCTGATCATCTCCGACGTCTCGCAGTTCCCGACCGTGGCCACCCCCTTCACCCCGCCGCTGCCCTTCGTGGCGCCGACGCTGGACCTGACGGTGGAGTTCCACAACTTCGCGCCGGAGTCGGAGTGGCTGCTGATCGAGGGCGTGGGCAGCGCCGCCGCCGACGGCCTGATCGGGGCGCACGCGACGCTGTGGACCCGCGAGGGCGAGATCGTGGCCACCGCGAAGTCGCACATGACGTTCCTGGACCTGTCGGCCCCGGCCTCGCCGGCCGAGACCAAGACGTGGTTCGAGGCCACTGCGGCCGAGTGAGCAGCGCGCCTGATCCGGGCGCGCGCCTGATCGGCATCCGTCAGCGGAAATCCCGCCGGTAGATCAGGTACGTCGCCCGGATCCGCGCACCGAGCCGCTCGGCGGTACGCCGCGAGGCCCAGTTGTCCGCCAGCACCATCGTGTATCCCAGGTGCGTGGCCCCCATCCGGTACTGAGCCAGAAAGGACTGCGCGGTCAAGGCCAGACCCAGGCCTTGGCCGCGCATCTGTGCCCGGACCCCGACGCCGAAGAACCGCAGCCCCTCCCACGGCGCCAGCACCCGGCCCGGCGCCAGCCGCGCCAGTCCGGACAGAGTCGGACCGCACGAGGCGACGCCCATCGGCCGGCCGTCCCGGTAGGCCACCACGGAGAAGTCGTCCATGCCGCGGGGACCTGCGAAGGCGAAGGTCTGCTCGAACTCCTCCTCCGGGGTCGGCGTCATGCCCCAGCTGTCGGCGAACGCCTCGTTCCACGTCCGCGCGAAGTCCTCGATCCGCCGCTCCGGTGCCACCTCGCCCAGCGGCACCAGGCGGAACCCGCGGGCCCGCGCCTCTTCGACGATCCGCTCCCAGCGCGCCACGTGCTCCGGCGTCGCCTCGGCCACGTAGTCCAGGCAGGACTTCTCCACGCCGAACCCGGCCTCGTGCAGCAGCGTGTGGTACCCGGGCGGGTTGTGCCGGACCGGCAGCGGCGGCAGCGATTCGTAGTCGTCGACGACGAACGGCAGGTCCGGTCCGGCCCCGAGGCCGGCACGCGCCGCCGTGGCTCCGCGCGAGCGCAGCCAGTCGCAGGCCTCGTTCATCAGAGTCCTGATCGACTCGACCCGGCCCGGGAGCGCTTCGAACAGGCTCAGGTGCCCGACGCCGTCGTCCCATCGCCGCCGGTACGCGGCGTCGTCGACGGCCACGACGCGGGCGGCGATCCGGCCGTCCTCGCGGGCCACCAGCGGACGGACCTCGCGCTCGTGCGCATCAGGGCCCTGTCCGGAGACGAAGGGCAGCTGCATCGGGGCCAGCACGGGCCAGGAGGCCGTGCGCTCGGCGTTCACCTCGTCGGCGAAGCGCAGGAAGGCGGTCAGCTCACGCCGGGTTCGGGGCTGCTCGACGGTGACGGTCACCGGGCGATCGTCGGGCGGGCAACGGAGGAGCCGCAATGGCGGGCCGCTCCCTTGACGGTCGGTGGCCTCGCCGGACATAAGGGACCCTGTGACTGCGGACAGCAGAACGACAGCGGACAGCAGGACGACAGCCGACGGCAGAGCGACAGCCGACAACAGAGCGAGCTTCGACCCGGCGACGCACCCCTTCTGGCACGGCTTCGCGCCGATGGGCTTCGTGCTCGGCCAGGCCGGCCCGGACGACATGTGGGTGCGCGGCGAGGGCTCCTGGCTCGTCGACGCCCAAGGGAACCGCTGCCTGGACGCGCGCTCCGGCATCGGCAACATGAACCTCGGCTACAGCCGCGAGGACATCGCGCAGGCCATGTATCAGCAGGCCCGGGAGCTGCCGTTCGTGTGCACGATGCGCTGGGAGCAGGCGGTGCCGGTCGCGGTGGACTACGCCCGCGCACTGGTCGACGCCGCGCCGGCGGGCATCACCCGGGTCCGGTTCACCCACACGGGCAGCGCCGCGGTGGAGTCGGCCGTGCTGATGGCCCGCGGGTACCAACGCAACGTCGGCCGGCGCAAGAAGCGCACCGTCGTCGCGTTGGACGGCAGCTTCCACGGCAGCACCCTGACCGCGATGGCCACCGGCGGGCAGCGGATCCTGCACCGGTTCTTCGGGCCGATGCCCGAGGGGTTCGCGCACGTGCCGCTGCCGGACATGGCCTCGTGTCCGCGATGCCGTGACGAGGCGAGCACCGACAAGACCGGCACCAACCGGGCGAGCACCGCCGAGGCGACGTGCGGCTCCGGCATGCTGGCGGCTCTGCGGGAGCTGGACCCCGACCAGCTGGCGGCGGTGTTCGTGGAGCCGGTGAAGGGCGTCAGCGGCGTGCCGCTGCCGGACCACTTCCTGCGGGAGCTGCGGGAATTCTGCACCGCGCACGGGATCCTGCTCGTCTTCGACGAGGTCTTCACGGCCTTCGGCCGGACCGGCGCGATGTTCGCCGCCGAACTGTCCGGCGTGACGCCCGACGTGATGTGTTTCGCCAAGGCGATCACGGCCGGCTACGCGGCCCTCGGCGCGGTGGCGGTGACCGACGAGGTCTACGGCGCCTTCGACATCTCCTCCACATCAGCCTTCTCCCATGCCTCCAGCACCGACGCCCATCCGGTGGCCTGCGCCGCCGCCCTGGCCGCGCTGCGGGTCTATCAGCAGGAGGACGTGGTGGCGCAGGGGCGCGCGATGGGAGCGCGCTTGGCACACGCGCTGTCCGAAGCGCTGTCCGGCTCGCCGCGCCTGGGCGCCGTGCGGCAGCTCGGCGCCTACGTGGGCCTGGACCTGCTCGACGCCGGAGGACGTCCGGCCGGGATGCCGATGAAGCGGCACCTGGAAGCGCGCTGTCGGCAAGCCGGGCTGCTGATCGACTACACGCCCGACACCGTCATGCTCATCCCACCGCTGACCACTCCCCCGCAGGACGTCGACTTCCTGGCCGCGACCCTGGCCGAGGTGGTCCTGGCGTTCCGTGAATCAGACATCGACGAGTCCACACTGCGTCCGGCCACTTTGCGCGGGCACAGGTAGCAGGAGGCGGGGATATGGCCGCGCGGCAAGGATTCGACGTCGTCGTCCTCGGCGGCGGCACAGCCGGCGCGGTCGTGGCGGCGCGGCTCTCGGAAGACCCGGCACGCCGGGTGCTGCTGGTGGAGGCGGGGCCGGACTACCCGGCGGCCGAGACGCCGGAAGCGGTACGCGGCGCGGACTTCCTGCGCGCAGCAGGGCTGCGGCAGCTGCGCTGGCCGAACATCAGGGCCCTGTTGACCGAGGCCGGTCCGGAGCGGCCGTACCTGTGCGGACGCGGGATCGGCGGCAGCTCGGTGATCAACGGGCAGTCCGCGATCCGCGGTCTCCCGGACGACTTCGACAGGTGGGGCGTGCCGGGCTGGTCCTGGGCCGACGTCGCGCCGGTGTTCCAGCGCCTGGAGGACGACGCCGACTTCGGCGACCACCCCGGTCACGGCACCGGCGGCCCGGTGCCGGTGTCCCGGTCGCCGCGGCACCTCTGGGGGACGGCCAGCCAGGCGCTCGCAGCGGCGGCCGTCGGCCTGGGCCATGCTCAGGATCCTGATATTAACGCCCCGGGCAGCACCGGGGTCTCGCCGGTGGCCTGGAACCGGCGGGGCGGGATGCGGGTGTCGATGAAAGACGCCTACATCGAACCGGCGAGGGGACGCCCGAACCTGTGCATCAGGCCCGACACGCTGGCGGTGCGGCTGCGCTTCCATCAGGACCGCTTCGTCGGGGTGGATCTGGCGGGCGCCGACGGGGTCGACATGGTGCGCGCGGAATGCGCCGTGGTCTGCCTCGGCGCCGTGCACTCGTCGGCGCTGCTGCTGCGCTCGGGCATCGGGCCGGCGTGCGATCTGCGCGCGCTGGGTGTGCCGGTCGTCGCCGATGTTCCCGGGGTCGGCCTGCATCTCCAGGACCATCCGACTGTCTGGCTGAGGTTCCCGGCCGGTCCGGATGTTTCGGGGGCGCAGGCGCAGGCGTCACCGGGTCACTGTGCTCTGCGTTTCTCCTCTCATACGTGCGGTGCGCCAGAGGACGATCTGCAGATCTACGTCAGCGATCCGTCGGGGACGACAGCGGGGGTCATGGCCGCTCTGCTGGACCCGCGTTCCACCGGACGGGTTCGGTTGCGCTCCGCGGATCCGTCGGCCGAGCCGGAAGTGGCGTTCCGGATGCTGGCCGCGCGGGCCGACGTCGACCGGATGACCGCGAGCCTGATGGAGGCGGCGCGGATTCTGGAGCATCCGGAGTTCAAAGCGGTCATGGCCGGGCCGGCGCGGCTGGCCACGACGCCGGTCGAGGAGGCGTTGGCGGACCCGGATCTGCCGCGGCTGCTGCGCCGTGCCCTCGTCCCCTATCACCACGCGACCGGCGGCTGCCGGATGGGGTCGGACGCGGCGGCGGTGCTCGACCCGAACGGCGCCGTGCGGGGCGTGGCGGGCGTGATCGTCGCGGACGCCTCGGTGATGCCGCGGACGGTGCGGGCGCCCACGCACCTGAGCACGGTAATGATTGCCGAGCGCATCAGCAGCCTGATGCCGACCTAGAACATGCGGGCCTAGAACATGCGGGCCTAGTGCAGCGCCGCATTGATCCTTCGGGGGTCATGCGGCTTTGAGTGGGCTGCCGTCGTAGGTCCAGCGGTAGGGCTTGGCGTCGTGTTCGTCG
>NZ_JBGCCP010000026.1:0-137469 GCF_041262705.1 Catenulispora sp. MAP12-49 | reverse complement strand
CAGAGGCGACCACAAGCAGCGTCCGCCGCCTAGCAGCGCGGCCCCCCACTCCCCGGAGCGAGGCCGCTCGCCGCGCAGGCGCCGCCGGAGGCGCCCTTGACTGTGGCAGTAGCCAGCACCACCTGCCCAGACCATCAGCCGCCACCGCAGCGCCGACCACCGCCCCCGACCCGCGCCACCAACGGATCCCGCAAAACCATGCGCGAAGCTGTCAAAAAACGCCTGTTGCTTGTCAACTAACGAACAAACCCCACCAGGTCATCTCACTCACCACCACCACTCCACCACCACCACCTCACCCCCCATGCCGCACAAAGTTCGGCCGCACATCCACCTCGTCGTAG
This sequence comes from Catenulispora sp. MAP12-49, assembly GCF_041262705.1. Lineage (NCBI taxonomy): Bacteria > Bacillati > Actinomycetota > Actinomycetes > Catenulisporales > Catenulisporaceae > Catenulispora > Catenulispora sp. MAP12-49. The sequence continues at coordinate 137,125 of NZ_JBGCCP010000026.1, read as the reverse complement.
TACCGGTGGAACACCGCCGTGGCGCCCCCGGACAGAGGCGGCACGATCCACGACCACTCCGCCGGGCACACCCTTCCGGCGCGCTCCTCCTTGGCCACGTGTTTCAGGAACCTGTGGGCCTCGGTGTGGTGGTCGGCGATGGTGACGCCGGCCTGCTCGTAGGAGTGCAGGACTGCGACGTTCAGTTCGACCAGTGCCTGGTCGCGCCACAGTGTGCGGTCGGTCGTGGTGTCCAGGCCGAGGTTGGCGGCGATGGTCGGGAGCAGGTCGTAGCGGTCGGTGTCGGCGAGGTTGCGGGAGCCGATCTCGGTGCCCATGTACCAGCCGTTGAAGGGGGCGCAGGGGTAGTGGAGGCCGCCGATCTCCAGGCACATGTCGCTGACGACCGGGACCGCGTGCCAGCGCAGGGCCAGGTCGGCGAGCCAGGGGTGGCGGGGGTGGGACAGCGGGACTTCCAGGACGGTGTCCGGTGGCAGTACGTGGACATAGGGCCGGTATCCGGGGACCTCGATCACCAGTGGGAGGACGTCGAAGGCGGTGCCGTGGCCGTACCAGCCGAGGTTCCGGACGGTCTCGGTCAGGGCGATGTTGCGCGGGTCCCCCACCACGCCGCCGTCCTCGACCTGGTATCCGGCGTAGCGGATGAGCTGTTCGTTGCGGATGCGGGGACCGGGGAATCCGGGGCGGTCCGGGGCGAAGACGGTGATGGTCGGGCGGATGCGGCCCTTGTTCGTGGCCTCGCGCAGATGCTTGACGCACTCGGCCGCGATGCGCACCGGCCGGTCGGTCTGGCGGTGGTCGCGCAGCTTCAGCGACTGCCAGTACAGACGGCCGATGCAGCGGGAGGAGTTGCGCCAGGCGACTCGGGCGCCGTATTCGAGTTCGGCGAAGGTGTGGTCGTAGGTGCCGTCGGCGGCGATCGTGGCGGCCACGGCGCGGCGGCGGCCGGGCAGTTCGGCGGTGCGGCCGAGCTCGGTGTAGCACTGGTGCAGGAAGCGGTCCGCTTCCTCGGAGAGCTCTTCGATGCTGGGTAGGCTGGCGCGACCGGATAATCGTTCGGTGGGGCGCTTCTGGCGTATCGCGTGACGGAACACAGGAATCCCCTACGCTCGGCGGGCGAATGCAGAGCGTCATCGTATGTCTACCACTGGTGTTCGTACTACCGATTGTGAGGATCCGGTTCCGATGTGCACTTACCAGACCTTCAAGCTCGCCGTGGCCGGCAGTGCGAAGGGCACCCCGGCCTGGATCCGGGTCACCGAGGCCAGCGTCTACTACGACCATCCGGTGCACGCCACGGACGAGCACACGCTGAACATCGACCTGCGCGACCCCGAGCGCGGGCCGTCGGCGCGGATCGCCGTGGAGCTGACCGCGCAGGCGGCTTACGACCTGGCGCAAGCCATTCTCACCGCGCTGGAGAGCGTGCCGGAGGGCATGCTCCCGCCCGGGCTACTCATCGGCGCATCGCGGGTCTAACGTCGTAGACATGGCCACCGACGACGCACAGACCGATACCGGGAGTGTCTACGACTACGTCGTCGTCGGAGCCGGCTCAGCCGGATCCGCGGTGGCCGCGCGCCTGTCGGAGGACCCCGGCTGCCGGGTGGCGCTGCTGGAGGCGGGACCGGCGGACCGCAACCCGCTGATCCACATCCCGGCCGCCTTCTCCGAACTCTTCGAGACCAAGGTCGACTGGGCCTACCGCACGGTCAACCAGCCCAAGCTCGGCGGACGCCGGATCTACTGGCCGCGCGGCCGGATGCTCGGCGGCTCCTCGTCGATCAACGCCATGATGTGGGTGCCCGGCTACCCCGCGGACTACGAGGAGTGGGCCGAGGCCGCAGGTCCGGCCTGGGGCCCGGACGAGATCGGGGCCGCGCTGCGCCGCGTCGAGGCCTTCACCGCCGCCCCGGACGGCACCGAGCACGGCGCGACGGGCCCGGTGCGCATCGAGGACCTGCGCTCGCCGCATCCGCTGACGGCCCGCTTCCTGGAGGCGTGCGCGTCCCTGGGCGTCCCGGGCACGCAGACCGCCGTGACCCAGCGCGAGGGCCGCCGCTGGTCGACCGCCGACGCCTACCTCAAGCCGGCCCGCTCGCGCCCCAACCTGGTCGTGCACACCGGCGCCCTGGCCACCCGGGTGCTGTTCCACGACCGCCGCGCGACCGGCGTGCGCTACCTGGCCGGCCGCCGCGTCGGCTCGGTGGCGGCCCGCCGCGAGGTGATCCTGTGCGGCGGCACGATCAACACCCCGCAGCTGCTGATGCTCTCCGGCGTCGGCCCCGCCGACCACCTGAAGCGGCGCGGCGTCAAGATCGTGGCCGACCTCCCCGAGGTCGGCCTGAACCTGCGCGACCACCTGGCCGCCGGCATCGTGGTGAAGGCGAAGAACACCAAGAGCCTGATCAGCGGCCGCACCCCGGCCGGCTTCGCCCGCTACCTGACCCGGCACGAAGGGCCGCTGTCCTCGAACGTGGGCGAGGCGTACCTGTACACCACCAGCGAAGACGGGCTTGAGAAGCCGGACATCGAAGTGGTCTTCGCCCCGGTCGCCTTCCTCGACGAGGGCCTGACCCGCCCGAAGGAACACGGCTTCACCATCAGCGCGGTCCTGCAGAAGCCCCGCTCGCACGGCACCATCACGCTGTCCACCCTCGATCCCACCGCCGCCCCCACCATCGACCCGGCCTATCTGAGCGACCCCGACGGCCTGGACTACGCGACGCTGACCCGCGGCGTGGCCCTGTGCGAGAAAATCGCCGCCGCCCCGCAGCTGGCGCGCTACAGCGACGGCTACATGCTCCTGCCCGACCTGTCCGGCGCAGAACTGCACGAGGCCTCGATCCGCCGCTACGCCCAGACGCTCTACCACCCGGTCGGCACCTGCCGCATGGGCACCGACCCCGACTCGGTGGTGGACCCGGAACTGCGGGTCCGGGGCACCGAGGGGCTGCGCGTGGCCGACGCCTCAGTGATGCCGGCGATCATCCGGGGTCACACGAACGCGCCGTCGATCGTGATCGGCGAGAAGGCCGCGGAGCTGGTGAAGGATGCGGAGCGGGAGGCGTGGAGGGGATAGCGGCACTGCGGCCCCCGCCGACCTCCCCGAGGCTGGGATGGGCCGTGGCGGCGCGTAACCGTCGGGCGGGGCGCGGCCCGGAACGTCAGGAGCTCGCGACATGGCCGGTTTCGACATCACCTCGCTGCTCAATCAGCTGATGGGCAAGCAGCAGCAACAGCAGTCGCCGCAGCCGCAGGAGGGCCAGGCCGGCGAGCAGGGCCGGATGCCGGCCCCGGCGAACGCCATGGGCGCGGCGCCCGGCGGTGCGGCCGGTGGTCTTGGCAGCCTGCTCAGCAGCGGCATGATCCAGAAGCTCGCGCCGATGATCGGCGGGATGCTCGCCGGTGGCGGGCTGTCCAAGCTCATGGAGGGACTCAAGGGAGCCGGGGCCGGGTCGCAGGCCAAGTCGTGGGTCAGTGCCGACCAGCCGAACCAGCCGGTCAGCGGGGAGCAGATCACGCAGGCACTCGGGCCCGAGCAGATCTCGCAGGTCGCCAACACGCTCGGCATGACCAATGAGCAGGCGGCGCACACCATGGCGACCGCGCTTCCCCAGGTCGTCGATGCCATGACGCCGGACGGCCACCTGCCCGAGGGGGCCGGGAGCGCGGCCGGCGCGCAGGCGGCGTCGCAGGCCCAGAACCGCCCGCAGCCCGGTGGGGCCTCCGGCGGAACGCCGCAAGGGGGTTGATCGGTCCGGGTGGGAGATCGCTACCATGCAGACATGCGCGACATCGCAGTGTTCAGCGGAAGCGCCCATCCGACCCTGGCCGCGGAGATCTGCGCGCATCTGGAGACGTCGCTGAACCCGGTGCGGGTCAGCCGCTTCGCCAACGACTGCCTGGAGGTCCAGCTCCAGGCCAACTGCCGCGAGCGCGACGTGTTCCTGGTCCAGCCGCTGGTCGCGCCGGTCCAGGAACACCTCGTGGAGCTGCTGCTCATGTGCGACGCGGCCCGTGGCGCCTCGGCGGCCAGGATCACCGCCGTGGTGCCGCACTATTCGTACGCGCGCAGCGACAAGAAGGACGCGCCGCGTATCTCCATAGGCGGCCGGCTCGTGGCCGACCTCATGGTGGCCGCGGGTGCCGACCGGGTGCTGGCGATGACGCTGCACTCCCCGCAGGTGCACGGGTTCTTCTCGGTCCCGGTGGACCACCTCAACGCGTTGCGCGAGCTGGCCGGGCACTTCCGCGACTCCGACCTGTCGCACACCACCGTGGTCTCCCCGGACCTGGGCAACGCCAAGGAGGCCGCGGCCTTCGCGCGCCTGCTCGGCGTCCCGGTCGCGGCCGGCGCCAAGCAGCGCTTCGCCGGCGACAAGGTGGCGATCAGCTCGGTGATCGGCGACGTGGGGGGCCGCGACGTGATCGTGCTCGACGACGAGATCGCCAAGGGCAGTACGGTCATGGAGCTCCTGGACCGCCTGCGCGACCTCGGCGCCCGCAGCGTGCGCGTGGCCTGCACACACGGCCTGTTCGCCTCCGGCGCCCTCAAGCGCCTGGCGGACCAGCCGGAGGTCGAGGAGATCGTGTGCACCAACACGGTCCCGATCCCGCCGAACGAGCAGATCGACTCCGGCAAGCTCACCGTCCTGTCCATCGCCCCGGCGCTGGCCGAGGCGATGCGCCGGATCCACAACGGCGAGTCGGTGAGCGCCCTGTTCGAGGGTCTCTGAGAAAGCAAAGGCCTCTGAGAAGCAGAGGGCTCTGAGGCCTCAGCCCAGGTGCTCCTTGTAGAAGTCCAGGATCCGGTCCCAGGCGTCCATCGCCGCCTCCGCCCGGTACGCGACCCGGTTCACGTTGAAGAACGCGTGCCCGGCGCCCTCGTAGGTCTTGAAGTCGTACGTCTTCCCGAGCTTGTCCAGCGCCGCCGCCAGGCGCGCCGTCTCCTCCGGGGAGGGGTGCGTGTCGTCGGCGCCGAAGTTGCCGAGCAGCGGGCACGCCAGGTCCGGCAGCCGGTCCTCGACCGAGGTGGCGCGCAGGCCGACCGAGGCCGGGCTGTCCGACATCACGAACGCGCCGTAGTTGTCGACCGCCGCCTGCAGGTCCAGGGCACACGCCGCGAGCAGCGCCTGCCGCCCGCCCGAGCAGTAACCGATGACGCCGACCTTGCCGTTAGCCGTGTCCAGCGCGCGCAGGTACTCCGCCGCCGTGCCGAGGTCGGCGATCAGCCGCTCGTCCGGGACGCCGCCGTCGGCGCGGACCGCCGCGGCCGCGTCCTCGGGCGAGATGCCCGGGCCGCCCTCGCGGCTGTAGAGGTTGGGCACGACCGCGTTGTAGCCGTGGACGGCGAAGGTGCGCGCGAACTCGCGCGTGGCCTCGTCGTAGCCCGGCAGGTGGTGGATCAGCACCACGCCGCCGCGCGGCGCGCCGTCCTGCGGCACCGCCAGGTACGCCTCGATGTCGGCACCGTCGGCCGCGGGGTAGTGGACGGTCCCGGCCTGGATGGCATTGGTCATCGCGATCTGCATGCCGGACATGCTGCCACGCTCACCTCGGGGACAGAACGTAGGCGCGGACGGCAACCGTTGCCGCACCGCCCGATCGGACCTCCTCGGCCCGCTCGTGCCAGGCGTTCGGGCCCATGCCGATGAGTCGCGACACCTCATCGGCGGACAGGGACAGCACCGTCTTGCAAGAATGTTCCGACTCGACCTCGAACCGGTCCGCGAACTGCTCACGCAACCGCTCCGGCTTGCGGTCGTCGACGGCCATCAGGCCGTACTCGGCGATCAGCTCCCTGAGATGGTCCGGCTCGGGCACGACGACGATCGCGCGGCCGTCCGGACGCAGCACGCGCCGCATCTCGCGCGGATTGCGCGGCGCGAAGACGTTGAGGAGTACCGAGGCGGCACGGCCGCGGACCGGGAGTCCGGCCCAGGCGTCGGCGACCACCGCCCCGATCCGCGGATGCGCGCGAGCGGCCAGGCGCGCGGCGTGCTTGGAGACGTCCAGCGCGATGCCCGGCTGGTCCACGGCATCGAGGACGCGCGCCAGGTAATAACCGGTACCCGCGCCGAGGTCGAGCACACAGCCGTCCTCGTCGATGTCGACGTCGGCAGCCAGATCGGCGATCAGATCCGCGATCCCGTCGTAGTGCCCCGCCCCGAGGAACGCCGCCCGCTCGGCGACCATCTCCGCCGTGTCGGCGGTCCCCGGCGTCCCGCCCCCGGCCAGCAGCGAGACGTAGCCGTGCCGCGCCACGTCGAAAGCGTGCCCTTCCTCACACAGCAGCCGCATGCCCGAAGACGCCTCGACGATCAAGGCGGTGGCACAATGCGGGCAGGACAGCCAGTCGACGATGTCGGAGATCACGTTTCAAGTGTGACGTAATCGGCGACTGAAAAAGGAACAAGCGGAGGCGCCCTCCTCGTTGATACACTTTAAACGCGATACAACGCGTCTGGGGCCGCAGCCGAGAGGGATGAGCCATGGCCATGAGAACGATGATCCGCCACGACGGTGACCGCACGCCGTCGGCCAAGCCGTTGATCCTGCTCACCAGCATCGCGGTGCTGCTCCTGGTAGCCGTGCCGATCTCGATCCTGGTCGCGCTGTTCATGATCGTGTTCGGGCACGTGACCGGCGGCTTCGCCGTGATCGGCGTCACGGTCGTGGCCGCGGTCGTCGCGGTGGTGGCCGCCGGCGCCAGCGGCGTCCGGCACCTGCAGAAGGTGGTCGAGCGCAAGTCGTTCCGCGTGGTGCAGCTGGGACAGCGCGACTACCACTACGAGGGCGACAGCTGCGGGCACGACCACTCGAACGACGAGATCCGCATCATTTGAGCCCCGGCTGAGGATCACAGACGCAACGGATCACAGACGCAAGGGATCACAGACGCGAAGCACCTGGAAGCGCCGTCCCCTCAGGCGCTCCAGGTCTCACGCACCCAGGCGTGCCGCGGATCGTCGCTGAACGCCATCGAGCGCGCGGCCCCGCGGTCCCAGCCGGCCAGCACGTTCAGGTAGTATAGGTCGTAGCCCGGCATGGCCATCGACGGCCCGTGGTAGCCGTGCGGGATCAGCACGACGTCCCCGGCCGCGACCTCGCGCAGCACGTCGATCTCCCCCGCCGCCGAGGAGTACACGCGCTGGTATCCCGGCCCGCCCTCGTAGTAGTAGATCTCCTCCTTGGCGCGCTCCCCGCCCTCGACGTCCTCGTCGTGCTTGTGCGGCGGCCAGGACGACCAGTTCCCGCCCGGGGTGATCACCTCCACGGCCAGCAGCCGGTCGGTCTCGAAGGATTCCGGCGCGCAGAAGTTGTGCAGCGTGCGCGCGGCCGATCCGGCTCCCCGCTGCTCGACCGGCACCGCCTCGCGCGGACCGTACCGGAACGGCAGGTCGGCCTCGGCCCGCGCGGTCGGGATCGCCACCCGGCACGTCCCGTCCACGGCCGTCAGGCGGACCATGCTGGTGCGCGGGATGTAGGCGAAGTCGCTGGGACCGGCGAAGACGTCCTCGCGACCGCGCAGCAGGAACTCCTCGGATCCGCACCGCACACTGCACGAACCGGACAGCGGCAGGACTAACGCCTCGTCTCCTGAGGTAAAGAACTGATATGAACCGGCGAACTCCGCGGTCTTCAGCCCCGCGAAGCGCCAACCTGCCGATTCGGGTGTGATGTCGATCTGTGCCATACCGCCTCCCGCTTGCTGCATAGCAGTACGGAGTTCCCCGGTCAACCTGTTGTCCGGACAAAGTGACCGCAGCATACTGACCACCATGGGGATCCGACCGCGGATCGAGGTGGACCGCTCCTCCCCGATCCCGCTCTACTTCCAGGTCGCCGAACAGATCGCCGAGGCGATCCGTACCGGCGAGCTGGCGCCGGGCGACCAGCTGGACTCCGAGGTGCAGATCGCCGAGTCGCTGGGGCTGTCCCGGCCCACGATCCGGCAGGCGATCGGGCACCTGGTGGACCGCGGCATGATCGTGCGGCGGCGCGGCGTGGGCACGCAGATCCTGCCGATGCCGGTGCGCCGCGAGATGGAGCTCACCAGCCTGCACGACGACCTGGCCCGCAGCGGCCGCACGCCGGCCACCGACGTGCTGCTGCTGGCGCGCGTCCCGGCCGAGCCGGAGGCCGCCGCGGCGCTCGGGCTGGCCGCCGGCACGCCGGTGACCAAGGTGGTGCGGCTGCGCCGCTCGCAGGGCGAGCCGCTGGCGGTGATGCGCAACTGGCTGCCCGAGCCGGTGCCGTTGCTGACCGCGGAGCTGCTGGAGAACCGCGGCCTGTACGAAGTGCTGCGCAAGGCGGGTATCCGCATCTGTGTGGCCAGGCAGCGGATCGGGGCCTGCACGGCGGATGCCGAACAGGCGGCCCTGTTGGAGGAACGGCGCGGCGCGGCCCTGCTGACCATGGAACGCACGGCCTTCGACGACAGCGGTCGGGCCGTGGAGTTCGGCAGCCACATCTACCGCGCGTCCCGATACAGCCTGGAAGTGACCGTCACCGAACACTGAGGACGGGACGGCCTTCCCCGACAAGGTACGGACCGACACCAGCGGAGGCACCGATGGGAGCACATTCCGCACGTTCAAGACACCTTCGAGCCCTGCGAGCCCTGCTCGCGATCGGCGCGGCGGCGGCCTTCGCCGCCGGCTGCTCCGGCTCCTCCTCCGGCTCCAAACCCGCGAAGGTCGACTCCGCGGACCAGCCGAAGAATCCCACGCTGGTGATCACCGCCAACGACATCGCCGGCGGCAAGAACAGCAACGAGGCCAAGTGGATCCAGGGCACCCTGATCCCGGACTTCGTGAAGGCCGAGGCCGCCAAGGGCATCACCGCGCACGTCACCTTCCGGCCCAACGGCGTCGACGACGACGCCTACAAGTCCAAGCTCGCCCTGGACCTGCAGTCCGGCACCGGTGACGACGTCTTCTCGCTGGACGGCATCTGGGTCGGGGAGTTCGCCGACGCCGGGTACCTCAAGCCCCTGAACCAGGTGGCCGGCACGCAGGCCGACAGCTGGGACGGCTGGTCCCAGATCTCGCAGTCGGTCCAGGCCCTCGGCGAGTACCAGGGCCAGCGCTACGGCGTCCCGAACGGCACCGACGCGCGCGTCATCTTCTACAACAAGAAGCTCTTCGCGCAGGCCGGACTGCCCGCCGACTGGCAGCCCGCGAGCTGGCAGGACATCTACGACGCGGCCGCCAAACTCAAGGCCCTGCCGGGCGTCACGCCGGTGCAGTGGGACGGCGGCGTCCCGATGGGCGAGGCGACCACGATGCAGGGCTTCCTGCCGCTGCTGGCCGGGGCCGGCGGCACGCTGTGGGACAACGGCAAGTGGATGAAGGCCGGGACGGCCTTCCAATCCGCCCTCGGCTTCTACCAGAAGATCTACGGCGGCGGTTACGGCGATCCCGTCCTCCAGGAGGACGCGAAGGGCCGCGACAAGTCCTTCACCGAGTTCGCCGCCGACAAGATCGGCATCTACGCCGAGTCCGACTACATGTGGCGCTCGGTGCTGAACCCGGCCGGCGGCACCGCGCCGATGGCGGATCGCAACGCCGACGTGGGGTACGCGCTGATCCCGTCGCAGAGTGCCGGAACGGGCGTCAAGGGCCAGAGCTTCGTGTCCTACTCCGGCGGCTCCGACTGGTCGATCAACCCCAAGACCAAGTATCCGCAGGCGGCCTGGGACTTCCTGGCGTTCCTGAACTCCAAGGCCGAGACCGTCTCCCGGATCGGCGGCGCGCCGCTGCTCACCGCGCGCACCGACGTCAACCAGCAGGTGCTGGCCAGCGACCCGATGCTGCAGTTCGCCACCGGCAAGGTGCTGCCGGTGACCAGCTTCCGGCCCTCGCAGGCGGCGTACAACGACGTGTCGAGCCTGGTCCAGAAGGCGGTCGCGGACGTGGTCGGCGGCAAGAGCCCGGCGCAGGCCGCGGCGGCCTACGAGAAGGCGTTGGAGGGGCTCGTTGGCGCGAGCAGCGTCGCGGCCGGGAGCTGAGGATCCGGCGGGGCTGGGCAGGGCCGGCGCGGCGGCGATCGCCGCGCCCGCCCTGCTCGTCGTCGCCGCGTTCCTGGTCTTCCCCGCGCTCTGGACCCTGTATCTGGGCACGACCGACTACCGGCTCACCGGCTTCGCCGCGCGGCATCCGCGCAGTGTCGGCCTGCAGAACTACACGAACGTCGTCCAGGACCCGGACTTCCGCCACTCGCTGTGGCTGACGCTCCAGTACGTCTTGCTCTCGGCCGTGGTCGGCCAGGCGGTGCTGGGCTTCGCCATCGCCTGGATGCTGCGCGACGCCACCGGCTGGCTCAAGCGGCTCATCGAGGCGCTGGTGCTGCTGGCCTGGATCCTGCCGAGCTCGGTGGTGGCGTTCCTGTGGGTGGCGATGCTGGACCGCGACGCCGGGACGCTCAACACCCTGCTGCACACCCCGGGCACGGCCTGGGCCATCGAGCACCCGATGGCCGTCATCATCGTGTTCAACATCTGGCGCGGCACCGCGTTCTCCATGCTGCTCTACAGCGCGGCGCTCACCGGGGTGCCGCCCTCGCAGCTGGCGACGGCGCGGATGTTCGGCGCGAACTCCTGGCAGCAGCTGCGCGACGTGGTCTTCCCGCACATCCGCGGCCACATCCTGACCAACCTGCTGCTGATCTCGCTGTGGACGTTCAACGACTTCACGCCCTACCAGATCACCGCCGGCGGCCCGAACGGCAAGTCGGAGATCCTGCCGGTGTACATCTACCAGACCGCCCTGTTCGACGGGCAGATGGGCCTGGGAGCGGCGATCTCGCTGCTGATGCTCGTCATCAACCTCGTCGTGGCGCTGGTGTACCTGCGACTGCTGCGCGAGCGGCGAGGGGAGCGTGCCGCATGAGGGAGCGCACCCGGGAGCGGACCCCTGGCGCGGTGGTGGCGAAAATCACCCGCTACACGTTCTTGTCGCTGCTGCTGGGGTTCTTCGCGCTGCCCATGCTGTGGCTGGCCTCGGCGCCCTTCAACACGCACCCCACATTGGACGTGAGCATAAGCTCGTTTACTCTTCACAACTTCTCGGTCCTGCTGAAGGATCCCTATGCGCTGCCGTCGCTGTGGAACTCTCTACTGCTGGCAGGGGGTACGGCTCTGCTGACAGTGGCGTTCGCAGCGGCGGCGGCGTACGCCCTGAGCCGGGTGCGGGTCCCCGGCCGCGACGGGATCCTGTACGCGCTGCTCCTGCTGTCCTCGATCGTGACCGGCACGGCCGCGATGGTGCCGCTGTTCCAGCTGGCCTTCAAACTGCACCTGATCGACTCCCGGCTCGGGGTGATCCTGGTGTTCACCGGCGGCCTGATCCCGGCCGCGATCTTCATCCTCAAGGACTTCACCGACAACACGCCGAAGTCCTACGAGGAGTCGGCGCGGGTGTTCGGGGCCTCGCCCTTCCAGATCATGCGGCACATCGTGCTGCCGATGATCCGCCCGGGGCTGGCCACGGTGACGGTCTGGGCCGTGGTGAACGTCTGGAGCAGCTTCCTGATCCCGTACATCCTGGTCCGGAACCCGGACAAGTACCCGGCCTCCGTGGTGCTCTACACCTTCTACACCGAGGGCGGCCAGCCGAACCTGGCGCTGATCTCGGCGTTCTCTCTGCTTTACTCGATCCCGGTGGTCCTTTTGTACCTGTTCGTCAGCCATCGCTACGGTTTCCGCTTCCACGGCGGGATCAAGCGGTAGAGGAGCGCTTCATGGCAGAGGTTTCATAATGGTACGGATCCGAACGGTCGACCTGACGAAGACCTTCGCCGACACCGGCGGCGTCGTCACCGCGCTGGACGCGCTGAACCTGACGATCCAGGACGGGGAGTTCTTCGCGCTACTGGGCCCCTCCGGCTGCGGGAAGACCACCCTGCTGCGGACCCTGGCCGGGCTGGAGACGCCGGACAGCGGCGCGGTGCACATCGGCGAGGCCGACGTGACGCGCATGCCGCCGGGCAAGCGCGGCGTGGCCATGGTGTTCCAGGACTACGCGCTCTTCCCGCACATGACCGTCACGGAGAACATCGCGTACCCGCTGCGGGTCCGAGGGGTCCCGAAGGCCCGGCAGCGCGAGGCCGCGCTGGCCGCCGCCGCCGAACTCGGCCTGACCGGAACCGAGACCACCACGGGCCTGCTGGAGCGCCGACCGGGTGCTTTGTCCGGCGGACAGCAGCAAAGGGTGGCCTTGGCCCGCGCCACGGCGGCTGAGCCGTCCGTTTTTCTCTTTGACGAACCCCTTTCGAACCTTGATGCTCGTCTCAGGCTGGAGGCGCGGACGTTCCTCAAGCGGCTGCAACGCGAGCTCGCCACCACCACGGTCTTCGTCACCCACGACCAGGCCGAGGCACTGGCCCTCGCGGACCGCGTCGCGGTCATGCAGTCCGGCCGTATCCGCCAGCTCGGGACTCCTCGCGAGGTGTACCGCAGGCCGGCGAACACGTTTGTGGCTTCTTTCATCGGCTCCACGCCGATGAACCTGCTGGAGGGGGTTGTCCGTGACGGACGCGTTCTGGTCGCAGATTCCGCGATCGCGATGCCTGACGGGGCCGGGGAGCGCGTGGCCGAACGCGCCCCGGTGGTCCTTGGGGCGCGCCCGGAGTACTTCCGCGTATCGGCGGATCCGTGCGACGGGGCGTTTCAGGGCACGGTAGAGGTCGCCGAGAACCTCGGCAGCTCGCTGCTGCTCACCCTGGACGTCTCCGGAACCGCGGTGCAGGTCGTCGTGGCCGAGGAGGACGAGCCGGAACCCGGCACCACCTTGTGGGCGTTGCCCCGCAAAGACCGGACCCTGCTGTACGCGGATGGGGAGTTGGTGGGCTGATGCGGCTGGACGGCGTGTGGTGGCTGGAGGACCGGCTGCGGCAGCAGCTGCGGCCGGTCCCGTTCGAGGTGCCGCCCGGGGTGTCGCGGATCGAGGTCCGGCTGGACTACGACCGGTCCGCCGGCGCCGTCCTGGACCTGGGCTGCGCCGGCCCCGAGGGCTTCCGCGGGTGGTCCGGCGGGGCGCGGCAGGAGTTCGCGATCGGGGCCCGGCAGTCGACGCCGGGCTATCTGGCCGGCGAGATCCTGCCCGGGGTCTGGCACGTGTGGCTGGGGCTGCACCGGGTCCCGCCCGAGGGCGTCCGGTACTCGCTGGAGATCACGTTCTCCGACCAGGCGGACCCGGCCGACACAGCCGCCCGGCAGCTCCGCCATCACCATGTCAGGGCCCTGGAACGGCCGCCGGCCCGGGAGCTCCCGGCGGTAGACGGCATGCGCTGGTACGCAGGGGACCTGCACGCGCACACCGAACACAGCGACGGCACCCTGACCATCGGCGCCCTGGCCGATCTCGCCGCCGAGACCGGCCTGGACTTCCTGGCCGTCACCGACCACAACACGATCAGTCACTACCCCTTTCTGGAGCAGGCTTCCGGGACTTCCGGCGTCACCCTGATCCCCGGCCAGGAAGTCACGACCGACCTGGGCCACGCGAACGTGTGGGGCTCCAAGGAGTGGATCGACTTCCGGCGCCCGGCCTCGCAGTGGATGAAGCAGGCCGAGAAGGCCGGCGCGCTGTTCTCGGTGAACCATCCGCTGGCCGGGGACTGCGCCTGGCGGCACCAGCTGACCACGCAGCCCTCGATCGCGGAGATCTGGCACTGGTCCTGGTTCGACCGGACCTGGGGCTGGCCGCTGGCCTGGATGAAGCGGCACCCGGCGGCGATCGTCCCGGTCGGCGGCAGCGACTTCCACGAGCCGGGCGGCACGCCGGCCTCGCTCGGCGCGCCGATCACCTGGGTGCTGGCCGAGGAGTGCTCGAGCGCCGCGATCCTGGCCGGCATCGCCGCGGGCCGCACCGCCATCTCCGCCGACCGCACCGGACCCCTGGTCCTGCGCTGCGGCGACGAGATCACGACGCTGGACGCCGACGGCCTGATCCTGGTGCGCCCGGACGAGACCCGGGTCGTGGTGCGCGCCGACGCCGCGGGCCGGCAGTCGTTCCCGGCCCGGCAGTCGGGCATGTACCGGCTGGAGACGTGGCGCAACGAGGTGGTGGCATTGTGCGCGTGACGGAAACAGGGCCGCGGCCGCGGCCCCGGCCGGTGTTGGTCGCGACAGCGCCGGTGAACTTCGGGATCTATTCCGCCGCCGACCCGGTCGTCAGCGCACCCGAGTACGCCCGAATAGCCGCGGACTGCGGATACGAGGGCACCGATCTGGGACCGCACGGCTACCTGGACGAAGTCCTGGCCGACCCCGACTCCGCCCCGGCGCTGGCCGGAGGCTGGCACGACCTGAGGTTCGGGCAGCACGAGGGCTTCGCGGACGACCTGTCAGCCCTCGAAGACACCGCACGGCTGCTGCGCGCCCGCAACCGGTACCCGGACATGAGCAGCTTCGCGCCGAAGCCGACACTGGCCTGCCCGCCGTCCGGGCCGCTGGACGCCGCCGGCTGGGGCCTGCTGGTCCGACAGGCCTATCGCGCCGCCTCGCGCTGCCGCGAGCACGGCCTGGAACCGGTGTTCCACCACCACCTGGACACCAGCATCGAGAGCCCGGACGACATCGACCGGCTGCTGGAGCTGACGGAACTGGAGCTGTGCCTGGACACCGGGCACCTGCTGGCCGCCGGCGGCGACCCGCTGGCGACGCTGGCCCGGTGGGGAAACCGCGTACGGCACGTCCATGTGAAGGACGCACTGGCCGACGGCACCTTCTGCCGCCTCGGCGAGGGGCGCCTGGACCTGGCGGCGTTCCTGGACGCCCTGCGGGCGCTGGAGTACGAGGGGTGGATCGTGGTCGAGCAGGACGTGCCGGACGGCAGCCAGGACCTGGGTCGGATCATCGGGGACATGCGGCACAACCGCGCGGTGCTGGCCGGGCTGGGGGTGTGATGAGGCGCGGTCCTCAGGCAACCGGAACCGGCCCGATCACGGAGACCGGACCGGCACCGGCCGCGAGTGCGGCCTCGGGCGCGGCAGCGGGGCCGGTCGTCCGCGTCGCGGTGGTCGGCCTCGGGCACGTGGCGCGGCACGTCCACCTGCCCCTGCTGGCGAAGCTGGACCGGCATTTCACCGTCACGGCCGTCTGCGACTCCCAGCCCGGCTACGCGGCCGACATCGCCCGGCAGCTCCAGGTCCCGGGCTCCGGCGTCTTCGCCGACACCCAGAGCATGTTCGGCTGCGGCGAGTTCGACGCGGTGATCCTGCTGACCTCCGGCTCGCACGCGCCGCTGGCCGTGGAGGCCTTGAAGCGGGGCTATCCGGTCTTCTGCGAGAAGCCCCTCGCGCACTCCCCCGACGAGGCCGCCCTCGTCGCCTCCGCCGGCGACCGGCTGATGCTCGGCTACATGAAGCAGTACGACCCCGCGGTGACCGCGGCGCTCAGTGCGCTGGACCCGGCGACGGTCCGGCACATCGATGTCAGCGTCCTGCATCCGCCCGAGCGCTTCCCGGCGACGGACTGGGCTCCGGTCCCCGCACCGGCGCCGACGCACACCGGGGCCCGCGAACATTGGGAGTACCGCGCGGTGCTCGACAGCGCGTGCCACGACGTGGCACTGATCCGCCTGCTGGCCGGCGTCGCGGAACTCGGCGTCGACACGGCCGCGTCCTGGGGCGCCCGGGACGGCGAGCCTGGCTCGCTGGAGTTCTCCGGCCCGCTCCCGCACGGCCGCTACACGGTCCGCTGGCACTTCCTGCCCGACTATCCCGAATACGAGGAACGCGTCCGCGTGCACACCGAAGCCGGCACCCACGACCTGTCCTTCACCAATCCCTACTTCTTCGGCGCCGACTCGGGCTTCGAGCGCGAACTCATGGCGTTCCACGAACTGGTCACCGCGGGCACCCCGGGACTGAGCGGGGCCGCGGAGGGCACGGCGGACATCCGCACGGCGCTGAACGTACTGCGCGCCCTGGGCAAGACCGCATGAACGAGCTGGTCATCGTCCCGCACACGCACTGGGACCGCGAGTGGTACCAGCCCTTCCAGCGGTTCCGCCTCCGCCTGGTGACGGTCCTGGACCGGCTGCTGGCCCAGCTCGCCGCCGACCCCCGCGCCCGCTTCACCCTCGACGGCCAGACCGCCGCGATCGACGACTACCTGGAGATCCGCCCCGAGCAGGAGGCGCTGGTCCGCGAGCTGGCCGGCCGGGGCCAGTTGGCGCTGGGCCCCTGGCGGGTGCTGGCGGACTCGTTCCTGTGCTCGGGCGAGAACCTGATCCGCAATCTGGAGACGGGATCACGGCGCGCGGACGAGCTCGGCGGCGCGATGCGCGTGGGATATCTGCCGGACCAGTTCGGCCACGCGGCGCAGCTGCCCCAGATCCTGCGCCTGGCGGGCATCGAGCACGCGTGCGTGTGGCGCGGCGTCCCGGAAGACGTGCGCACGACGGAGTTCTGGTGGGCGGCCCCGGACGGCACCGCAGTGCGCACGCGCTACCTCCCGGAAGGCGGATACGGCGGCGCGGCCGGGGTCTTCGGCGAGCCCGACGCGGCGGTGGTACGCCGACGGGCCGAGGAGCATGTCCAGGCCCTGCGACGCTGGCAGCCCGACGGCCCGCTGCTCGGCATGTACGGAACGGACCACTCGGCGCCGGTGGACGGGCTCGCCGACCTGGTCGAGGGCGCCTCCGGGGAGCCGCTCCGCGTCCGCCTGGACACCCTCGCAGGGTTCTTCGACATCCCGATCGCCGGCGGCAGGGCGCCCGCACAGCACCAACCAGCCGCGCACGAGCCGAACACCTCGCCGGTCCTCATCACCATCCATGGCGAGCTGCGCTCCCACGCCCGGGCCAACATCCTCCCCGGCGTCCTGTCCTCCCGCATCGGCCTCAAGCAGGCCCTGAGCCGCGCCGAGCGCCTCGTCGAGCGCTACGCCGAACCGATCGCCGCGCTCTACGGCACGCGCTCGGCGTGCCGGCCCTTCCTGGATCTGGCGTGGCGGCGCCTGGTCGACTCCTCGTGCCACGACAGCGTGACCGGATGCGGGATCGACGCCACCGCCGACCAGGTCGCGGCGCGCATCGCCGAGGCCGACGATCTGGGGCGCGGCGTGGTCGACCTCGTCCTCGGACCGATCGCGCAAACCGTTCCGGACGGCGGGCATCTGCTGTTCAACCCCTCCGCGCGGCACCGCCGCGAGGTCGTGACGCTCGACCTCCCGGCCGGCCGCGCCCCGCGCGCCGCCTCGGGCAAAGCGCTGCCGCACCAGATCCTCGACACCGTCGAGGAGAACATCGCCGACGAGCTCGTCCCCACCGCCGCCCTCGACCTCTTCCTGCGCAAGATCCACGGCCGCGAGCTCTACGGCCGCCAGATCGCCGCCTGGCACCTCGACCCCGACGCCGCGACGATCACCTTCGAGCTGGCCCCGACCTCCCCGCTGGTGTTCGACGTCGCCGAGGTGCGCGCGGCCGCAGCCGCCGCGGCCGTCGAAATCTGGCGGGTCGAGGTCCGCGTACAGCCGCGCGCCACGGTCGCCGCCCTCATCGACGTCGGCCCGCTCGCCCTCGCAGCCGTCACCACCTTCACCACCGGAAGCCCGCCGCCCGCGGCGCTGAGGAACATAGCCGCCGGCCGCCGTGCCCTCTCCGATCTCGACAACGGCCTGATGCACGTCGCCCTCCGCTCCGACGGCCTGCTCGACGTCCTGGCCGCCGACGGCTCCCACGCCGCGGGCCTCGGCGCGATCGTGGACGGCGGCGACCTCGGCGACGAGTACAACTACGCGCCGCCCGGGCACGACCGCCTCGTCAGCTCACCGGACGAGATCTGGAACCGGGTCCGCTGGAGCGGCCCGTTCACCGGTTCGCTGGAATCAGTGCGCTGGTTCAACTGGCCCACCCACGGCGTGCCGGTGTCAGCGTCCGACACCGAGGTGAGCGGTATCCGCGCCGCGACGGTACACACCACCGAGGTCAGCACCCGCATCGAGCTTCGGCACGGCGAACCCTTCGTCCGCCTCACCATCGCCTTCGACAACCAATGCGACGACCACCGCGTCCGTCTGCACCTCCCGCTCCCCCGCCCCGCCACGCACTCGCACGCGGAGGGCCAGTTCGCCGTCGCAAGCCGGCCCCTGCACGCCGAGGGCGGATTCGGCGAGCGCCCCCTACCGACCTTCCCGGCATACGGCTGGGTCGCCGCCGGCGGCCTGGCGGTCCTGCTGGACCACGTCAGCGAATACGAGCTCGTGGACGACGGCCGCACCCTGGCGCTCACCCTGCTCCGCTCCGTCGGTCTGCTCTCGCGCAACGACAACGCCTGGCGGGCCGAACCGGCCGGACCGCAGCTGCCCACCCCCGGCGCGCAGTGCCGCGGCCCGCGCACGGTGGAGTTGGCCCTGTACCTCTACGCCGGCGAGTGGCACGAATCAGGGCTCCTCGACGCCGCCGAGCGCTACCGCCACCCGCTGACCACCGTGGCCGGCCGGAACGAGGACCCGGGCAGCGTCCCGGTGGTCCCGGCCGGCGGAATCGAGGTCGGCGGACGCGGTGTGGTGCTGAGCAGCTGCCGCGACACCGGCGCCGAGGACCCGGAACTGCGCCTGGTGGCCCTCACCCCGAAGCCCACCACGGCGACCATCCGCACCGCGAGTACCACCCACACCAGCACCCACGCCAGTACCCACACCAGCACTCACACCATGGAAATGCGCCCCTGGCAGGTCGCATCGACCATCGCCAGGGGCGCATCAAAAGATCAGGGGGAACATTCGCCGGACTAGTGGCCGCCGGCCGCCCAGTGTCCGTTCGCCTGCCGGTATTCAGGTTGCTTGCGGTACTTGCGGAACAGCTGTTCCTTGGATTGGCGGATCACGTCGGCGACACGGGTGTGGAAGTAGAGGAGCTTGCCCTGCCCACGTGCGCCGAGTCCGTGATGCCCCTTGGCCGGGCTGTTCTTCGCCATACGTTTTCAACTCCTTGCCTGCCGGGACCGCAGGAACGCGGCCCCGTGACCTCACGCTAAGCCGGGGCACGGCGCAGGGCCACCGGAGCACGCGTCAGCGGCCCCGGCAGGCGGAGAAGGTTTTCGTACCGACCCACAGCGGTCCAGCCCGCCGCCTGACACCTGCCCGACGGGCAGGCGGCGGACTGGACCCCCGGCGTCAGCAGTCGGCCGGCAGCAGCATCGCCTCGTCCGGGTAACACCAGGCCCAGACCTCGCCGGGCTCCAGGGAGCGGATCAGCGCGTGTCCGGTGGCACGCCAGTGCGCGGTGGCGTGCCGGCTCTGCGAGTTGTCGCAGCAACCCACATGGCCGCAGACGAGGCACTCGCGCAGGTGCAGCCAGCGACCGCCGGTCGCACGACATTCCCCGCACTCGTCCGCGGAGTCCGGTTCGGCCTCACGGAGTTGTCGCAGGTGGTCGCAGCGCCCGCCGTTCGCGGGGACATACACGGGGATGGGCATGAGGTGGCTCCTCGCGTGTCTGATTCCTCACGTCGCGCCCCTTGTGACCGGGTGCGCAGACGCTTGGCGCGGAGCGTAACGGCTGGAGATGACCTGCCATAGGACGCGCGGGAAACAGTGGATCCGGTTAGGCTGGCGTACTCCGCCGGAGCGACCCTTACGGCGGGACCGCCGCAGACCTCCACCAAAGCCCTACCATGGAGTGATGCGGAATGTGGACCCGGGGTATGACGCGCACGCGACACGTACCCTGGCAGACTTGCCTGTCATGGGGGTGAACTCGTGACGACGACACAGCCGCTGGAAAGCACCACCGAGGCCGCGGCCCGCGCCGAGGACATCGGATCGACGGCCCCAGCCGCCGCCTCCGGCCGCCGAAGCTGGATCCCGGGCCCGATCCTGCCGCAGAAGTTCCGACCGACCAACAGGCCGAGACTCTGGCTGGAGATCGCCCTTATCGCGCTGGGCTACTACCTCTACACGCTGACCCGCCTGGCCGCTCCCGCCCACGAGAGCGCAGCCCAGCAGCGCGGCCACGACATCCTGGGCCTGGAGCACTACCTGGGCCTGAACTTCGAGCACACCTTCAACCACTGGGCGTACAGCGTCCGCTGGCTGGCGTTCTCCATGAACGTCTACTACGCCACCCTGCACTTCATCGTGCCGATCGTGGTCCTGGTCTGGGTGTACTTCAAGTTCCCGGACCGCTATCGCGCGGTCCGCACCGTGATGATCGCGATGACCCTCATCGCCCTGTTCGGCTTCTACTTCTACTCCCTGGCCCCGCCCCGCCTCCTCCAGGGCGGCGACTTCGTCGACACGTTCAAACTCCTGAACCCCTGGGGCCAGACGGCATCGACGTCCGACGGCGTCGCGGGCCTGGGCTCCTCGACGAACGAGTACGCGGCCATGCCGAGCCTGCACATCGGCTGGTCGACATGGTGCGCCCTGACCATCGCGCACCTGGCCCGCCGCAAGTGGGTCAAGGCCCTCGGCATCGCCTACCCCTTCTGCACCTTCGCCGTCATCATCGGCACCGCCAACCACTACGTCCTGGACGCGGTGTTCGGCCTGGTGACCCTGGCCCTGGGCTTCCTGGTCCAGCGCGTCATCCAGGGCCGCCCGGTGTTCGCCCCGGCACCGAAGCCGGCCGGTGAGGCGCAGCTGCCCCGGCAGCCGGACGGCTCGGCGGGAGCCGAGCCCGCCGAGACGGACGACAAGGTGTCGGCGGAGCTGGTACGGCCGGCGATACACCTGAAGACGTGACTCCCACGACTACTGGACGGGCCCCTAGTGGGCCCGTTTTTCATGGGCCCGCTCCCGCGACACTCAAGCCAACCGCGCCTCGAACCCGTCCAGCATCGCCGCGAGCCCGAACTCGAAACTCTCCTCCGGCGTCCCGGCATAAGAAGCCGCCGGACTGTCGACACGCTCCCGCAGCCTCGGAAACGTCCGCGCGATCGCCAAGGAATTCTCCCGCGCCTCCGCAAACGCCCGCGCCGCTTCCTCGCCTCCCATCGCCAGTCGGCGGTTCAGCGCGACCATCGCGGCCGGCGCCAGCGCGTTGCCCAGCACGTAGGTGAACACGGCCGCCGCGGCCCGGTCCGCATCAGCGGGCGCGAAGCCCGCAGTCTCGTAGACGGCGAGCAGGTGGTCGTCGTGGCGGGACTTGCCGGGGCCGTAGAGCAGATAGCCCCCGAACGCCTGCCCCATCCATGGATGCCGCATGAACATCGCGTGGGTGCTGCTCGCGGTGCGCACGGCCGCCTCACGCCACCCGACCGCCGCCGGATCCGGCAGCTCGACCTCCGCCCAGGCCGCGTCGGTGGCCAGCCGGACCACCTCGTCCTTGGTCTTGATGTGCCAGTAGACGGCGGTCGCGGCGACGTCCAGGCGCTTGCCGAGGGCGCGCATGTTGAGGCCGTCCAGACCCTCCTCGTCGAGCTGCGCGATCGCCGCGCGAACGATCTGTTCCACCGTGAGCGTGTTCCGAGGCATGCCGCCAGTGTACTTGCACTTAGTTCAAGTCACCGCTACCGTTCCACTTGAACTAAGTGCAAGTGTTACTCGCCAAGGGGAGATCGAGATGACTGTGCGGGAGACCGCCGAGAGCCTGGCCGTGTTCGTCGCCGAGGCGGCGAAGGCCTACGACGTCCCCGGCGTCAGCGTCGGTGTGCTGGTCGGCGGTCAGGAGTTCTTCGCCTCGGTCGGGGTGGACGAACGAACCGTCTTCCACATCGCCTCCACGACGAAGTCCTTCACCGCCACCGCGCTGATGCGCCTGGAAGCCGAGGGCCGCGTGGACTTGGAAGCCACGGTGCTGACCTATGTGCCGGAGCTGAAGCTGGCCGACGAGTCACACGCCGCGCGCCTCACCGTCCGTCACCTGCTCGACCACACCGGCGGCCTGGAGTGGAACCTGATCGACACCGATCACGGTGACGGGTCGTTGGCTGCCTTCATCGCGAAGCTGGAGGCGCTGCCGCTGATCGGCGAGCCCGGCGCCCGCGCCTCGTACAGCCAGGCCGGGTACAACCTGCTGGGCCGGGTGATCGAGAAGGTCACCGGGCAGCTGTACGAGCAGGCCGTGACCGACCTCGTCCTGACCCCACTGGGCCTGACCGACACCGTCTTCGACCTCGACGACGTCATGACCCGCAAACACGCCGTCGGCCACAACCGCGACGCCGACGGCGTCCTGCACACCGCCACCCCGTGGAAGTCCTACCCGGCCGGCACCCACGGCAACAACCCCGGCGGAGGCGCCGTGTCCTGCGCCGCCGACCTGCTGCGCTGGGCCCGCTTCCACCTCGGGGAGCAGATCGGCGCCGCCGCCGACGTCCTCTCGCCCCAAGCCCGCCGCTCGATGCAGGAGCCGAAGTCCGAGCTGCGCGGCTCCACACTCGGCGACGCCTTCGGATTCGGCTGGTTCCTCAACGAGATCGGCGGCGTCCGCACCTTCGGCCACGGCGGCAGCGGCAACGGCCAGTTCTCCGAACTGCTCGTGGTCCCCGAGCACGGCTTCGCGGTGGTGGCGCTGAGCAACTGCGCGCCCGAGGGCTACCAGCTGAACCAGGACATCGTGAAGTGGGCGCTGGAGCACTACCTCTCAGTGGTCGAGGAAACCCCGGAGCCGGTGCCATACGACGCCGCCCGCAACCGCGACGTCGTCGGCCGCTACGAGATCGACGCCATGAACCTGGACGTCGCCGACGACGGCGAGCACCTGACCCTCGCGGTCGGCATCAAGCCGGAGATCCGCGCCGCCTCCGACACCGACATGCCCCAGGACTACCCCGCCGCCGCAATGGGCTTCCTCGCCGAGGAGGGCGACGACTACATCATCACCGAAGGCGGCCTGAAGGGGCAGCGCGGACTGTTCACCCGCGACGCGAACGGGGCAGTCACCGGCATCGACATCGCGGGGCGGTTGTTCGGCCGGGTCGGCTAAGCACCGCCGACGCAGGGAACAACCGCTCCATGGGGCGGACGGTACATCCCATCGAGCTGGTGCAGACCGAGGGCGCGATCCACTTCGCGTTCCTGGTCGACGACGAAGGCTATGCGGGCCCTGAGTCGACGGAGCGCGGCATCGTCTACCACCGCGCGAACCTGGCGGTCGAGGTCCAGTTCTTCGACTACTGCGGCCGGGATCTGTGCGTGGGGACGAGTTTGGTGGCGTACGACACCGAGCCCGAGCCCGAGCGACTGCGCAGAACGATCCACCTGGAGCAGGCATACGCCGCGCACGGACTCGGGCCGCCGCAAGACGTCCCGGGCTCCGCACAGACGCTCCGAGCCGCGAGCAAGAGCCTGGCTTCGCAGGCTCAAGCCCTCCGACGGCTGATCGCGTTCCTCAAGCAGCAGGACCCGGGCCGGGCTCAGGCCTCAGCCCCGGACCGTCCCCCGTCGTGGTTCCAGTCGTAGAAGACCCGCTCGACCACCGCACGCGCCCGCCGAGCACCCCGCCGGTACTCCTCGACGAACTCCTCGCTGTTCTCAGAACCCAGATACATCGCGATCCCGGCGCGCTCCTTGATGTCGTTCGGGATCGAGTCGCCGGCGCGGCCGCGGACCAGCATGATGCCGTTGCGGACGCGCGTGGCCTCGATCCAGGCCTCGTCGAGGATCTCGCCGTCGTCGGCCTCCAGCAGACCGGCATCGACGGCGGCGGACAGAGCCAGGCGGGTGCGGGTCGTCTGCAGGGTGGGGATCTCGTGCGCGTAGCAGAGCTGGAGCAACTGCACGGTCCACTCGACGTCGGACAGGCCGCCGGGGCCGAGCTTGGTGTGCATGGCCTTGTCCGCGCCGCGCGGCAGCCGTTCGGCCTCCACGCGGGCCTTGATCCGCCGGATCTCGCGCACCGAGGTCTCATCGAGCCCTGATGACGGGCGGCGCAGCGGGTCGATCAGGTCCGTGAACTCCCGGCCCAGATCCGGATCGCCCGCCACCGGTTCGGCGCGCAGCAGGGCCTGGGACTCCCAGACCTCCGACCAGCGGCGGTAGTACTCGGCGTAGGAACTCAGGGTGCGGACCAGCGGACCCTGCCGGCCTTCGGGGCGCAGGTCGGCGTCGATGATCAGCGGCGGGTCCGGGGTCGGGATCTGGAGCAGCCGGCGCAGTTCGTTGGCCACGGCGTGCGCGGCGTCGGTCGCGGCGCGCTCGCGCTGGGCGGAGACGCCGCGGGCGGCGTTCGTGGGCCGGGCGCCGTCGCGGGACAGCCTCTCCGGCTCCGACTCCGCGTCTGCGGCCTCGTCCGGCAAGGGATCGTGCACGAACAACACGTCCGCATCGCTGCCGTAGCCGAGTTCGCGCCCGCCGAACCGGCCGGCGGCGATGATCGCGAAGCGCGTCGGCAGCGGCGTGCCGAGCCGGTTCTCGATCGCAGTAGTCGCAGCCTGTAACGCACCGCTCAAGGTGGCCGCGGTGACCGCGCTGAGGCCGTCGCCGATCTGCTCGACGGTGAGCAGGCCCAGTAAGTCCGCCGCGGAGATACGGAAGAGCTCGCGCCGACGCACAGCGCGCGCCGCGGCGACAGCCGCCTCAGGGGTGGAAGCACGCCCGACCGCGGCCAGGATCTCCGCCTCCAGCACCGGCCGGGCCCGCGGCACCAGATTCGCCGGGTCACCGAGGATCGCCACCGCCTCCGGCGCCCGCAGCAACAAGTCCGGCGCATACCGGCCCGAGGCCAGAACGCGCGCCAAGTGTTCAGCCGCGGCACCCTCGTCACGCAGCAGCCGCAAGTACCAGTGCGTGTCGCCGAGCGCCTCGGACGCCTTGCGGAACGCCAACAATCCGCCGTCCGGATCCGCCGCGTCGGCGAACCAGTCGAGCATCACCGGCAGCAGCGTCCGCTGGATCGCTGCCCGCCGGCTCACCCCCGAGGTGAGCGCCGTCAGGTGACGCAACGCTCCTGCGGGATCGGTATAGCCGAGTGCTTCCAACCGTGACTGTGCAGCCTCCGGCGACAAGTGAACAGCACCACCCAATGCGGCTTGACCCGGCGTCAAGCGGGCCACCGCGTCTAACAACGGTCGGTAAAAGAGCTTTTCGTGCAGGCGCCTTACTTCCCGCTTGTGCCGTTTCCATTCACCGTTCAGCTGATCTACCGGATCCTTGCGGAAGCCCATGGACCGCCCGAGACGCCGCCGTTCCGGCTTCTCCTCGGGCAGCGTGTGGGTGCGCCGGAGCCGGTGGATCTGCAGCCGGTGCTCCAGCGTGCGCAGGAAGCGGTAGGCGTCGGCCAGCGCCCCGGCATCGGTGCGACCCACGTACCCACCTGCGGAAAGAGCCGCCAGCGACTCCAGCGTCCCGCGCTTGCGCAGGGCGGGATCGGTGGGGCCGTGCACGAGTTGCAGCAGCTGCACGGCGAACTCGATGTCCCGCAAACCGCCGGATCCGAGCTTCAGTTCCCGCTCGGCCTCCTTGGCCGGGATGTGGGCGACGACACGCCGGCGCATCGCCTGGACGTCCGCGACGAACCCGTCACGCCGCGAGGCCGCCCACACCATCGGCGTGACGGCCTCGACGTATTTGGCGCCCAGGTCCGGATCGCCGGCGGCGGCGCGCGCCTTGAGCAGCGCCTGGAACTCCCAGGTCTTGGCCCAGCGCTCGTAGTAGGCGATGTGGCTGGCCAGGGAGCGCACCAGGGGGCCGTTCTTGCCCTCGGGGCGCAGGTTCGCGTCGACCTGCCAGATGGAGCCCTCGGAGGTGGTGTCGGAGCAGACCCGCATCATCGTCGCGGCCAGCTGCGTGGCGGTGCGCAGGGCCAGGTGCTCCTCGTCGGGGTCGGTCCCGTCGGGGGCGGCGGCGACGAACACCACGTCGACGTCGCTGACGTAGTTGAGCTCCCGGGCGCCGCACTTGCCCATCGCGATGACCGCCAGGCGCGCCGCCGGGGAATCGTCGGGAAGTTCCGCGCGGGCCACCGCCAGGGCCGCCTCCAGGGTGGCGGTGGCCAGGTCCGACAAGTCGGCGGCCGTTTGGTCGTACGTGGCGGTGGCGTCGTCCTTCAGGGAGGCGCCGATGTCCCGCGCGGCGATGCCCAGCAGGGCGTCCCGGTAGGCGACGCGCAGGGCGTCGCGGGCGGGGATCCCGGCCAGGGCGGCCACCGGATCCGGGGCCGCGGCACCGGCCCCGACCGCCTCCAGCATCAGCCGCCGGAACGCCGGGGCCAGGTCCTCGACGTCGAACTCGACGAGCCCGTGCCAGGCCTCGGGATGGCGCTCCAGGTGCTCCCCGAGCGCCACACTCACCCCGAGAACGCCGAGCAGCCGGTCCTGGAAGGGTTTGGCCGAGGCCAGGGTGGCGGCCAGCTTCTCGGCGTCGCCGGCGGCCGCCAGCAGCCGCCCGGTGGCGGCCAGGGCCTGGTCGGGGTCGGCGGTGCGGCCCAGCGCCTCCAGGAAGAGCGGGTCGCCGCGCAACTCGCCCAGCGGTGCCTCGGCGAGGGTCTGGAGGGCGGATTCGGGATCGGTGAAGCCGAGCCTGACCAGTCGCGAGCGCGCCGACTCCGGTTCCCGGCCTAGTGCCGCCGTCTGTGCCACCCGGCCCAATCTAGCCGACAGCGATCGCGACCGGCGGGTGGTGTCCGGAGGCCGGTCGCGTCGCGCGCGGCGGGGCTGTTCAGGGCCCGATCAAGGGTCGGCCGGGCTCGCGGCGGGCCGGGCTCGCGATGGGCCGGCCGGTGTTCTGCTTGCTCAGTCGGCCTCGCGGTCGGTGTTCGGCTTGCTCAGTCGGCCTCGCGGTCGGCGTTCTGCTTGCTCAATCGGCCTTGCTCAGTCGGCCTCGCGGCGCAGCCGGCGGTAGAAGTACAGGCTGTCCGGACAGAACTTGTCCTGCCCGATCTTCTCGGCCAGCTCGGCCTCGGTCAGGAAGCCGAACCACTCGACCTCCTCGACCTGCGGGACCACCGGGCCGGTGACGGTCGCGGTGTAGACCGAGCCCCACTGCGGCACCCGGTCGTCGTCGAACCGCCACCTGCCGACCGGCCGCAGCAGCACGTTGCGCTGTCCGACCTCCTCGCCGGCCTCCCGGCGCGCGGCCTGGTCGTAGGACTCGCCGGCCGGCACCATGCCGGCCACGAACATGTCGTAGTACTGGGGGAACACGCGCTTGGCGGCGGCCCGCCGGTGCACCAGGATCCGGCCCGCGTTGTCGCGGAAGAGGATCTCGACGCTGCGGTGGCGCAGGTTCTTGTCGGTGAGTTCGCCGCGGCGCACGATCCGCAGGATCCGGTCGTTCTCGTCCACTTCGTAGACGAGCTCTTCGTCGGGGTTCACCCGGCCATCAAAACATGGACGCCCCGGATGAATCCTTCCGGGGACCGCGCGCCTCTTATCCCCGGAGCCGGTCGTCGGCCGGCCGCCGGAATCGGAGAGGACACCGAGGATGATGTGGGCAGCGGCGGGAGTCGTGGCGGCGGTGCTGGTGTGCGCGTGCACCGTGTCGCTGATGCGGAAGCGGGGTCGGACACGTGGGTGATACGGCGATGGCCTGGCCGGGCGAACAGCTGGTCCGCGCGGCCCAGGACGGCGACGCGGAGGCGGTCCGGGCACTGGTGTCGGGGTCGTACCCGCACGTCCTGAGGTTCGCCAAGACACTGTGCGCGACACCCCAGGACGCGGAGGACGCGGCCCAGGAGGCGCTGATCATCCTCTACAGCCGCATCGGCATGCTGCGCGCGACGGCGGCGCTGGGCTCCTGGATGTTCCGCATCGTGCGCAACGAGTGCCTGCGCCGCGCCCGGGGCGGCTGGCGCGTCGGGCAGTGGGGCGGCGAGCCGGTCTGCGAACCGGTGGAGGACGACGTGTTGGCCCGGCTGGAGGCCGAGGCGGTGGTCGGGGCGATCGTGGCGCTGCCGGAGGACCTGCGCAGGGTGCTGATCATGCGGGACGTGCAGGGCCGGTCGGGGCGCGCGGTCGCGCTGGAGCTGGGGCTGAGCGTGGCGGCGATGAAGTCGCGGCTGCACCGGGCGCGGACGCAGGTAAGGGCGGCGCTGGTGGCGGAGGGAGCAGAGGGAGCAGGACGTGGGTAACGGCACAAACCAGTTCGCCAGCACCTCCCTCCCCCGCCACCTGGCCCGCGGCCTCCTCGGCTTCGGCTCCGTGGCCGCCGGCCTCGCGCTCGTCCCGGTCCTGGGCCTGGCCGCGCTGCTCCTGGTCCCGGTCGGGCTGGTGGCGCTCCGCGGCTGCCCGATGTGCTGGACCATGGGCCTGGTCCAGACCCTGTCGGCGGGGCGGGTGCGCCGCGAGTGCGTCGACGGCCGCTGCGAGCTGCGGGTTCCGGGGCACGCGCCTCAGGGGTGAGCGAACAGGCGTGCGATCACCGGTGCCAGCCAGGGCTTGCGGCCCACGGAGATCATGCGGCCGGCGGCGATCTGGCGGGCCAGGGAGGTGCGGCCGCTCGCGGTGAGCACGAAGGCCGCCGGCTCGACCCAGATGTGGCAGTCCGTGCGCCCCGGTGGCGGGTCGCGGTGGGTCCGGACGCGGGTGCCGTCGATGTCGACGCCGAGGGTCACGCCGCCGCGCACGTGGATGCGCACCGCCGCGTGCAGGTTCGCGGCGCGGGAGGCGTCGACGGTGCGCGGGATGGTCTCCGGGTACGTCAGGGAGATGATCAGCCGTGCGATCTTCGGCGGCACCGTCCACGCTTGTCCGGAGGTGCGGGCGATGTCCAGCGTGTGCAGCACGGTCTCGCTCAGGAACAGGCCCGCGACGGCGGCCACCGGCAGCGGCGCGTCGGCTCCGAACCAGGGGATGCTGCACGGCTCCTCGGGCTCGCGCTTCCCCAGCGCCGCGACCAGGGTGGCGGCCGCGGCGCGGATCTGGCCGGGGACCGCCAGGTACTCGTCGGGCGCGGCGCTGGCCAGGGTGGTCGCGTTCAGCACCGCGACGCGCTGCGCGAGGTCGGGGTGCTCGGGCACCATCGCGTCCCAGCGCCCGGCCTCGAGCTCCCCTGCCACCGCGGCGGCGTAGGCGGTGCAGGCCAGCCCGAGGTGCACCGCGACGTCCGACGCCCGCCATCCGGGCAGCGGCGACACCGCCCTCGGATCGCCCATCCGCTCCACCACCCGCGCGGCCCGCTCCGCGAGGTCCGGCGCCACAACCCGGGCAACCGCGAGGTCTTCGGCGAGGGTGGTGCGGCTTCGCGGCATCGGCTGCTCCCGGCGGCGTATCAGAACGCGTTGGACAGGGCGTCTGACAGGACAGCAGCCGAAAGCGGCCTGGTCAAGGGGTGGAAAGCCCCGCTTGGTGGGCCCCACCGGCGACAAGCAGGGTTTTCCCCACCGTCCGCCGTTCCTGGATCGCGGCGTGCGCCTCGTCGGCACGCTCCAACGGGAACCGCTGTCCGATCACCGGACGCAGCCTCCCCTCGGCGGCGGCACGCAGCGCCGACTCCGTCAGCCGCCGCATGTCCTCGGGCCCCGCGGTGGGCCGGACGACCCGGACCCCGCGCCGCTCCGCCTCCTCCTCGGGGATCTCAGTCCACTGTCCGCCGGCCAGCCCGTAGGTGAGGATGCGGCCGCCGCGCCGCAGCTGCTCGAAGGCGGTACGGCCGATGGCGCCGCCGACCCCGTCGAAGACCACGTCCACCGGCTCCCTCAAAAGCCCGGGCCAGGCCGGGTCGCGGTAGTCGATCGCCTGGGCGGCGCCCAGATCGGTGGCCAGCCCGGTCTTGCGCGGGCCGCCGGCCAGGGCGACCACCACGGCGCCCGCGGCCTTCGCGAGCTGGATCAGCAGCGTGCCGACGCCGCCGGCCGCCGCCTCGATCAGCACCCGCTCCCCGGGCCGGATCGCCGCCGCTTCGACGAGCAGCGAGGCGGTGCGGCCGTCGGCCAGGACCGCGACCGCCGCGTCGAGGGCGAGGCCGTCGGGCACCGGATACAGCACCGCCTCGGGCACCAGCGCCACCTCGGCGTAGCCGCCGGAGCCGCCGGTCGACCCGACCACGCGCGTGCCGACCAGCGCCGGGTCCACGCCGTCGCCGACCGCGCGCACCACGCCCCCGACCCCGTTGCCCGGGACAGTCGGCAACTCCGGATGGAACGGGCCGGTGCCGGCGCGGGCCTGGGTCTCGACGAAGGTGATGTTGGCGTACGCGACGTCGACCAAGGCCGTGCCGGGCGCGAGCGAAGGCTCCGGGGTCTCCTCCGCGTGCAGCTCCGTAGGGGCACCGAACTCTCGCAGCCATACCGCGCGCATGCCGTTCCTCCTGCTCTGTATCACCGTCAACACCGGGGACTGGGTGCTCCCGATCCTCGCCGGGAACCCGCGCCGGACGCCTCGGGCCGCGGCCCGCACTCGACTGCGACTTTTGTCCTAAGCCCCGGTGACAGCCCTTGATAGCAGCGCTAGCATGAGGTCATGGGCAATCAGCAGTTGAACGCGCGCGTCCCCGACGCGATCGCCGAAGCGGCCCGCGCCGCCGCGGCCGACGCGGGAGTGAACCTCGGCGAGTACCTGACCCGGCTGATCGACGCCGACACGCGGGGCCGCCGGGCGGTCTTCGACTCGGTCTTCGACCAGTTCGTCCAGGACGCCAAGACCTCCGGCGCGTTCGACGACGACCTGCAGCCGGCCGCGTGAGCCCTGACGCGTGAGCTCTGAGGACACACCCGGTCATCCGATCGACATCGCCTGGCTGCTCGACGCCGCGCAACGACTCCCGGGGGACCCCGCCGTCCTGGACTACGGCGCGCTGTTCGCCGCCCTGGCCCGCACCGAGGCCGTGGTGCTCGGCCGGCGGGTCTACGAACAGCCGCACCACCGGGCCGCCGCGCTGCTGCACCAGCTGGCCCGCGTCCCCGCACTGGAGAACGCCAACCGGCTGTTCGCCGCGGCGACCGCGGTGGCGTACCTGTCCGCCTGCGGGCTGCGCGTGCTGCCGGACCTGCGCGAGGCGGCCCAACTCGCGGGCGACGCGGCTGAGGGGAAGGTCGACGTGCGCGCCATCTCCTGGGTCCTGCGGAACTGGACCAGGGCGGCGTAGCGCCGGAGGGGCGCCGCTACAGCACCGGCAGGTACCGGTTCAGCTCGAACGGCGTCACCTGGTGCCGGTAGTCCAGCCACTCGGCGCGCTTGTTCCGCAGGAAGAAGTCGAAGACGTGCTCGCCGAGCGTCTCGGCGACCAGTTCGCTCTCCTCCATGCGCGAGATGGCCTCGGACAGCGACGAGGGCAGCGTCTCGATGCCCAGGGCGCGCCGCTCGCCGTCGGTGAGGGTCCAGATGTTGTCCTCGGCGCCGGCGGGCAGCTCGTAGCCCTCCTCGACGCCCTTCAGGCCGGCCGCCAGCATCACGGCGAAGGCCAGGTAGGGGTTGCACGCCGAGTCCAGGGAGCGCACCTCGACGCGGCTGGACTGGGACTTGGAGGGCTTGTACATCGGCACCCGGACCAGTGCCGAGCGGTTGTTGTGGCCCCAGCTGATGTAGCTGGGGGCCTCGCCGCCGCTGAACAGGCGCTTGTAGCTGTTCACGAACTGGTTGGTGACGGCGGTGAACTCGCTGGCGTGGTGCAGCAGGCCGGCGATGAAGCTGCGGCCGGTCTTGGACAGGCTGTACTCCGCGCCGGGCTCGTGGAAGGCGTTGCGGTCGCCCTCGAACAGCGACAGGTGGGTGTGCATGCCGCTGCCGGGGTGCTCGGCCAGGGGCTTGGGCATGAACGAGGCGTAGACGTCCTGCTCCAGCGCCACCTCCTTCATGACGTGGCGGAACGTCATGATGTTGTCCGCGGTGGACAGCGCGTCGGCGTAGCGCAGGTCGATCTCCTGCTGGCCCGGGCCGCCCTCGTGGTGGCTGAACTCCACCGAGATGCCCATCGACTCCAGGTGGGTGATGGCCTGGCGGCGGAAGTCGTGGCCGATGCCGTGCGGGGTGAGGTCGAAGTAGCCGGAGTGGTCAACGGGCTCGGGGGCCTTGCCCGGCTTGGGCTGGCCCTCGAACAGGTAGAACTCGATCTCGGGGTGGGTGTAGAAGGTGAACCCGCGCTCGGCGGCCTTGGCCAGCGTGCGCTTGAGGACCCAGCGGGGGTCGGCGTAGCTGGGGGCGCCGTCCGGCATGAGGATGTCGCAGAACATGCGCGCCGTGCCGGGGGACTCCGCGCGCCAGGGCAGGATCTGGAACGTCGCCGGGTCGGGTTTGGCCAGCATGTCGGACTCGGCCACCCGGGCGAAGCCCTCGATCGACGAGCCGTCGAAGCCGATGCCCTCACTGAACGCCTGTTCAAGCTCCGCCGGGGCGATCGCCACCGATTTCAGGAAGCCCAGGACGTCGGTGAACCACAGACGCACGAAGCGGATGTCCCGCTCTTCGAGAGTGCGGAGTACGAACTCCTGCTGACGTTCCATGAGCACAGTATGAACGAGGTGCGTTTCCGTGTGATTACGGCGCTAAGAAGTCGCGTGCGCGAGGACGGCTCGTGGCCATGCGGTAACGGTAGGAGCGCAGTGGCCAGTTGTTGACGACGCGGCCGTCGGGGGTCATGTACCAGGACGTGCAGCCGCCCTCCCAGGCGGTCCGCCCCAGCAGCCGCCGTATGGTCGCCTCGTACCGGGCCAGCGCCTCCTCGGCCACCTCGACCTGGCCGTTCCGGGCCGCCCGGAGCCAGCGCATGATGTACCGGACCTGCGACTCGATCATGTAGACCACCGAGTTGTGGCCGAGGTTCGTACTCGGCCCGTAGAGCAGGAACATGTTCGGGAAGTCGGGGACGGCCATGCCGAGGTACGCGGTGGCGCCTTCCCGCCACCGGTCGTGCAGCCGTACCCCGTCCCGACCAACGATGTCGATCGGCGC
This sequence comes from Catenulispora sp. MAP12-49, assembly GCF_041262705.1. Taxonomy (NCBI): domain Bacteria; kingdom Bacillati; phylum Actinomycetota; class Actinomycetes; order Catenulisporales; family Catenulisporaceae; genus Catenulispora; species Catenulispora sp. MAP12-49. Next base: position 104,404 of record NZ_JBGCCP010000026.1, on the reverse strand, counting down.
CAGGAACTCCGTGGCCCGGAACCCGGTCCCGTAGATGAGCACCGAGACGTCGCGTTCGCGGCCGTCCGCTGTGCGCACCCCGCTTGTGGTCACCGCCGTGACCGGTTCGGTGACCACCTCCACGTTGTCCCGCGCGAGCGCCGGGTACCAGTCGTCCGAGATCAGGATGCGTTTGCAGCCGATCGGGAAGTCCGGCGTGAGTTTGGCCCGCAGGTCGGCGTCGCCGGGGATCTGCCTGTTCAGGTGACGCCTGGAGAACTTCTGCACAACGCGTCCCAGTGGGCTTCCCGCTATAGCGGAGTACAGCAGCGTCTCCCCGACCACGGCGTACATGAACCCGCGCAACGCCAGGCGCAAGCCCGGGACGGTGCGGAAGGCGCGGCGGGCCAGCGGGCTGAAGGCGTAGTCGTACTTGGGGATCACCCAGTTCGCGGAGCGTTGGAACACATAGAGCTTGCGCGCATGGCGGGCGATCTCTGGGACGAACTGCACGGCCGACGGTCCCGTCCCGATGACGGCGACGTCCTTGCCGGCGAACGCCTCCGGCGGCCACGCGGCGTCCCACCGCGCCGAGTGGAACGCCGCCCCGGCGAACGTCTCGCGCCCCGCCACAGAGGGGTACCGCGGCCTGTTGAGCTGTCCCACGCCGCACACGAGTACCTGAGCGGTGTACTCGGACCCCGAGGCGTCCCGGAGCCGCCACAGGCGCTCCTGCGGCTCCCAGTGCGCGGCCACGATCTCGGTGCCGAGCCGCAGATGTGGTGCGAGTTTCCAACGCCGCACACAGCGGTGCAGGTAGTCCAGGATCTCCCGCTGCTTGGGGTAGGCGCGCGACCACCCCGAATAGCGCGCGAACGAGTACGAGTAGAGATGCGAGGGCACATCGCACCCGCATCCGGGGTACACGTTGTCGCGCCAGACCCCGCCTACGTCCGTGCCCTTGTCGAACACGACGAAATCCCGGACTCCGTCGCGCTTCAGCTGGATCGCCATACACAGGCCGGAAAACCCGGCGCCGACGATTGCGACTCGGCATGCAACCTGATGCCCGGGCACGGTCGTCATGTACTGAGTAGACCGCCATACCGACGCCGCGTCGACATGGCGGCCGGTGCCGTACTCCGGCACTTCGGGAGCAAAACGACCCATATCCGAACAGAAGCGGACGGGAATCGGTCACACCGGGTATTCGCGAGGAAACTCTGAAGATCTTTGCCGAAAATCTCTCCGGAACCCCTCGCCAAGCGTTGTTGAACGGAGAATAATCCTGCAACGAGACCTCATCGTCCCCCCGTGCGATGGGGTCTCCCATCCCGAGGCCTCACCGTCCCCCCGTGCGGTGAGGCCTCGGACTTTTGCTGGGCTCTTGTTGGGCTCTTGCTGAGCTCCCACTGGGCTTTGCCGGGCTGTTCCTGGGTAGGGGACACCGGGGAGGTGCGATCATGATCCTGGTGACCGGAGCCGGCGGCACACTGGGCCGTCTGCTCGTCCCGACGCTGACCCGGCGCGGGTCCGACGTTCGGGCGCTGAGCCGGCGCGAGCGCGGCGGCAGGGGCCCCGGCGGTACCGGCTCGTTCGAGTGGGTCGTCGGCGACCTGGGCAGCGGCGCCGGGCTGGACGAGGCCGTGGACGGGATCGACGTGATCGTCCACGCCGCCTCCAACACCCGCGGGCAGGGCCGGGGCGACGCCGACGCCGCGTGGCACCTGGTCGAGGCCGCCAAGCGCGGCGGGCGCAGGCCGCACCTGGTCTACATCTCGATCGTCGGCGTGGACCGGCATCCCTTCGGCTACTACCAGGCCAAGTACCAGGCCGAGCAGACCATCGAGGCCGGCGGGCTGCCGCACACGATCCAGCGGACCACGCAGTGGTTCCAGCTGCTCGACACCTTCTTGACGCTGGCGACCAAGTCGCCGGTGGTGCCGGTGCCCTCGGTGCCGTTCCAGCCCCTGGACGCCCACGAGACCGCCGGCCGCCTGGCGGACCTGGCCCTCGGCGAGCCGCTGGGCCGGGCCGAGGACATGGGCGGGCCGGAGCTGCTGGACGGCGGGGAGATCGCGAAGACGTACCTGCGCACGACCGGGAAGCGGCGGCTGATCGTGCCGTTCCGGGTACCGGGCAAGGCCGGACGGGCGTTCCGGGCCGGGGTGCACACTTGCCCGGAGAACCGGCAGGGCAAGATCACGTGGGCCGAGTACCTGGCGGCCAAGTACGAGGGCTGATCCGGGCGGGCCGGTCCGTGGATCAGTGTCTGGATCAGCCGCGGAACCAGCCCCGGAACCAGCCCCTGGATCAGCGTGCGGCGATACCTTCCAGCAGGTTGTCGACCACACCCTCCACGAACTCCGGGCTCACCGCCTTGCCGGGGTGCTCGGACTTCATCGTGTGCACGATCGGCCCGGCGAACAGCCGCACAGCGAGCTCCACGTCCAGGTCCGCGCGCAGCTCCCCGGCGGCGATGCCGTGCCGCAGGATCATGCGCAGCTGTTCGCGCCGGGGCTCGATCGCCACCTGTTGATAGCGCTGCACCAGCTCCGGGTGCAGCGTCGCGGCGGCCATCACCGAGGCGAACACCAGGCCGGCCGTGTCCTCGTGCATCAGGTCGACCATGGTGTTGAGATACTCAAGGATCCGTTCGCGGGTCGAGCGGTCGTCGTCCAGATCCGGCGGCGGGCACTCCTGCCACAGCGTGGCCATCGAGTCGACGACCAGGCTCTCCTTGTTCGGCCAGCGGCGGTAGACGGTCGCCTTGCCGACGCCGGCCCGGGTCGCGACCTGTTCCATGGACAGCGAGCCGTAGGGCACGCCCTCGCTGAGCAGGCCCAGCACCGCGTCGAGGATCGCCCGCTCGGCGGCCTCGCTGCGCGGCCGGCCGGGCTTGCGGCGGCGGTCCCCGGCCCCGGCTCCAACTCCAGCTCCGGCTCCGGCGCAGGCCGCATCGGCGCAGGCGCCGGCCACGTGCCCGGGATGGCGGTCGTCGGGGCGGCGGCCGTCATGGATCATCGTCATAGCGCTCCATCATCTCGTCGAAGCCGGGCCGAGGGGGGACAACACGGGGGAAACCGTGTACCGGTCCCCCGTGTCGGCCCCCTTGCTCGGACGGAGTCCCCTAGGCCACGCCAGCGGCTTCGGCCGCCGCCGCGGCGTCGGTGCCGGCCTGGCGCTGCGGGCCGGCGGCCGGACCGGAGGCCTTGCGCGGCAGCCAGGTCAGCGAGACCAGCGCGGCCAGGAAGGCCACGACCGCCGAGACCGTGACGGTCACGTGCATCGCGTGGATGAACGCGGCGTCGGCCTGCGGGTAGAACTGGGCCAGCTTCGGCAGGTGCTCGCCGGCGCCCTTGGTGGCCTGGATCGAGCCGTCGATGTCATGCAGCGCCGAGGGCGGGACCGCGGTCTTGAGCGGGCCCTCCATCCGGCTGCGGTAGGCGGTGGTGAGCAGCGTGCCCAGCACCGCGACGCCGAGCGCGCCGCCGACCTGCCGGACGGTGTTGCTCACCGAGGAGCCCACGCCGGCCTTCTCGCGCGGCAGCGAGGTCATGATCGTCGTGGTCGCCGGCGGCATCACGTTCGCCATGCCCATGCCCTGCAGGAAGAAGATCAGCAGCAGCAGCCAGGCCGGCGAGGTCTGGTTCACGAACTGGTACATCAGGAACGTGACGCCGATGACCACCATGCCGAAGGTGGACACCGCGCGGGCCCCGAAGCGCTGCACCAGGCGCGCCGACAGCGGCGAGAAGATCAGCTGCGCCAGCGCGAACGGCGTCAGGTACAGACCGGCCTTCAGCGGGCTGTAGTCCAGCACCGACTGCAGGTAGAACGACAGGAAGAACAGCACGCCCATCATCGCGAAGAAGGACAGGCCGACCAGCATGACCGAGGCCGAGAACGGCCGCGAGCTGCGGAACAGCCGCACGTCCAGCGCGGGGTGGTCGGTGCGCAGCTCCCAGAAGACGAACCCCGCGGACAGCAGCACCCCGGCGGCCAGCGAGCCGATGATCTGCGGGTTGCTCCAGCCGACGTCGGCGCCGCGGATGATGCCGTAGACGAACACCACGATCCCGGCCATCGACAGGATCACGCCCAGCGGGTCCAGCTTGCCCGGCTTGGGGTTCTTGGAGTCCGGCACCAGGAGCGACATCGCGATCAGCGCGATGACGATGATCGGCACGTTGATCAGGAACACCGAGCCCCACCAGAAGTGGTCCAGCAGCAGACCGCCCAGCACCGGCCCGATGGCCACGCCCAGGCCCACGCCGCCGGCCCAGATGCCGATCGCCTTGGGCTGCTCCTTGGGCTCGAAGACGTTGGCGATGATGGCCAGCGTGGCCGGCATGATCGCGGCACCGAAGAAGCCCATGGCCGCCCGCGTGGCGATCAGCGCCCCCGGACTCCCGGCATACGCGCACAGCACCGAGGCGATCCCGAACCCGACCATGCCGGCCATCAGGATCTTCTTGCGCCCGAACCGGTCCCCGACGATCCCGAAGGTGAACAGCAGCCCGGCGAACACCAGCGTGTAGGAGTTGATCGCCCACTCCAGATCAGACTGCGAAGCCCCCAGCCCCGGCTGATGCGGGTCGCTCTTGGGCTGCGAGATGATCTTGAGCGCGACGTTCAGGATCGTGTTGTCCAACACGACGACGAGCAAGCTGAAGATGAGCACACCGAGGATCGCCCACCGGCGCCTCTGCAAAGTCTCCCGATCCACTGCCTTCCCCTATCCCCTCGATCGGTGCGGGATCGATCCGATACGAAACGGGTCCGTATCGATTTCCCACGGGGACTGTACGCCGGGGATTATCGAGACGCAACCGTTTCGTATTGAACTCCGGGGGAACCCCGCGGGACCCCTGTCAGGGCTGGGAATGGACCCCCATCCCACCGGAGACGACCAGGTTGTCGCCGGTGACGTAGCCGGCCGCGGCCGACGCGAGGAAGGCGACGGCCTCCGCGACGTCGGCGGCGGCACCGACCCGGCCGAGGGGGACCTCCGCACCCCAGGCCTCGATCATGTCCCGGGTGACGCCGAGCTTGCTGTAGGCCGGGGTGTCGATCAGGCCGGGGCTGACGGCGTTGACGCGTATGCCGCGCGGCGCGAGTTCCAGCGCCAGGGCACGCATCATCGGGAGCAGCGCACCCTTGGCGGCGGTCATGGCGGCGCCGAGGCCTTCGCCGGCACCGATGGTGATCACGACCGAAGCACCGTCACGTCTGGGAGGTTCTCCGCGCGGGCATCGTCGCGGTCCTGGCCCTGCACGAGAGCCACGAACAAGCACTGAAACGGTTCCGCCTGCTGCACAACACCGCCTCGCTGCGCGCCGGCTGGCTCGAGAAGCGGCTTCGGCTCCAGGACGAGTTGCTACCGCTCATCACGCCGCGCATGGACGGCACGGAGCTCGCGGCACGCGCGGTGATCGCGACCGCGTTCGCGTGCTTGGACGCCGCGACCATCGCCTGGGTCGGCAACGACGGCGAGGACGGCGAGGACGAGGTCATGGATCTCTACGACGCGTGCCTGGCTGCGGTACGCGGCTGATGATCTCGGCGGCGGTGTTGGCGTGTGGGTGCGGCTTGTTCGTGGGCGGACACCAGCTCTCCCGCCGGCTGCACAAGGTGTCGGCAGGGTCCTGATCACCCGTCCCGGCAGCGCTAGCGATACGTGTCGGCCGAGCCCCCGGAGACCTGATCGATCAGCGCGGTCAGCCGGTCGCGGAAACCCAGGCGCTGGCCGGTGCGGCCCCTGCGGCCGTCGCCCTCGCCCGCGGTCGAGGCGAGCAGGTGCTGTGCGGCGTCGAAGCCGGGCACGATTCCGTTCTGCGGCACCAGGAGTGCGTCGTGCGAAATGGTGAGGAGCTCGCTGGAGGTTTCTTCGTCCTCTGCGAGGGTCAGGATCGCCGCTCCGCGCCGGCGGGCGTCGTCGACGCGCTCCAGCAGGGGTGCGCCGGGGTAATCGGGGGCCACGATGAAGACCGCCTCGCCCTTGCGGGCTTGTTCCAGCCGGGCCAGGGGGATCGCCAGGTGCGGGGGTGCGCCGTCGGGGATCTGGTGGCGGACCAGGGTCGGCGCCAGCTGGGGGAGGTTCGCCAGGCCGGCTTCGGTGTCCAGGTGGGCGGCGAGGTGCCAGGGTTCCTCTTCCGGCGTGCCGACCAGGAGGAGGCCGCCGGGACTGCGCGGGGCGCGGGTGAGGGTGCGGGCGAAGCCGCGACATTCGCCGAACCACGGGGTGCCGCTGACGAGTTCGCGGAGGAAGGTGGTCTGCTCGGCATCCATGGCATTCATACTGCCGGTCCGGGCGCCGCCAGGACACCCGGACCGGGATATTCAGTGTGGATCAGGGCTCAGTGGTACGAGTGCGACTCGTCCGGGTACGCGCCGTGCACCACGTCGCTGGCAAAGGCCCGGGCCGCGTCGCCCAGCAGGGTGCGCATGTCCGCGTACTGCTTGACGAACTTCGGCACGCCGCCGGGGGTCAGGCCGGCCATGTCGGTCCAGACCAGGACCTGCGCGTCGGTTCCGGCCCCGGCGCCGATGCCCACGGTGGGGATGTCGATCTCGGCGGAGACCCGGGTGGCGAGCTCGGCCGGGACCAGCTCCAGCACGATCGCGAAGGCGCCGGCGTGCTGAAGCGCCTTGGCGTCCGAGATCAGCTTCTCGGCCTCCTCGTCGCCGCGTCCGGCTATCCGGTAGCCGCCCAGGACGTTCACCGACTGCGGGGTCAGGCCGATGTGCGCCATCACCGGCACGCCGGCCTGCACCAGCGCCTCGACCTGCGGCAGCACCCGGCGGCCGCCCTCGAGCTTGACCGCGCCGACGCCGGCCTCCTTCATGAACCGGGCCGCGGTGTCCAGCGCCTGCGCCGGCGAGGACTGGTAGGAGCCGAACGGCAGGTCGCCGACGACCATGGCGCGCTTGGTGCCGCGCACCACGGCGCCGGAGAGCATGACCAGCTGGTCGACGGTCACCGGCACGGTGTTCTCGTACCCGAGGTGGTTGTTGCCCGCCGAGTCCCCGACGAGCAGGACCGGGATGCCGGCCTCGTCGAAGACGCCGGCCGTGAGGGCGTCGTAGGCGGTGAGCATGGCCCACTTCTCACCCTCGCGCTTGGCCTTGGCCAGGTCCCGGACCGTGACCCGGCGGCCGGTCCCGGTGCCGCCGTAGAGCGAGAGCTTGGGCTGGGCGGACGATTGCGATACTGCGGATTCCTGCGTGGCGCTGTCTTCAGCGGACATGCTGGTTTCTCCTTGAGAGACGACTCGAGGCGCCGAAACGGCGTACCCGGACGAGGCTGATCGTCTCACGCTCCGGATCCCTTGTTAAGAGGCCGCGACCTCGCCCCCGCCCCATCCGTGACTCTGCTCACACCGGCCCGAAAGTCGTTTGCGGGGCGTGGGCGCGAACCCGAACAATGCGGCGCGTGACAGCACAACCTGCGGCGCCCGGCGACGCGCCGCAGCAGGGCGCCCCGCCCCGTCGCCGATGGCGCGATCTGAGCGTCGACGTGACGCCGCTGAAGGTCTCGCGCGACTACCGGTTCCTGACCGCCTCCTCGGTGATCTCCGGCTTCGGCTCCTTCCTGACCTATGTCGCGGTTCCCTTCCAGATCAAGGAACTCACCGGCTCGGCGCTGGCCGTCGGCCTGCTCGGGGCGACCGAGCTGGTGCCGCTGGTGGTGTGCGGGCTGTGGGGCGGCGCGCTGGCCGACGCCATGGACCGGCGCAAGCTCGTCGTGTCGACCGAGGCCGCCTCCGCGCTGCTGTCGGTACTGCTGTTGCTGAACGCGCTCATGCCGCATCCGGCGCTGTGGCCGATCTACGCGCTGACGGCGGCGTTCGCGGCGGTGAACGGCCTGCAGCGGCCTTCGCGGGAGGCGATCGTGCCGCGCATCGTGCCGCCGGACCTGGTGGTGCCGGCCGGGGCATTGCAGTGGCTGCTGGGCTCGTTCACGCAGATCGCGGGGCCCGCGCTGGGCGGCGTGCTGGTCGCCACCACGGGGCCGACGGTCTCCTACGTGGTCGACGCGGCGACGTTCGTGATCTCCGTCGGCTTCCTGCTCCGGCTCAGACCGTCGCCGCAAGGCGAGGACGCCGAGGAAGCGAGTCTGCGCGGGATAGCCGCCGGCTGGCGGTACGCACGCAGCCGGCAGGAACTGATCGGCACGTATGTGGTGGACATCGCGGCGATGACGTTCGCGATGCCGACCGCGCTGTTCCCCTTCCTCGCCGACCATCTGCACGCCGCGTGGTCCCTGGGACTGCTGTACGCCGCGCCCGCGGTCGGATCCGCGCTGGTCTCCCTGACCAGCGGCTGGACCAAGCACGTCCACCGGCACGGCCTGGCGGTGATCTGGGCCGCCGGGGCCTGGGGCGTGGCGATCGCGCTGGTGGCGGCGACACAGCAGGTGTGGGTCGTCCTGGCCTGCCTGGCCGCCGCCGGCGCGGCGGACGCGGTCAGCGGCGTCTTCCGGATGTCGATCTGGAACCAGACCATCCCCGACGCGCTGCGCGGCCGGCTGGCCGGGATCGAGATGCTGTCGTTCTCGACCGGGCCGATTCTGGGACAGGTGCGCGCCGGGTCGATGGCGGCGCTGCGCGGGCCGGTGTTCTCGGTCGGGTTCGGCGGTGTGGCCTGCGTCGGGGCGGTGGTGGGACTGGCCGCGTGCCTGCCCGGGTTCCGGCGTTACGACGCGCGGACGGACGTCCACGCGGTCACGGTCAGGGCCGAAAGGCTGGCGGCGCACGCTGAGCCGTCCCTATGATCGAAGGCCGTTGACTGTCCTAACGAGGGGCTTGACATGGACAACGGGGACCGGAACGGGCCGCCGTGGGGCGCGCCGCCGGAAGCGACGGGGGACTCGGGCGGGCCGCCGCCGGGCGGATTCCCCTGGCAGGGGAACGGTGGGCCGCACGTCGAACCGCAGGGCGGGCCTCAGAACGGACCACAGTACGGACCTCAATACGGACCTCAGGGTGGACCGCAGAACGCGCCTCAGTTCGGGTCGCAGTTCGGGTCCCAGAACGGCCCGCAGAACGGCCCGCAGGGTGGCCCAGGCGGCCCGCAGGGTGGCGCCCCCGGAGGATCGCAGGGTTCGATGACGTCGTTCCCGCTCGCGGCGACCGGGACGTACGCCGCCGTCCGGCCGCCGGAGCCGCCGCCGGTCCAGGCGCCGCCGCAGGGCCCGCCGCCGATGACGTCTTTCCCGCTCGCCGCGACCGGCGCGTTCCGGGCGGTCGGGCCGCAGGGCAACCCGGACCTGTCGGCCAGCGGGTTCCGGGCCGTTCCGGGATCCGAGCCGGGGCCGCAGTTCAACGGCCCGATGGGGCCGCCCGGACAGTTCGGTCCGCCGGGACCGCCCGCACCGCCGGCCGGGGGCGGCACCGCCAAGCGTCGCAAGGTTCTGGTGATCGGGGCGTCGGCGGTCGTGGTGGCCGGGGTCGCCGCCGGAGCCGTCGTCTTCGCCACGAGCGGGAGCGGCAAGAAGCAGCCCGACCCCGCCCCGACGCCGTCGGCTTCGCACGCGGCCCTGTCCGGGACGTCCACCAGCCCCGGCGGCACCTCGCAACCGCCGTCATCGAGCGCGCCGGCGACCTCGAAGGCCGCGCCGCCGGCCGCGGCCCCGGTCGCGGACGTCCTGGACTGGCACCTGAACGACAAGGCCGGCAGCAAGACCGCCGCCGACGCCTCCGGCAAGAACCACGCCGGCGCCCTGTCCGGCGCCGCCGGCTTCTCGACCGCGCACGGCGGCTCCGTGGAGTTCAGCGGCGCGGCGAACCAGATCAAGGCCGGCCAGGTCCAGACCAAGGGCCCGGCGATCGACACCACGAAGAGCTTCACGGTCTCGATGTGGGTCGACCAGACCGGCATCACGACGCCGACGAAGTTCGCCGCCGCCTTCAGCCAGGACGGCCCGCAGTGCTTCGCCTTCACCTTCAGCTACTCGGTGGAGAGCAAGACCTGGTCCTTCGTCCGCGCGAACGCCGACGGCGCCGCCCCCGTGGCGGTCAGCGCCGGCGCGACCGCCCCGACGCCGATGAACACGTGGGTCGAGCTGACCGGGGTCTACGACGCGCAGGCCGGGACGATCGAGCTGTTCGTGAACGGCGCGCCGCAGGGCGGACCGCTCAAGACCGGGTCCGCGCCGTATGCCGCGACGGGGCCGTTCGCGATCGGGCGGAGCTGGTACAAGAAGTACCCGTCGAATCCGTTCAAGGGCTACATCTCGGATGTGCGCGTGTTCGGGCGGGCGCTGACCGCCGATGAGGTGAAGGCGCTGGGCTGAGCCCGGCGCGCCGGCGGCTGTGGTCTCGGCCACTGCCGCCGGCGGCGTGTTCGCTCTGTGTGGCCGGTCCGCTAGCTGTCGGCGTCCGCGGCCTCGTCGGCCCGCTTCCACGCCTCGTTGCGCTCCTGCACCCGCTGTAGGGCGTGCTCGGCCTCCTCCCGGGTCTCGTACGGCCCCAGGCGGTCCTTCGCGGCGCACTCCCCCGCCGGCTCTACCGTGCCGTGCTTCACGCAGTAGTACCAGCCGTCGTCCGCCGGCGGCTCGCCCTTCTTGGTCCAGCGCATCGCACTCTCCCTGCTGTCACCGGGTGCCTAGACTGTCTGACTATGGCGACACTCGTACCCGGCACCGTCTCTCCCACTCTGCCCGTCCCCGCGGGGATCAAGCGACCGGAGTACGTGGGACGCAAGGGACCCAGGCCGTACACCGGCGGCGAGGTGCAGGACGCCGAGACGGTCGAGAAGATGCGGGCCGCCTCCCGGATCGCCGCCGACGCGCTGGTGGAGACCGGCAAGGCGGCCAAGCCGGGCATCACCACCGACGAGCTGGACCGGATCGGGCACGAGTACCTGCTGGACCACCGGGCCTACCCCTCCACGCTGGGCTACAAGGGCTACCCGAAGTCGATGTGCACCTCGGTGAACGAGGTGATCTGCCACGGCATCCCGGACACCACGGTGCTCCAGGACGGCGACATCGTGAACGTCGACATCACGGCCTACATCGGCGGCGTCCACGGCGACACCAACGCCACCTTCGAGGTCGGCACCGTCGACGAGGAGTCGCACCTGCTGGTCGAGCGCACCCGCGAGGCCCTGGACCGCGCCATCAAGGCGGTCCGTCCGGGCCGGCAGATCAACGTCATCGGCCGCGTGATCGAGAGCTACGCCAAGCGCTTCGGCTACGGCGTGGTCCGCGACTTCACCGGCCACGGCATCTCCACGGCCTTCCACACCGGCCTGATCATCCCGCACTACGACGACCCCTACGCGACCCTGGTGATGCAGCCCGGCATGACGTTCACCATCGAGCCCATGCTGACGCTCGGCACGGCCGACTACGAGATGTGGGCCGACAAGTGGACGGCCGTGACCCGGGACCGGAAGCGCACCGCGCAGTTCGAGCACACGATGGTGGTGACGAACGACGGGGTCGAGGTGCTGACGCTGCCCAGCGGGGAGTGAGGGTCGGCCACCGCTCCCCTCAGTCAGCCGTCTCCACAGCGACCGCCTCCACCTCGACCACCGCGAGCGGCTCTATCAGACTGCTGCGAAGCGCGGCGATCTGCTCCGCCGCCAAGCCGTGCGCCAGCAGATACCCCTCCACCGAGCCGTGCGAGGCGCGCATCCGTCCCAGCGTCGCCAGGATCAGCTCCGGCGGGCAGGCCAGGGCCTGCCCGTGGAGCTTCTGCCCGAGGCCCGTGGAGGCCTGGAGCTGCTCGACGGCCTGCGTGAACTCGTCAGCGAGGTAGGCGCTGGTGAGGTGGTAGTCCTCGGCTATCACCTCGTCGGCGACGCCGAGCAGCGACAGGACCAGCGCGACCACCACGCCCGTGCGGTCCTTGCCGGCCGAGCAGTGCACCAGGACCGGCTGGGCGGCCTCGGTCGCGACGTGTCCGACGGCCACGGCCAGGACGGTGCCGCAGGCGTCCACCATGTGCTCGTAGACCGTGGTCAGGTCCTCGGGGGACTTGCCGAAGGAGTCGCCGGTGACGCGGAAGACCGGCAGGCGCAGGACCGCGATGCCGGTGCCGTCCAGGGCGTCCGGGGACAGCCGGACTTCGAAGTCCTCGCGCAGGTCGACCACGGTCCGGACCGGCAGGCCCGCCAGGGCCGCGCGGGCGCCGTCGTCGAGGCGGTGCAGGGCGTCGCCGCGCAGCAGCCGGCCGGCGCGCACGGTGCCGCCGGCGGCCGGGTAGCCGCCGACGTCGCGGAGGTTGAACGTGCCGGCCAGCGGGATGCGGCGGTCTGCTGGGGCAGGCCGGGTCCCCTGCGGAGGTGTGGTCACGCGCACACGGTACCCGCGCCACGCTTCGCCCCACCGGCACCCCCTGACGAAGACCGGGTTACCACAAGGTATCCTGACCCTTACCGCGTTAGGCCTTCGACCACGTCAGGGGGCTTGGGTGCCGAGGAGCTGGCGACCTGCCAAGAACCGGAAGCGCGATCTCGCCGCTTCCCCCGACGGGCTGCCCGCCGAAGGCCTTCCGGATCCGCTCGACCGCCTGGTCGCCGCGGGTTTCGCGGTGGTCCCGGCGGCCGCCCCGCGCGAGGGCTCGTGCAGTTGCGACCGTCTGGGCTGTCCCACTCCGGCCGCGCATCCGCTCTCGCGCGCCTGGCAGGTCGAGGCCAGCACCGACCCCGAACGTCTGGCGCTGTGGCGCGCCCGCCATCCCGAGGCCAACTACGCCACGCCGACCGGTAAGACCCACTCGGTCCTGGACGTGCCCGAACAGGCCGGCGCCGACGCCCTGCGCCGGATCCTGGTCTCCGGCACCGCCCCCGGCCCGGTCGCCGAGGTGGAGGGCCGCTACCTGTTCTTCACCGCTCCGCGGACCAACCCCGACAGCGAGGACGTCGACGAGGACGAGTGGTGGTCCAGCTCCCTGGACTGCCGCCCCGAGACGCTCCAGGAGCACCCGGGCCTGCGCTGGCACGACCGCGGCAGCTACGTCTTCGTCCCGCCGTCGGTGAGCATGGACGGCAGCACCGCGCGCTGGGTGTACTGGCCCTCGGACGGCACGCCGCTGCCGGACGCGGTGGTGGTGCTGGAGGTGCTGGCCGATGTGCTCGCGGAGTTCTCCGCGGCCTGAGGCACTCCCCTAATCTGAACCGCGTGACCGCGAACACAGACCTCAGCGCGAACACAGACCTCAGCGCGAATACAGACCTCAGCGCGAATACAGACCTCATCGCAAGCAGAGACCTCGCCTGGGACGGCTGCGCCAACGTCCGGGACCTCGGCGGCCTCGGCCGCATCAAGCCTGGTGCGGTCGTCCGGATGGAAGCCCCGACCCGGCTGACCGCGACCGGGTGGGCCTCGGCTTGGGACTACGGCGTCCGCACCGTGCTCGATCTGCGCGCCGCTGACGAGGACTGGCCGGACGAGGCGCCCAGACCCGCCGGCATCACGACCGTCCGCGCGCCGATCGACCCCGAGCCCGGCACGCCGTTCCACGACCACTGGGCGCCGATCGACAACATGGCGTCGCCGATGTACCTCCCGGCGTTGCTGGCCGAGTACCCGGAGCGCGTGGTCGCCGCCGTCAGGGCGATCGCCACCGCCGAACCCGGCTGCGTGGTGTTCCACTGCGCCGGCGGCAAGGACCGCACCGGCCTGATCGCGCTGGTCCTGCTGGTCCTGGCCGGCGCGGAACCCGGCGAGATCGTCGCCGACTACCTGCTCACCTTCGACCGTATGAAGGAGCGGTACGCCGCCCTGGGCGCCCGGGACCAACTCGTCGCGACCAGCGAGCGCCTCGCGGGGCACGGGACCACCATCGAGGCGTCGCTGGGTTCGACGATCGCCGGGCTGAAGATGCCCGACTACCTGCTGGCGAACGGGCTTTCCGAGGCGGACCTCGCGGCGCTGGACGCCAGGCTCACCACGACCGCGTGACAGAACTCACACCCAGGATTCCGCACTCACGACACCGGCGAGCCGGCCGCTACAGCTCCGGCTGCCGCACCGCCGACTGGATCGTCCCGACCACCTCGCCGAACCCGATCCGCGCCCCGTTCGGCCCCGGGGCGACGCCGCCGATCGCGACCGTGTCGCCGTCCACCAGGAAGGTGCGCGTGGAGCCGTCGGCCAGGGCCAGCGGCTCGGTGCCGTTCCAGGTCAGCTCGATGAACGAGCCGCGCTGCTCGGGCAGCGGCCCGGAGACGGTGCCGGAGGCGTAGAAGTCGCCGGTGCGCAGGCTCGCGCCGTTCACCGTCATGTGCGCCAGCTGCTGCGCCGGGGTCCAGTACAGGCCCGCGAACGGCGGCGTGGAGACCGTGTTCCCGTTCAGCTTGACCTCCAGGTGGATGTTGTAGCCCCAGGTCTCGCCCTGCAGGTACGGCAGCGGGACCGGGTCCTGGTACGGCGGCGCGACGCGCGCGTCCTGCAGCGCGGCCAGCGGCACCACCCAGGGGGAGATCGAGGTCGCGAACGACTTGCCGAGGAACGGGCCCAGCGGCACGTACTCCCAGGCCTGGATGTCGCGCGCGGACCAGTCGTTGACCAGCACCACGCCGAAGACGTGGTCCTGGAACTCCTCCACGCGCACCCCGCCGCCCAGCGGCGAGGGCGTCCCGACCACGAAGCCCACCTCGGCCTCGATGTCCAGGCGCACGCTGGGCCCGAAGCGCGGCTCCTCGTCGGTGGGGGCCTTGCGCTGGCCCGTCGGCCGCACGATCGGGGTGCCGGAGGGCACGATCGTGCCGGAGCGGCCGTGGTAGCCGATCGGCAGGTGCTTCCAGTTCGGCAGCAGGGCCTCGGCGTCCGGCCTGAAGATGCGGCCGAGGTTGGTGGCGTGGTCCTCGGAGGAGTAGAAGTCGACGTAGTCCGCGACCTGGAACGGCAGGTACAGCACCGCGTCGGCCAGCGGCACCAGCAGCGGCTCGACGGCCTTGCGGCGCTCGGGGTCGGTGAACAGCTCGGTGAGCCGGGCCCGCACCGCCGCCCACGCCGGCGCCCCCAGGGCCATGAACGGGTTCAGCGTGCCGATCCCGAAGTACGCCGCCGGGTCCTCGATCGTGCCGTCCAGCAGGCCGTTCGCCGCCAGCGCGCCGAGGCTGACGACGAAGTCGCCGATCCGGGTGACCACGTGCGCCGGCCGCTCACCGTGGGTCGCGACGCCGTAGGGCAGGTTCTCGACCGGGAAGTCGGTCTGGGGCGGGAGCGGGACCCAGGTGGGCTGTGTCATAACCGTCCTTCGTTCGGTGGCACGGGGCCGTCGGCGCCTTGGGGCGGTGCGGCCTTCAGCCGGTCGGCAGATCCGGCAGCAGGCCCAGGCCCGCCAGATCGTCGATCGGCTCCTGGAAACTACAGGACCCGAAGCCGTGGAACAGATCGCGGGTCCGGGCCGTGGCCTCGACCGTCAGAGCTTTGACACGTTCGGCCAGTTCGGCGCCGTCCGTCACGGCCAGGACGGCCGCCACGTCCTCGATCTCCGCGCCGTCGCTCGCGCGCTCGGCGGCCAGCAGCACGTTGAGGAAGCCGTGGTGCGTGAACCCGGTCTCGGCGTCGGTGTGCCGCACCGCGTGGTGCAGGCCGGCCGTGCACTTCACGCCGACTTCCAGGTCCGCGCAGCCCACCAGGAACTCGGCCACGGCCAGCGGCGTCGGGAACGCCTCGGCGGTCAGCCCGCCGGTGCGCAGCTTGGCGTACAGCGACTCACGGCCGGTGAGGGTGGGAAGCAGGGATCGCATGTCGGCCGGGGAGATCTCGATGTAGGCCTCGACGCCGTACGGCAGCTTCGCTTCCAGCTCCTCCAGGCGCTCGCCCGGATGGCGGATCTCGACGGCCTCCAGGATCACCCGGTCGTCGTCCTCCAACTCGGTGAACGCGGCCAGCAGACCGTCCACGCCGGTGTCGCCGATCAGGCCCAGCCGCAGGCCCTCGTCGTCGCTCAGCAGCGGTTTCAGATCGGCGAGCTTGGAGACCGGGCACAGGAAGCGGCCCAGCAGGCCGCTGTGGGCGCCGGCGTCGTAGGCCAGGTGCGCGGGCACCGCCTCGGCGATGGGGGCGTCGCCGGGCGGGAACAGCGCGGCGTCGTCGATCAGCTCTGCGAACAGGACGCCGAGGGCGCCGGGGTCGGCGGTTGACATGACCGCCACGGTAGCCCATGGTCGAAGAGAGCGGACAGTAGCGTCCGATTATCGAACACCCGGATGACAGGACAACCCGAAGGGGACGGCGGCGATGGCCTACTACCGCGCAGTGGGCGAGATCCCGCACAAGCGCCACACTCAGTTCCGCCGCCCGGACGGCGAGCTGTACTCCGAGGAGCTGATGGGCGTCGAGGGCTTCTCCTCCGACTCCGCGCTGCTCTACCACGTCGGACTTCCGACGGCGATCGTGGACTCCGTGGAATGGGAGCCGCCGGGACCGCTGTCCGGGGCGGTCGCGAACCGTCCGCTGAAGCCGCGGCACTTCCTGACGCACAAACTCGACGCCTCGGGCCTGGACGCCGTCACCGGCCGGCATCTGTTGCTGGGCAACGGAGACGTGCGCCTTTCGTACGTCGCGGCGACCGAGGCCTCTCCCCTGTACCGGAACGCCATAGGCGACGAGTGCGTGTACGTGGAGTCCGGGTCAGGCGTCGTGGAGACCTCCTTCGGCACGCTGGAGGTCGGGCAGGGCGACTACGTGATCCTGCCGACCTCGACCATCCACCGGTGGGTGCCGTCCGCCGGCGCCGGCGACGAGCCGCTGCGGCTGTTCGTGATCGAGGCCACCGGGCACATCGGCCCGCCCAAGCGCTACCTGTCCGCGAAGGGCCAGTTCCTGGAGTCCTCGCCGTACTGCGAGCGGGACCTGCGCGGGCCGTCCGAGCCGCTGCTGGCCGAGGGCTCCGACGTGGAGGTGCTGGTGCGCCACCGGGCCGGCGGGACCAAGCTCACCTACGCGCACCACCCCTTCGACGTGGTCGGCTGGGACGGCTGCCTGTACCCGTACGCCTTCAACATCGCCGACTTCGAGCCGATCACCGGACGCGTGCACCAGCCGCCGCCGGTGCACCAGACCTTCGAGGGCCCGAACTTCGTGATCTGCTCGTTCGTGCCGCGCAAGGTGGACTACAACCCGCTGTCGATCCCGGTGCCGTACAACCACCACAACGTCGACTCCGACGAGGTGCTGTTCTACACCGGCGGCAACTACGAGGCGCGCCGCGGCTCGGGCATCGGCCAGGGCTCGATCTCGCTGCACCCCTCCGGCCTGACGCACGGTCCGCAGCCGGGCGCCGCGGAGCGCTCGATCGGTGCGGAGTTCTTCGACGAGCTCGCGGTCATGGTGGACACGTTCCGGCCGCTGGAGATCGGCGAGGGCGGCGTGGCCTCGGAGGATCCGGGGTACGCGTGGACGTGGTCGGGCCGGCACAACGGGGCCTGACGGATATCGACGACACCGAGGCGCGGGCGGTCACCCATGAGAACGCCCCGCTTCGGGTAGCGTCACCATGTGCTGAGAAGGACTCTGGTCGCCGTCGGATGCGCGGCACTGCTGGCCGGCTTCGGAGCGGCCGCCGGGCCGGCCCGCGCCTCGGCGGCCTCGTGCCCTGATCCGCAGGGCCCGCTGCTGGCGTTCAACGCCACCCGCGCCTGGAGCGTCGCCGGCACCAAGGGCGGCGGCGTCACCATCGGCGTGGTCGGCGCCCCGGACCGGGTCGCCGAGGCGGCGTGCGCGATCAGCGCCCTGGCACCGGACGCGCAGGTGCGGACCGGATCGGCCGACGGCGCGATCGTGGTCGTCGCCGACACCTCGGTCGATCCGGCGTCGATCGGCGGCCAGGCGCTGGTGATCGCGGCGGCCGGCGACACCGGGGAGGCGATGTCGCAGCGTCCGCAGGGCGTGGTGAACGTGGCCTCCGCCGACGATTCCGGCGCCCCGCAGCAGTCGTCCTCCTCCGGTCCGGCGGTCACGCTGGCCGCCTACGGCAACGACACCTCGACCGCCTCCGGCTACGTCGCCGCCCTGGCCGCGATCCTGCGGGCCGGCCACGCGAACTGGCCGGCGCGCCAGGTGGTGGCGCAGATGGCCGGCTCGATCAACCCGGCGTCGGGGAACCTGCACACCGACCAGCTCGGGTTCGGCATCATCGCGCCGGTGCAGGCGGTCAGCCTGGAACCGGTGGATCCCGAGGCCCTGCCCGGGTTCGACGCGATGTTCCCGGTCAATCAGGCGCCCCGCAGCACCGCGCCGAGCTCGCGGTCGGCGCCGACGGGCGCGAACACGTCCCCTGCTTCCGGCGCCCCTTCGTCGGCCGCCACGGGGTCCGGTGCCTCCGAGGCGCCGTCCGGTGGGCAGACACCTCAAGCCTCGGCTCCCGGCACCACCGACACCGCCAACATCTGGCCGACCAATCCGGTTTTCTCCACGGGTCCCTCGAACGGGTCACACGCGGCGGCCGGAAGCGGAGGTGGATCAGGCGGTTTCAGCCCGGTCCTGCTGATCGGCTTCATCGTGATCCTCGCAGGTGGCGGATACGTGCTGTGGCAACGGCGGCGTCAGCCCAAACCCGCCGCGGTGAAGCCGGAATCAGAGTGGGAGGCCCCGAGCGGTCCCCGTCATTCGGGATACAGCCCACCGGAAGAATGATGGTCCGCTACGGTTTCGGACATGCCGCAAAACCACGGGGTCCCGCTGGAACCCGAGGCTCCGACGGAGTACATCCCGCGGATCACCGACGTACCCTCCCCCGCCGACGCGCCGACGGAGATGATCCCGAAGGTCGTCTACACGCCGCCGCCGTCTCAGGCTCCTGACGGGGAGGGCTACCAGGCACCGCCGCCCGGCAGCAGGTCGGCCCGGAGCTCCAACCGCGCGGTGCGGTCGGCACAGCGCCGGCTGATGCTGTTGTCCAGCGTCGGCGAGGTGCTGATCACGCTCGGCGCGGTCATGGCGCTGTACGTCGTCTACACGCTGTGGTGGACGAACGTGGAGGCGGACAAGGCCGCCAACTCCGAGGCCGGCGCGATCCAGCAGCAGTTCCAGCAGCAGCTGACGCCGAACGCGCCGGCCGGCACGCAGCCGAAGTCGGCGTTCGCGCCGAGCGAGGGCTTCGCGCTGCTGACCATCCCGGCCATCGGCAAGGCCAACATCCCGGTGATGCAGGGTGTGGACAAGGAGAAGGTGCTCGACAAGGGCGCCGTCGGGCACTACACGACGCCGGCCACGGCGATGCCGTGGGACCCGACCGGGAACTTCGCGGTGGCGGCGCACCGGCGGACCTACGGGGAGCCGTTCCGGTACATCAACCAGCTGCGGATCGGCGACCACGTGGTGGTGGAGACCACCCACGGCTGGTACGTCTACGCGCTGGACAAGGAGCTGCCGCAGACCGACCCGACCAACATCGGGACGATCGCGCCGATCCCCAAGGGCGGGCCGTTCACCAAGCCCGGGCAGTACATCACCCTGACCACGTGCACCCCGGAATGGGCCTCGACCTACCGGCTCATCTGGTGGGGCCACCTGGTACGCGTGGACCCGCTCAACGGGCCCCCGCCGGCGGAGCTGAAGGACCCCAACCGACACACCTGACCTGCGCGATTCTTGGATTCGCGCCGGTGGCCGCTACCATGGATCGAAATCCAAGCGAACGCTGCGCGGGACAGGTCACCTAGAAGCCGGTCGGAAACCGGCTTCCTTCATGTGACGCAGAACGCAGTGGGGTCCGGAACCTGCCATTCCCCGGTCCACCACTTCAGGCGCGGCTATCGCCTACCTGGTCGTCCAACAATGGAACCAGGCCGCCTTAGTGACCGTTCTGTAACCCGCTGCGGCGCAATCCATGCGCTCGTGTGCCCCTGAGGACGTGTCCGCCTTCAGAAGGGCTTAATCAGCCATGTCTGCAATCACCCCTGAGAACGAGATCGCGGCCGAGGAGTTCACTCCCGCCGCCGAGCTCGACACCGACACCCACACCGACATTGCCACCGACCTCGACACCGAGCTCGACGGCCTTGAGGCCGACTTCGCCGACGCCGCCGACGCCGACGATGCCGACGACGACTTCGATGACGACGCCGACGAGATCGACGCTCTGGACGAGGACGACGAGGACGACGACGAGGACGAAGCCGCCGAGACCGCCGGCTCCGCGCCCGTCGCCTTCACCGAGCTGGGCCTGCCCGAGGAACTGGTGAAGAAGCTCGCCGACAGCGGCGTGCACAACACCTTCCCGATCCAGGCCGCGACCATCCCGGACGCCCTGGCCGGCCGGCACGTGCTGGGCAAGGCCCGCACCGGCTCCGGCAAGACCCTGGCCTTCGGCCTGGCCGCGCTGGCCAACCTGAAGGGCAAGCGGGCCCGCAAGGGCAAGCCGCTGGCCCTGGTCCTGGTGCCGACCCGCGAGCTGGCCATGCAGGTCAGCGACGCGCTGCAGCCGTACGGCTTCGCCGTGGGCGCGGACATCGCCGCGGTCTACGGCGGCGCGCCGATGTACAAGCAGGTCTTCTCGCTGCGCCGCGGCGTCGAGCTGCTGGTGGCCACCCCGGGCCGGCTGACCGACCTGATCGAGCAGGAAGAGTGCGACCTGTCCGAGGTCGAGATCGCCATCCTGGACGAGGCCGACCAGATGGCCGACATGGGCTTCATGCCGATCGTCACCGAGCTGCTGTCGCAGACCGACCCGGCCGGGCAGCGCCTGCTGTTCAGCGCCACCCTCGACGGCGCCGTCGACGAGCTGGTCCAGAAGTACATGACCGACCCGGTCCTGCACTCGGTGACCCCGGACGACGACGACCAGGCCCAGATGGACCACCACCTGCTGATCGTCGAGCCGGCGGACAAGGCCATGGTCACCGCCGAGATCGCGGCCCGGCACACCCCCGGCGGCCAGGACGGCCGGCGCACCATCCTGTTCGCCCGCACCAAGCTGGGCGCGGACCGCATCGCGGAGAAGATCCGCGAGGCCGGCGTCTCGGCCCTGGCCCTGCACGGCGGCATGACCCAGCGCGCCCGCACCAAGACCCTCGCGGACTTCAAGGACGGCCGCGTCCCGGTCCTGGTCGCCACCGACGTCGCCGCCCGCGGCATCCACGTCGACGGCATCGACCTGGTCCTGCACGTCGACCCGGCCGGCGACCCGAAGGACTACCTGCACCGCGCCGGCCGCACGGCCCGCGCCGGCGAGAGCGGCACCGTGGTCACCCTGGTCCTGCCCAAGCAGCGCAAGAGCACGATGCGCCTGCTGGAGACGGCCGGCGTCGAGGCGGAGCTGACGAAGGTCACCCCGAGCTCGGAGGCCCTGCGCGAACTGACCGGCGGCCGTCCGGTGGCCGAGTACGTCGCCGAGGCCGACGCCTACCACTCGGCCCGCCGCGCGGCGCGCGATGCCCGCATGGGCGATGACCGGCGCGAGGGCCGCGACGGCTTCCGCGGCGGTCGCGAGGGCGGCTTCCGCGGCGGACGCGAAGGCTTCCGCCAGGACCGCGACCGCTTCGACCGCGGCCACCGCGGCGGGTTCGGCGGCGACCGTTCGGGCTCCGGCTCGGGCTCTGGCTTCGGCGGCGAGCGTCGCTCGTTCGGCGACCGCGACACCAACCGTGGCGGCTTCGACCGCGACAACCGCGGCGGCGAGCGTCGCTCGTTCGGTGACCGCGACACCAACCGTGGCGGCTTCGACCGGGACAAGCGCGGCAGCTTCGGCGGCGACCGCTCGGGCTCGGGCTCCGGCTTCGGCGGCGGCGGCGAGCGTCGTTCGTTCGGCGACCGCGACACCAACCGTGGTGGCGCCGAGGGCCGTTCGTTCGGCGACCGCGACAACCGCGGCGGCTTCAGCCGGGACAACCGCGGCGGTGCCGAGGGTCGCTCGTTCGACCGCGACAACCGCGGCGGGGAGCGTCGCTCCTTCGGCGACCGGGACACCAACCGTGGCGGCTTCGACCGCGCCAACCGCGGCGGCGGCGAGCGTCGGCCCTTCGGCGACCGCGACAACCGCGGCGGGGAGCGTCGCTCGTTCGGCGACCGCGACACCAACCGGGACACCAACCGTGGCGGCTTCGACCGGGACAACCGGGGCGGCGGCGAGCGTCGGCCCTTCGACCGCAACGGCTCGCAGACGCAGGGCCGCAGCTTCGACCGCGACAACCGCGGCGGCGGCGAGCGTCGCCCCTTCGACCGCAACGGCTCGCAGCCGCAGGGTCGCAGCTTCGACCGTGACAACCGGGGCGGCGGCGAGCGTCGGCCCTTCGACCGCAACGGCTCGCAGACGCAGGGCCGCAGCTTCGACCGCGACAACCGCGGCGGCGACCGCAACGGCTCGCAGAACCGCGGCTTCGGCCAGCGCGGCGGTTTCGACCGTGACAACCGTGAGGGCGGCGAGCGTCGCACCTTCGGCGAGCGCACCGCCTTCGGCCGCCCGCGCGGCGGCTACAGCAACGGCGACCAGCGCGACGACAACCGTCCGACGCGCGACCGCCGCTGGTAATCACTGAGAACTGAAAGGGGACCGCGCTTCGTGCGCGGTCCCCTTTTGGTGTGCCGCCAACGCGACACCAGGCACAGGCACCAGGCACCAGGCACCAGGCACCAGGCACCAGGCACCAGGCACCAGGACCAACCAAGCAGCGCCCCCCAGCGAAGCCCAAGTGGACCGTGGACCGCAGTGGGCCATGGACCGCGGTGGACCCACCCACACCCAAGCCAGCCGGTCGCCCCGAAAAGCCACAAGGGCCCCGCCCGAAGGCGAGACCCCTGCGACGTGCGACAGCTGAACCTCAGTGGTGGCCGTGCCCGGCCTCGATCTCCTTGTACTCCTCGACCGTGGTCTCCACGTGGTCGGAGAACATCGCCTTGGAGGCCCTGGCGCGCAGCTTCAGCGCGCGGTTGCCCGGGCGCTCGACGCCGTTCTCGTCCGTGGCGGGGCCGAGTTCCAGCGGCTTCTGCACCTCGTGCGCGGTCAGGCGGTAGCGTTCGCCGGCCGACAGGGGTTCGTGGACCTCGGTGAACTCGCCCTCCAGCGAGACCTTGATGATGCCGGTCTCGCGGCCGTGCAGGACCTTGTCCTTGTCGCGGCGCTGCAGGCCCAGGGCGATGCGCTTGGTGCACCAGAAGGCGATCACCGGGCCCAGGAAGACCAGGACGCGGAAGGTCCAGGTCAGGGCCTCCACCGAGAGGTGGAAGTGGGTCGCGATCAGGTCGTTGCCGCCGGCCAGCCACAGGACGCCGTAGAACGTTATCCCGGCGACGCCCAGGCCCGTGCGGGTCGGGCGGTTGCGCGGGCGGTCCAGGATGTGGTGCTCGCGCTTGTCGCCGGTGATCCACTGCTCCAGGAACGGCCACACCGCCAGGGCGGTGAACAGGATGCCCGGGACGACCAGCGAGGGGATCAGCACGTTGAAGGACAGCGTGTGGCCCCAGATGTTCCACTCCCAGTTCGGCATCATGCGAAGGGAGCCTTCGAGGAAGCCGATATACCAGTCTGGTTGGGAACCCGCGCTGATCTGGTCGGGTACGTACGGCCCGTACGCCCAGATCGGGTTGATCTGGACCAGGCCCGCCAGCAGGAAGCAGACGCCGAAGATCACGAACATGAACCCGCCGGCCTTGGCGGTGTACACCGGCAGCAGCGGCAGGCCGACCACGTTCTCGTTGGTCTTGCCCGGACCGGCCCACTGCGTGTGCTTCTGCACGAACACCAGGATCAGGTGCGCGGTCACCAGGCCGACGATCAGGGCCGGGATCAGGAGCACGTGGATGGTGAACAGGCGCGGGATGAAGTCGTGCCCGGGGAAGTTGCCGCCGAACAGGAAGTACGAGACGTACGTGCCCACGATCGGGATCGACAGGATGACGCCGGAGGCGATGCGCAGACCGGTACCGGACAGCAGGTCGTCCGGCAGCGAGTAGCCCGCGAAGCCCTCCAGCAGGCCCAGCACCATCAGCGTGAAGCCGATCAGCCAGTTGATCTCACGGGGCTTGCGGAACGCACCGGTGAAGAAGATGCGCAGCATGTGGACCATGATCGACATGATGAAGATCAGGGCCGCCCAGTGGTGCACCTGGCGCATCAGCAGTCCGGCGCGGACGTCGAAGCTGATGTGCAGGGTCGAGGCGAAGGCCTCGGACATCGAGACGCCGTCGAGCGGGTGGTACGAGCCGTTGTACTGGACCTCGCCCATGCTCGGGTTGAACCACAGCGTCAGGAAGACGCCCGAGAGCAGGATCAGGATGAACGAGAACAGCGCGATCTCGCCGAGCAGGAAGCTCCAGTGGTCCGGGAAGACCTTCCGGAGCAGGTTCTTCGAGCCCTTGTAGATCCCGAGCCGCTCGTCCGCCCAGTTGGAGACCGGATCGGTCTTCACGGGTTCGTTGTCGGCCGAGGCCCCGCCGACCGGGGCAGTCGTGGCGCTCATCCGCGCTCCCAGAAGCTCGGGCCGACCGGCTCCCGGAAGTCGCTCACGGCGACCAGGTTGCCGTCGGCGTCGACCGTGATCGGCAGCTGCGGCAGCGACCGCGCGGCCGGGCCGAAGATGACCTTACCGTCGTCGGACAGGTCGAAGGTCGACTGGTGGCACGGGCACAGCATGTGGTGCGTCTGCTGCTCGTACAGCGCCACCGGGCAGCCGACGTGGGTGCAGATCTTGGAGAAGGCCATGACGCCGTCCACCGACCAGTCCCACTGCTTCTTCTTCTGCGCCTCGGAGCCCTTCAGGGCCTCCTGGGGCAGACGGACGACCAGCACCGCGGACTTGGCCAGGTTGTCGATCCGCTCCTCGGGCACGTCGTTCAGGCTGGCCGGGTTCGCCAGCGCGAGCGTGCCGACCGTGACGTCGGAGACCTTCAGCGGCTGGCCGGTGTTCGGGTTGACCAGCTTCTCGCCCGGAGCCCACAGGGTGTGCCGCAGGGCGTCCCCCGGCAGAGGGCCGAGGTCGCGCAGCAGCCACACGGCCGGCAGCGGGAGGATCATCATGGCGGTCAGCAGGGAACGCCGGATGAGCGGGTACTTGGTGAAACCGGAGTCCGCGACGCCCTGCTTGAACTCCGAGACCGCGAACGCGGTGGACTCGGGGTCCGACTTCATCGGGTGCCGCTCCTGGACCAGGTCCACGTCGGTCATCAGGGTGCGGGCCCAGTGGATGGCCCCGCCGCCCAGCGCCAGGAACGCGAAGCCCAGGCACAGGCCCAGGGCCAGGTTGTTCATGTTCACGGTGCCCAGGCCCGTGAAGGTGTGCACCCGCGTGTTCGGCACGAAGGTGTAGCAGACCATCGACCCGATCAGACCCACGATCGAGATCAGGAACAGCAGGGCGACCTGGCGCTCGGCGCGCTTGGCGGCCTTGGGGTCGAGGTCGGTGACCCGGGGCCGGTAGGCCGGCAGACCCGGGTCCTGGAAGGGGTCGTCCGCCGCGGCGTCCTTGGTCAGGGTGCCGTGGCCCGCCCCACCGGTGTTCTCAGGCAGGTGGTCCGTTTCCATGTCCCGATCAGTCATTGTCGGTGGCGTCCTTCCCGG
The DNA here is from genome assembly GCF_041262705.1 of Catenulispora sp. MAP12-49. Lineage (NCBI taxonomy): Bacteria > Bacillati > Actinomycetota > Actinomycetes > Catenulisporales > Catenulisporaceae > Catenulispora > Catenulispora sp. MAP12-49. Next base: position 78,965 of record NZ_JBGCCP010000026.1, on the reverse strand, counting down.
TGGTCGCCTCGAAGTGCGCGACACGGGCACGGGACGCCTTGGTGGTGTGCGCACCGATCCAGACGGTGAACACGAGCAGCAGGCCCAGCACGATCGTCCAGGCGAACAGACCCTCGGAGACCGGGCCGAGCGAGCCCAGGTCCAGACCGCCGGGGTTGGGACCGGTACGGGTCTGCAGCAGGTACGCGATGATGTCCTTCTTGTCCTGCGGGGACATCACGTTGTCGTTGAAGATCGGCATGTTCTGCGGGCCGGTGAGCATGGCCTCGTAGATGTGCTTGGGCGAGGTCTCCTTCAGCGACGGCGCGTACTTGCCGTCGGTCAGGGCACCGCCGGCGCCGGCCACGTTGTGGCACTGCGAGCAGTTGCTGCGGAACAGCACACCGCCGTTGGAGACGCTCGCGGCGTTGTTCGGGTCGGCGGCGTACAGCGACGGGTCCGGGACGGCCGGGCCGGCCCCCAGCGAGCTGATGTACGCGGCCATGTCGTCGATCTCGTCCTGCGTGAAGACCGGCGGCTTGCTGGGCGCCTGCGGGCCGATCTGCTGCGCGGGCATGCGGCCGGTGCCGACCTGGAAGTCGACGGCGGCGGCGCCGACTCCGATCAGCGGCGGACCCGAGCCCTGCACACCCTGGCCGTTCATGTTGTGGCAGGACGAGCACGAGGACTGGAAGAGCTTCTGGCCGGCCAGCACCTGGTCCGGCGTGTAGGCGGCCGAACCAGCCGCCGACGCCGTGGAGGAGCCCAGGGTGGCGTATGCCGCGCCGATCATGGCCAGCGCGAAGAAGAGGACGACGAACGCGGCCAGCGGATGGCGCCGTCGTGCCGAAAGCGTGTTCACGACAGAGGATTCCTTACCGATTCCACTGGTCCGGACTACTTCATGATGTAGATGACGAAGAACAGGCCGATCCACACCACGTCGACGAAGTGCCAGTAGTAGGACACGACGATCGCGGAGGTGGCCTGATCATGGGTGAATCGCTTGGCGAGATAAGTCCGGCCCAGCACCAACAGGAACGCGAGCAGCCCGCCGGTGACGTGCAGGCCGTGGAACCCGGTGGTGAGGTAGAACACCGACGTCCACGCGTTGTGGCCGATCGTGTAGTTCTCCTTCACCAGGGCCGAGTACTCCCAGACCTGACCGGACACGAAGACCGCGCCCATGATGAACGTGAGGATGAACCAGCTCCGCAGCTTCCGCACGTCCCCACGCTCGGCCGCGAACACGCCCATCTGGCAGGTGACCGAGGACAGCACCAGGATGGTGGTGTTCGGCACGGCCAGGGACATGTTCAGGTGCTTGGCCTGCTGAACGAAGTAGGCAGACCCGTGCACCGATCGGATCGTGAAGTACATCGCGAACAGTGCCGCGAAGAACATCAGTTCCGAGCTCAGCCAGACGATCGTTCCGACGCTGACCAGGTTCGGCCGGTTGGGCAGGCGGTGGGCCTGCCCCGCTTGAGTAGTTGCAGTTGCTGTCGCCACGGCCGCCATTATGTCGTCACCCCATGGCGGCTCCGCGCCGGGGGTGGGTGTTAAGGAACCAGTGTCCTGTGCGTATGGGGCCGATCGAGTTAACGAAGGCCCGGATCCCGGTGTTCCCGGGCCGCTTCGGACACGCTCGGTATGGCGTCTGGACCAGCTGAGCGACGGCCGCAGACCTTGTCGGGCGGAGATGTCCTATCTGAGGACAAGCGACCGGAAGCCGGGTTCTGGTCCGGACGGGTGAGCAGACCCGGGCCGAACCCGCCGGATCGGCGGGCCGACCGTCTGGAAGCCGAGCTTGCACGCCGAGTAAGCTCGCGCTTATGAACAACCAGCACGGCAACGCTGGTAGTGCCAGCGAGACCGCCATCAAAGTCCTCATCTACAGCGACGACTCCACCACCCGGGAGAAGGTCGTGCTGGCGCTCGGGCGCCGGGTGGCGGCCGACCTGCCGCCGATCAAGACGCACGAGTACGCGACGCCGGCCGCCGTGGTCGCCGCCGTGGACAAGGGCGGCTTCGACATCCTGATCCTGGACGGGGAGGCGACCCCGGCCGGCGGCATGGGCGTGTGCCGCCAGCTCAAGGACGAGATCTACCAGTGCCCGCCGGTCCTGGTGCTCACCGGGCGCCCGCAGGACGGCTGGCTGGCCACCTGGTCGCGGGCCGAGGCGTGGACACCGCACCCGATCGACCCGGTCGCCCTGGCAGACTCGGTCGCGGAGCTGGTCCGGGCGCGGCTCGCCAAGCGCGTCGCCGCGTAGGGTTCCGCTGTGGAGGAGCCCTGGGCCGTGCGGGCCCCGGGCCGCTTCTCCTTCCGAGATTCACTCCTTTGAGCGACCCGAGCGATCCGAGCGTTCCCAGCGTTCCGTAGACGGAGGCGAACCGCCGATGACCGAGCAGCGCACGTGGCCCGAGCTCCTGTCGGCGGTACTGCGCCGCGAGGACCTCTCGGTCCAGGACGCGGCGTGGGCCATGGACCGGGTGATGACCGGCGAGGCCACCCCGAGCCAGGTCGCGGGCCTGGCGGTGGCGCTGCGCGCCAAGGGCGAGGCGATCGACGAGATCGAGGGCTTCGTCCGCTCGATGTACAAGCACGCGCTGCTCATCGACGTCCCCGGCGCCACGGTGGACATCGTCGGCACCGGCGGCGACCGCGCACACACCGTGAACATCTCCACGATGTCCGCCATCGTCGCGGCCGGCGCGGGCGCCACGGTGGTCAAGCACGGCAACCGCGCCGCGTCCTCCTCCTCCGGCGCCGCGGACATCCTGGAGCGGCTCGGCGTCCGCCTGGACCTGCCGCCCGAGGCGGTGGCCCAGGTCGCCAAGGAGGTGGGCATCACCTTCTGCTTCGCCCCGGTCTTCCACGCCTCCCTGCGCCACGCGGGCGTCCCCCGCAAAGAGCTGGCGATCCCGACCTTCTTCAACTTCCTGGGCCCCCTGACCAACCCGGCCCGGCCCAGGGCCAGCGCGGTCGGCGTCTTCGACGAGCGCATGGCCCCGATCGTGGCCGGCGTGTTCGCCCGCCGCGGCGTGGAGGCACTGGTCTTCCGCGGCGACGACGGCCTGGACGAGATCTCGGTGGCCACCACCACCACCGTCTGGACCGCCACCGGCGGCCAGGTCCACCGCGAGGTCTTCGACCCCCGCGACGTCGGCATCGAGTACTCCCCCGTCTCCGCCCTGCGCGGCGCCGACCCGGAGTTCAACGCGGACGTGGCCCGCCGCATGCTCGCCGGCGAGCAGGGCGCGGTCCGCGACGCGGTCCTGCTGTCCTCAGCCGCAGCACTGGCGGCGCTGGAGCCCTCCGCCGAGCCGGTGACGGCACGGCTGGGCGCCGGCCTGGCCAAGGCCGCCGAGGCGATCGATTCGGGGGCCGCGCAACGGGTGCTGGCGAAGTGGGTCGAGGTGTCGGAGCGGCTGGTGCGGGAGGGCTGAGCGCCGGATGCGGGCGCCTGCCGGTTTCGGGTGCCCGCCGGTCGCCGAGGCGGGCACGCGGGGGTCAGAACTCCAGGTCGGACCAGCTGATGGCGATGGGGAACGGCTCGTCGGTCAGGACCGCGTCACGGCTGAGCCCGGATTCCCAGTACCCGACCGGTCCGTACCGACCGCGGTACTCCCCCAGACGCCACTGTTCGATCGACTCGACAGCCGAGTCGTCGGGCTTCAGCCGCACGATCCAGTAGTGCTTGATCCCGGAACGCGCGTATTGAGTCATCTTCGACTCGAACCCGGTATCCGGATTGTCCTGCCCGGTGTCGGTCGCCCTGCTGGACTTCGACACGATCTCGACGGCCAACACCACGTGCTTGGCCCACAGCTTCGTTTCTTCTGCTTCGAGGCAGCGATAGACCAGAACATCGGGCCGACGTACGGTCGCGCACGGCACCTCCCACAACCGGATGTCCGAGTCCACAACCACCTTCAGGCAGGGAAACGTGCCTTTCTCGACCGCCTTCTTGGCTGCGGCCTTCAGGACCACGGCCAGCTCGATGGATACGTGCTGGTGGCCCAGGCTGCCGGACTCCCGCCGGATCAGGCGGCCGTTGTCGAGCTCGTGATCCCGACAGAAGTCCTCGGGGATGTGCTCCCACATCTCCAGTGTGACGCCGTCGAGCAGGCCGGCCCACTCCACCAGGCTGAAGGCGGCCCAGAGCTCTGGCGACTTCTCCAGCTCCGCTACCGGAGGTGGAGGTGGTTCGTAGTTCATAGCGACTGTCATACCCCAAAAGGCTAGCCACGCCCTCTGACAGGACGTGGCCAACCGATTGCGAACAGCGACCGAGCTCTACTGCGCCTGCACCCCCGCGCCGGAACCCGCGAGCCACTGGCTCCAGCTCAGGTTCCAGTCGTCGAAGCCGGGCATCGAGTTCGTCGTGACGTTGGGCTTGGTGTCCGACGACTGCAGGACGTTCACCACGTCGCCGACCTTCACCGTGTTGAAGAACCACGCGGCGTCGTCCAGGCTCATGCCGATGCAGCCGTGGCTGCCGTTCACGCGGCCGAACTTGCCGTCGTTCCAGGGGGCGGCGTGCAGGAAAGTGCCGGATGTGGTGAGCTTCACCGCGTCCTGGACCTTCAGGTCGTAGAAGTCCGAGGCGTCGGTGAAGTTCACCGAGGCCGAGGTCATCTGGAGTGAGGAGTCCTTCTCCAGGACCACCATCTTGCCGCTCCAGGTCATGTGCTTGGGGACCTCGCCGCCGCTGACCAGGATGGTGCGTAGGACCTGGCCGTTCTTGGTGACGGTCATCTTGTCCTTCACCAGGTCCACGGTGCTGATCACCGAGTCGCCGATGGTGAAGGAGAAGTCCTTGGTGAACGAGCCGTAGGTGGTCTCGCCGGCCTTCACGCCGTTCAGGCCCAGGTGCACCTGCACCTTGGTGCCCGGCTGCCAGTAGTTCTGCGGGCGCCAGTCCGCCTCGGTGTCGCTGCGCCAGTTCCACGCGCCGTCCACGTGCGGGGTGGTGGTGACGGTCATCGCCTTCTCGACGGCCGCGCGGTCCTTCTCGTTCGGCGCGTTGGTGAAGAAGACCGCGACCGGCTGGCCGACGCCGACCGTGGTGCCGTTGTCCGGGACGTAGTGGTCCAGGCCCAGGCGCTTGCCCGGGGTCAGGGTGGTGAACTTCGACGTGGTGGTCTTCTCGCCCCCGGAGCCGTCCTGCGCCTTCACCACGACCGTGTAGGTGCTGGAGATCGCCAGGTTGCCCGTGGAGGCCCAGGAGGAGCCGTCAGCGGCCAGCGCCCCGGCCACGGTCTTGCCGGAGCCGTCGGTGGCCGTGACGCTCTCCAGCTTGCCGTTGACGGCGGCGACCTGGATGCCCTTGCCCGGGTCGGCGCCCTGGGTGCCGTCCGCGGGGCTGGCCGAGAGCGTCATCGGCTGCGCAGCCGCGGAGGAGGACGTCGCCGGGGCGCCGCCCGCGGCCCCTCCGGAGGCCGGCGACGAGGCCGTCTGCCCGTCCCCTACCGGCGCCGTCGCGGTCTTGGTGCCCGACGAGCCGCCGCACGCACCCGCCAGCAGCGCCACGGCCGCCGCGGCCGCCGTCCACTGCGCTACCCGCCGATACCGGCGCCGTCCGCCCGCGGTGACACCGTGCCTGATCTGGTCTGCCACGAGTCCCTCCCGTTCCACGTGAGCTGTCATGCTCTATAAGTTGTCATGCCCTTGAGCCTGGAATGATCCTTACGATCTACACCCGGATAGACGCCTCAGGGGCCTTGTGCGTTGCGTCTGATCTCGAAAGAAGGTCGTCTCGTGACATTCCTGGGACAGGGCGCAGACATTGGAAAGCAAAAGGGCCGGGCCCCGGATCGCTCCGGGGCCCGGGCCCTTCTCCAACTTCAGCAGACCGCCCGGGGGCAGCCGCGCCGGTTCAGTGCCCGGCGCCGGCCTCGCCGTACCGGTTGTTCTCACGCCGGTAGTACTCGAACACCAACCCGATCACCGAGTAGGCGCCGAACGGGACCGCCACCAGCAACAGCCACCATCCGAAGATGATGCCCATGAAGGCGATCGCCGCGGACCCCGCGGTGTACAGCGGCCACCACGAGTGCGGGGAGAAGAAGCCGAGCTCGCCGGCCATCTCCGAGATCTCCGCGTCGTCGCGGTCCTCCGGGCGCGGCCCGATGCGGATCGCGGTGAAGTACAGGTAGAACCACACCAGCGCGCACAGGCCGAAGGCCATGGACAGCGCGGTGGTGCCGACGGTGTCCTTGGACAGGAACCAGTACACCGGGATGTCGATCATCAGGAAGACGGCGACGAACCCGAAGAGCTTGGCCTCGACCTTCACTTGGCACCGTCCTCCGTGTCAGTCCCGGTCGTGTCCTGAGTGTCCTGCGCCGGCGCCGACTTGGCGGCGGCCACCGCGGGCTTCTTGCCGTGCCCGTGGCCCAGGTCCAGGGCCGCGACCTCGGGGTGGTGCAGGTCGAAGGCCGGGGATTCGGAGCGGATGCGCGGCAGCGAGGTGAAGTTGTGCCGCGGCGGCGGGCAGGAGGTGGCCCACTCCAGGGAGCGGCCGTAGCCCCACGGGTCGTCGACCGTGACCTTCTTGCCGCGCTTGGCGGTGATGTACACGTTGTACAGGAAGGGCAGGGTCGAGGCGCCCAGGACGAACGAGCCGATCGAGGAGATCGTGTTCAGCGTGGTGAACCCGTCGCTGGCCAGGTAGTCCGCGTAGCGGCGGGGCATGCCCTCGGCGCCGAGCCAGTGCTGCACCAGGAAGGTGGTGTGGAAGCCGACGAACAGGATCCAGAAGTGGATCTTGCCCAGGCGCTCGTCCAGCATCTTGCCCGTGAACTTCGGCCACCAGAAGTAGAAGCCGGCGTTCATCGCGAACACCACGGTGCCGAACAGCACGTAGTGGAAGTGCGCGACCACGAAGTACGAGTCCTGCACGTGGAAGTCGATCGGCGGGGAGGCCAGCAGCACGCCGGTCAGACCGCCGAACAGGAAGGTGACCAGGAAGCCCACCGACCACAGCATCGGCGTGTCGAAGCTCAGCGAGCCGCGCCACATGGTGCCGATCCAGTCGAAGAACTTGATGCCGGTGGGCACCGCGATCAGGTACGACATGAAGGCGAAGAACGGCAGCATCACCGCGCCGGTGGTGAACATGTGGTGCGCCCACACCGTCACCGACAGGCCGGCGATCGACATCGTCGCCATCACCAGCGTGTTGTAGCCGAAGATCGGCTTACGGCTGAAGACCGGGATGATCTCGGAGATGATGCCGAAGAACGGCAGCGCGACGATGTACACCTCTGGGTGTCCGAAGAACCAGAAGAGGTGTTGCCACAGCAGCGCCCCGCCGTTGTCCGACTCGAAGATCTGCGCCCCCAGGCGCCGGTCGGCCTCCAGCGCGAACAGCGCGGCGGCCAGCACCGGGAACGCCATCAGGACCAGCACCGCGGTCAGCAGGATGTTCCAGGTGAAGATCGGCATGCGGAACATCGTCATGCCGGGCGCGCGCATGCACACGATCGTGGTGATGAAGTTGACGCCACCGAGGATCGTGCCGAAGCCGGACAGCGCCAGACCCATGATCCACATGTCCGCGCCGATGCCCGGGGAGTGGATCGCGTCGGTCAGCGGCGAGTAGGCGAACCACCCGAAGTCCGCGGCGCCCTGCGGGGTGAGGAAGCCGCCGACGGCGATCAGCGAGCCGAACAGGAACAGCCAGTAGGCGAACATGTTCAGCCGCGGGAAGGCCACGTCCGGGGCGCCGATCTGCAGCGGCACGATGACGTTCGCGAACCCGATGAACAGCGGGGTGGCGAACATCAGCAGCATGATCGTGCCGTGCATGGTGAACGCCTGGTTGAACTGCTCGGTGGTCAGGAACTGCAGACCCGGCCGGGCGAGCTCGGCGCGCATCAGCAGGGCGAGCAGGCCGCCGATCCCGAAGAAGCAGAACGACGTGATGAGGTACATGTACCCGATCACCTTGTGGTCGGTGGACGTCAGCCACTTGACCACGATGTTGCCGGGGACACGGCGCTCGTACGGCGCGCTGACCGCGCGCGGTTCACTGATGGCCGTCACTTTTCTTTCCCTGTGGTGTCGTTGCCGATACCGGTCAGCGGGCCGACGCGCAGCGGGACGCCGTTCGGGTTGTAGCCCACGGGCATCTGGCCGGTCTGACCCTTGCCGGTCACCGGGTCGATCTTGTTCGCCAGGGCCTCCAGGTGGGCCTGGTAGTCGGCCGCGGAGACGACCTTGACCTTGAACAGCATCCGGGAGTGGTCGACGCCGCACAGCTCGGCGCAGCGGCCGATGAACTCGCCCTCCTTGTTCGGGGTGAGCTCGAACTCGTTGACCCGGCCGGGCACCACGTCCAGCTTGAACAGGAAGTTCGGCACCCAGAAGGAGTGGATGACGTCGGTGGAGGTCAGGGTGAAGCGCACCCGCTCGTTCACCGGCAGCCACAGCACCGGCAGGTCCGCCGGCGTGCCGGCGTCGTACACGGCCAGCTGGCCGGGGGTGGCCTGCTGCGTGGTCGCGTCGTAGTTGTAGTTCCACGACCAGGACCACTGCCGGCCCACGACGTTCACCTTGACGGCGGGGTCCTTGTGCAGCGCCAGGAGCTTGGACTCGTCCTTGGCCGTGAAGAAGAACAACACCGCGATCATGATGAACGGCACGACCGTGAACAGCACTTCGATCGGCACGTTGTAGCGGGTCTGAGCGGGGATCTCCACACCGGTGCGCTTGCGGCGGTAGAAGATGACGCACCACAGGATCAGGCCCCACACCAGGGCGCCGACGGCGAGCGCGGCGATCCACGAGCCCTGCCACAGGTGCAGGATGATCGGCGCTTCCTTGGTGGCCGGCGCGGGGACGCCCAGCCGTTTGAACTGGCCGCTGTCGCAGCCGGTGGCGGTCGCGGCGACCAGCCCGGCCACGGCAAGAACGCCGAGCTTCGCGCGCCGCGATCGCCGCGCCGGGGTGGTGCGCTGCGGCGACGGGTCGGAGCCGTGTGGACTCAAGGTTGCCTTCCCGAGGTTCAAGCCTTGGCGGCAGGCAGGCGGCGGACCCGCCGGGATCGCACCCGGTGTGCCCGCACGTCACGGCCCTGCCAGGGGCGGTGTCTTCTCTCTCGCGGCCAAACCCTACTCCAGCCCCAATTGCCTCCCGCGTGCAGGTCCCGGTTAACGCTTGTGGCGGGGTGCGGCGGTCACGCTTACGGCCGAACTGACGAGCGTTCATCCGAAGATCGGAGCGGGGGAACACGCCGTATCGTCAAGGCTGTGACTCATTTCGACGCCGCCTCCGCCGAGCCCCCGCACCCGGCCGCCCGCGCCGCGCTGCTGGCGGCGTTCGACGAGGGCTGGGCCGACCCGGGCCGGCTGTACCGGGCCGGACGGCAGGCACGGATGCTGCTGGACCAGTCCCGGGCGGCAGTGGCCGAGGTGCTCGGGTGCCGGGCCCGGGAGGTGTTCTTCACTCCTTCGGGGACGGCGGCGATCCACTACGGGGTCGCCGGGGTGCTGGCCGGGCGGCGGCGGACCGGACAGCGGCTGGTGGTCTCAGCGGTCGAGCACTCGGCGGTGCTGCACGCGGCGGAGCTGCATGTCGCGACGGTCGGGAGTGGTGGTGGAGGCGGTAGCAGCGGCGGCACCGGCGGCAGCGGCAGCGGCAGCGGCAGCGGCAGCGGCAGCGAACCGACGATCGCCGAGGTCCTGGCCGCCTCCGGCGTGGTGTCGGTGGTCGGCGTGGACCCGCTCGGCCGCGTGGACCCCGAGGTCTTCGCGCGCGAGGTGCGGGTGCCGGGGACCGCCCTGGCCTGCCTGCAGGCGGCGAACCACGAAGTCGGCACGGTCCAGCCGCTGGCGCCGGTGTTCGAGGCCGCGGTCGGGGCCGGGGTCCCGCTGTTGGTGGACGCCGCCCAGGTCGTGGGGCGGTTGCCGGTGCCCCGGGAGTGGTCGGTGCTGTGTGCTTCGTCTCACAAATGGGGAGGGCCGGCCGGCGTCGGGATCCTCGCCGTCCGCAAGGGGACGCGGTTCGCCCCGGCGTGGGCCGTCGACGAGCACGAGGACGGCCGGGTGCCCGGGGCGGTGAACCTGCCCGGGATCGTCGCGGCCGCCGCCGCGCTGCTGGCCCGGGAGCAGGAGCGGGAGGCCGAGGCGGTAAGGCTGCGCGCGCTGACCGAGCGGCTGCGGGCGGTGCTGCCGACGGTGGCCGACGACATCGAGGTCTTCGGCGACCCGGTGGACCGGCTGCCGAACCTGGTCGCCTTCTCCTGTCCGGCGGTCAACGCCGAGGCCCTGGTGCTGGACCTGGACGAGGCCGGGTTCGAGGTGTCGTCGGGCTCGGCGTGCACCTCGGACACCGTCACCCCGAGCCACGTGCTGGTCGCCATGGGCGCCGCGGACCGGGGCAACGTGCGGGTCTCGCTGCCGTTCGGCACGGCGGAGGAAGACGTCGACCGCTTCCTCGCCGTGCTGCCGCGCGTTGTGGAGAAGCTGCGCTGACCAGAAGCCGCACTGACCCGATCGAGTGAAAGCACCGGGCCGGCTCGGGCTGCCCAGACTGCTCAGCACACTCAGGGCACTCAGGCCGCCAGGTGCTTCACGACCTCGCCGGCCGCGGCACTGCCGTAAGCCACCGCGAAGCGCTCCAGGAAGCGGCCGCGGCTCAGGTCGTACTCCTGGGTGCCGATCGTCTCGATCACCAGGGTCGCCAGCATGCAGCCGACCTGGGCCGCCAGTTCCTCGCCGGCACCCCAGGACAGGCCGGCGATGAAGCCGGCGCGGAAGGCGTCGCCGACGCCGGTCGGGTCGGCCTTCGCCTCCTCCTTGGGGGTGGCGACCTCCAGGACCTGGACCTCGCCGTCCGCGGTCCGCCGGGTGATGCGCACGCCGTTGGCGCCGAGGGTGACCACCCGGGCGCCGACACGGCGCAGGATCTCGTCGGCGTCCCACCCGGTCTTCTGTTCGATCAGCGCGGCCTCGTACTCGTTGGTGAACAGGTACTGCGCGCCGTCCACGAGCCGCTTGATGTCCTCGGCCTCCATGCGCGCCAGCTGCTGGGAGGGGTCGGCGGCGAACGGGATGCCGCGCTCGCGGCACTCCTCGGTGTGCCGCAGCATCGCCTCGGGGTCGTCGGCGCCGATCAGCACCAGGTCCAGACCGCCGAGCCGGGTGGCGATCGGGCCGATCTCGATCAGCCGGGCCTCGGCCATCGCCCCGGTGTAGAAGGAGGCGATCTGGTTGTGGTCGGAGTCGGTGGTGCACACGAAGCGCGCGGTGTGCAGCAGGTCGCTGATCCGGACCGACTCGCAGTCCACGTTGTGCCGCTCCAGCCAGGACCGGTACTCGGCGAAGTCCTCGCCGGCGCTGCCGACCAGGATCGGGCGCATGCCCAGCTTGCCCATGCCGAAGCAGATGTTCGGGGCCACGCCGCCGCGGCGGATCTCCAGGGAGTCGACCAGGAACGACAGCGAGACGGTGTGGAGCTGGTCGGCCACCAGCTGCTCGGCGAAGCGGCCGGGGAAGCTCATCAGGTGGTCGGTCGCGATGGAGGCGGCGACGGCAACACGCACGGGAGACTCGATTCTGTTCGGCGGGGAAGTCGGCCGCGGCACCGGTCGCTCCGGCGTCCGGGGACCTCGCGGGTGTCGCGGTTCTGGCGGGCATCTCGCGGGCACGGCAAATGGGTGGACCCGCGAACGGGCCCACCCACCGTATTAACCGCCGCCGGGGCCTTCACACACCTTCGAGGGTGCCGTGCGGGCCCGGGCGGGTCGTTTCCTCTTTAGCTGAAGCTGTCGCCGCAGGCACACGACGAACCCGCGTTCGGGTTGTCGATCGTGAAGCCCTGCTTCTCGATGGTGTCGACGAAGTCCACCGTCGCCCCGGCCAGGTACGGCGCCGACATCCGGTCGGTGACGACGTTCACACCGTCGAAGCCGGCGACCACGTCGCCGTCGAGGGTGCGGTCGTCGAAGTAGAGCTGGTAGCGCAGACCCGAGCAGCCACCGGGCTGAACGGCGACGCGCAGCGACAGGTCGTCGCGGCCCTCCTGCTCCAGCAGGGACTTCACCTTGGAGGCCGCCTCGGCCGTCAAGATGATGCCCTGCGCGACAGTCGCCTCCTGCGAGGCCTCCGTCTGCACGGTCATATGCGTACTCCTTCTTCTGGACACCGGCGCCCCGTGGAGCGCGCCTGCACAACAAGGGGGAACCACGCGCCGCCGGAAGCTATTCCGTCCCCATCGTCGCACAGGTCCCGGATCAGTGGTGCTGGACAGAGCGCGGCTGTGCGGCGGCTCATACCCGGTCGGGGCGTTTCTAGTGCCCGGCCTGCCGACAGGCGGCTCGGTAGACGGCGAAGGCGGGCTTGGGCGTGTAGTCGGTATGGAGTAGACCGAAGCCGTAGTAGAGGGATCCGGTGGCGGCGGAATCGGCGTCGCGCAGACAGAAGTGGCTGTAACCGGTGATGCTCAAGCGCTCCCTGAGGCGCAGGACGGTCGCCAGGACGGTCTCGACCACCTCGGCCTGGCGCTGCTCGGAACGTCCGCCGCCAGTGGACCAGCCGTTCTCGGCGATGCGTATGGGGACGTCGGCGCCGATCAGTCCGAAGTCGAGAACCGCCTGGCCGCCTGGGTCCGCACCCGCCCCCGCGGCACGACGCCGACCGCGGCCGTCCGCGACGGCGTCCTGAGCGCGCTGGCCCAGGGCGACCCGACGCTCGGCCTGAGCAAGGAGGCGGACGCCTTCTGGCACATCGTCGACGAGAGCTCGTCGCTGCGGGCCCGCACCCGCGAGATCGCCGAGCGCTCGGAAGCCGCGCTCGCCGCCGCCCTGGCCGAGGAGGCCGCGCCCGGCGACCCGCTCCCCCGCCTGCTGGCCGGAGCGCTCGCCGGCACATTCCGCGCGGTGGTCGCCGAGATCCGGCGCAAGCTCGCCGCCGGGGAGGAGATCGAGGCGGTGCGCGCCGAGGTGACGGCCGCGGCCGGGCGGATGTTCGCGGCGCTGGACAGGGTGAGCGAAGACCTGTGAACGAAACCCAGTCAACGAAACCCAGTGAACGAAAACCAATGAGGCCGGGCTCACCCTCAAGAGCCCGGCCCCACGCCTGATCCCCCGCTTGTCCCCCGCCCTACGGCAGCGCGAGCATCTGCTCCAGCGCCACGCGCGCGTAGTGCGCCGTGTCCGCGTCCACCTCGATCACGTTCGGCACCCGGCCGTCGGCCAGCGCCTCCAGCGCCCACACCAGGTGCGGGAGGTCGATGCGGTTCATCGTCGAGCAGTAGCAGATGCTCTTGTCCAGGAACACGATCTGCTTGTCCGGGTGCTCGGTCGCGAGGCGCTTCACCAGGTTCAGCTCCGTGCCGATGGCCCAGGCGCTGCCGGGCTCGGCCTCGTTCAGCAGGGTGATGATGCGCTCCGTGCTGCCCACGTAGTCGGCCTTCTCGACCACTTCGTGGCGGCACTCGGGGTGCACCAGGACGTTCACGCCGGGGACGCGCTCGCGCACGTCGTCCACGCACTCCGGGGTGAAGCGGCCGTGGACCGAGCAGTGGCCGCGCCACAGGATCATCTTCGCGCCGCGGAGTTGGTCGTCCGTCAGGCCGCCGTCGGGGCGGTGCGGGTTGTAGACCACGCAGTCGTCCAGGGAGAAGCCCATGTCGCGCACCGCCGTGTTGCGCCCCAAGTGCTGGTCCGGCAGGAACAGGACCTGCTCGCCCTTGGCGAAGGCCCACTCCAGGGCCCGCTGGGCGTTCGAGGAGGTGCAGATCGTGCCGCCGTGGCGGCCGGTGAAGGCCTTGATGTCGGCGGAGGAGTTCATGTAGGAGACCGGTACAACGTTCTCCGCGCTGTATCCATCAGCGGCTCCGCCGCGGGCAAGGTCCTGCAGGCGCTCCCAGCAGCGCTCGACCTGCTCGGCGGTGGCCATGTCGGCCATCGAGCAGCCGGCGGCCAGGTCGGGCAGGATCACCTGCTGGTCGGCGCTGGTGAGGATGTCCGCCGATTCGGCCATGAAGTGCACGCCGCAGAAGACGATGTACTCCGCCTCGGGGCGGGCCGCGGCCTGCTGGGCCAGCTTGAAGGAGTCGCCGGTGACGTCGGCGAACCGGATGACCTCGTCGCGCTGGTAGTGGTGCCCCAGGATGAACAGCCGGTCGCCCAGCTTGGCCTTCGCCGCCTCGGCGCGGGCCACCAGGTCGGGGTCGGAGGCCGGGGGCAGATCGCCCGGGCACTCCACGCCGCGCTCGCTGCGCGGGTCGGCGGAGCGGCCCAGCAGGAGCAGGCTGACCGGCGTCGGAGTCGGCTCCTGGAAGGCCGGAGCCGGTGCCTCGGTGGACGCTGTGGACATCCCGTCACCCCTTTTCGTCTATCTGACGTTAAAGGATCATACCCTAGTGTCAGTGTGACGAGAAGCGAGGACCGCGCGCCGTGGCGGACGTCACAGCTCCGGCTGGGGGAAAGCGATTACCATCCGGTGCGTGCACATCGTCATCGCCATGGACAAGTTCGCCGGAACGCTCACCGCCCCGGAGGCCGTGCAGGCCGTCGCCGCCGGCTGGCTCCGGACCTCGCCGGAGGACACCGTGACGGCCGTCCCGATGTCGGACGGCGGCCCCGGCTTCCTGGACGCCCTCGCCGACGCCTTCGAGGGCCGGCGGCGCTTCGGGGAGCGGCTGGCCACGGTCACCGGGCCGTTGGGGACCGAGGTCACCGGGCGCTACCTGATCGAGCTGAGCGGCGGCCCGGCCGGCGACACCGAGGTCGCGGGACACCCGACCGCGTACATCGAGGTCGCCGAGGCCTGCGGACTGCACCTGGTCCCGGCCGAGGAGCGCGACGCCAAGGCCGCCGGCACCTACGGCGTCGGCGAGCTCATCGCCGCGGCCGTGGAGGACGGCGCGAAGCGCCTGGTCATCGGGCTCGGCGGGACCTGCAGCACGGACGGCGGCGCAGGGCTTCTGGCGGCCCTGGGCGCCGAGCCGGCCGAGGTGCTGCGCGCCGGGGGCGCGGCCCTGAAGAGCCTGCACACGCTGGACCTGACCGAGCCCCGGCGCCGGCTGGAGGGCGTCGAGATCGTCATCGCCAGCGACGTCGACAACCCGCTGCTGGGCCTGCGCGGCGCCGCGGCCGTCTTCGGCCCGCAGAAGGGCGCGACCGACGACGACGTCCAGCGCCTGGACGCCGCCCTCACGCACTTCGCCGAGCTCGCCGGCGCCATCGGCCAGGAACCCGGCGCGATCCGCCGCACCCTGGACGCCCCCGGCGCCGGCGCGGGCGGAGGCCTGGGCTACGGCCTGATGCTCCTGGGCGGCCGCCGCGTCGCCGGCATCGGCACCGTCATCACCGAGACCGGCCTGGCCGACCTGATCGCGCACGCGGACCTGGTCATCACCGGCGAGGGCCGCTTCGACCACAGCTCCCTGGGCGGCAAGGTCCCCACCGGCGTCGCCGAGGCCGCCCTGAAGTCCGGCCGGCCGTGCCTGGTCCTGGCCGGCGTGGTGGAAGTGGGCAAGCGAGAACTGGCCGCCGCCGGATTCGCGGCCGCGTACGAGGTCGCCGAGCAGGCCGGCTCCGCGCAGGAGGCGATGGCCCATGCCGAGTTCCACCTGACGGCCCTGGCGGAGCGGGTGGCGAAGAGCTGGTCGCACAGCTAGCAGGCTGCTCGCGGATCGCGGATCGCGGATCGCGGATCGCGGATCGCGGGTGGCGGGTGGCGGATCGCGGGTGACCGGCGATGATGACCCGGGGAACCGGCGGCGCCCGCCCCGCGTCGAAAAGCCATGAGACTCGCGGTTGTGGCGGCACTCGGAGCTGCGGCGATCGCCGCGGTCGGCGGAGCCGGCCTGGGATGGCGCCTGGCCCCCGGCTCCACCGACATCCCGACCCGACTGGTCCTGGCCACGGTGCCGACCGGACCGCCGGTCTACGTCCTGCCCGCGTGCGCGATCGCCCCGCAACCGGCCTTCCGGCCGCTGCCGCCCACGCCGGCCGACTCCGGGACGCCGCCCGCGCAGCAGACCGCGGGCCGCGTCCCGCCGGGCTTCGCCCCGGTCCGTGCGGTGCGCTGCACGGACAGCTGGGACACCGGTGCCTTCACCGTGACGAGTTCCCAGACCTCGACCGCGGCCGATCTCCAAGCGGTGCTCGCCGCCCTCAAGCCCCCGCTCATCCCCGAGCCCGCCGGCCCGGTCTTGGCGTGTCCGGCCATCGGCGTCGTGCCGCCGGCGATCGCGCTGGTCGACGCGCAGGGCACCGCTGTGCGCGTCGATCTGCCGCGCGACCTGTGCGGGCTCTACGCCGACGCGTCGCTGCGGACACTGGACACAGCGCACTGGACCGTCACCGCGACGACGAAGGCCCCGCTGCCTTCGTAGCAGCGGGGCCTGACGTCGAACGAAGCTACTTGACCGTGATCCACCCGGCGTAGAACACGCCCAGCCCCAGTCCGACGAACAGTCCGCAGATGATCCAGAACCGCACCACCACCGTCACCTCGGCCCAGCCGACGAGCTCGAAGTGGTGGTGCAGCGGGGCCATCTTGAAGACCCGTTTGCCGCCGCTGATCTTGAAGTAGCCGACCTGGATCACCACCGACAGGGTGATGATCACGAACAGCCCGCCGAGCAGCGCCAGCAGCAGCTCGGTCTGCGAGCAGATCGCCAGGCCCGCCAGGGCGCCGCCGAGGGCCAGGGAGCCGGTGTCGCCCATGTAGATCTTGGCCGGCGAGGTGTTCCACCACAGGAAGCCGAAACAGGCCCCCATGATGGCCGCGGCCACGATCGCCAGGTCGAGCGGATCTCGGACCGGATAGCAGCCCTGCACACCGGTGCCGAGCGTCGCGCAGGACTCGCCGTGCTGCCACACGCCGATCAGCACGTAGGAGGCGAACACCATCACGCACGAGCCGGTGGCCAGGCCGTCCAGTCCGTCGGTCAGGTTCACGCCGTTGGACGTGCCGGCGATGAGCAGCCCGGCCCAGATCACGAACAGCACCGCGCCCAGGTCGACCGCCGAGATGTTCCGCACGAACGACAGGTGCGTGTTGCCCGGGGTGTAGCCCAGCGCGTTGGGGAAGTGGATGGCCATCACCGCGAAGGCGATCGCCACGATCCACTGCCCGACCATCTTCGCCTTGGCCCGCAGGCCCAGCGAGCGCTGCCGGAACACCTTCAGGAAGTCGTCGGTGAAGCCCACCACGCCCATGCCGGCCATCAGGAACAGCACCAGCAGCCCGGAGGCGGTCGGCACCTTCATCGTGGCCAGCTTGGTGAAGCCGTAGCCGAGCAGGGTGGCCAGCACGATCACCACGCCGCCCATGGTCGGCGTGCCGCGCTTGGCCTGGTGCGTGGTCGGGCCGTCCTCACGGATGGGCTGGCCGAAGCCGTAGCGCGCCAGGGTCTTGATCGCCATCGGCGTGCCGATCAGCGAGAAGAACAGCGCGATCCCCGCCGCGTACAGCACCCCGCGCATCTGCAGGCCGCCTTCCGAACCGGCGTGCGGCACGATCGCGCCCACCCCGGTCTGGACCGCCGCGAAGTTGCTCACCGGACGCCACCTCCCGCACCGCGCGCCTGCGGCGCGTCGCCGTCCCCGGCACCATGTCTGAAGTCCCCGTGGTCCCCGCTGTCCACGTCGGAGTCCCCGTCCCCCGCACCCGCACGTTCCAGCAGCGCCTCGGCCACCCACTCCAGGCCGACGTAGCGCGAGGCCTTCACCAGCACCACGTCGCCGGGCCTGGCGCCGGCGCGCACGAAGGCCAGCGCGGCCTCGCCGTCCGGCACGGCCACCGACTCCCCGTCGTAGGACCCTTCCATCGAGGCCCCGCTGTGGATCGCGGCGGCGGTCGCGCCGACCGCGACGGTCTGGCTGATGTTCAGCCGCACCGCCAGCCGCCCGACGGCGTCATGCTCCACCGCGGCGTTGTCCCCGAGTTCGCCCATCGTGCCCAGCACCGCCCAGGAGCGCGCGCCGGGACGCGCGCGGGCCATGGTGGCCAGCGTCTTCAGCGCCGCGCGCATCGACTCCGGGTTGGCGTTGTAGGCGTCGTTGACGATGGTCACGCCGTCGGCGGACTCCCCGATCGCCATCCGCCACTTGCTGTCCGGCTCGGCGGCCGAGAGCACCTCGGCCACCTTCTCGCCGGCCAGGCCCAGCTCCAGGCCGGTCGCCGCGGCGGCCAGCGCGTTGGACACCTGGTGCTCGCCGACCAGGCGCAGCGCGACGGGGAACCGGTGCGGTCCCTCGGCGTCGCGGTAGAGCAGCGTGAAGCCCGCCCGGCCGTCCGCGCCGATGTGCACGTCCTCGGCCCGCACGTCGGCGTCCGGCGCCTCGCCGAACAGCACCACGCGGCCCTTGGTGCGCGCGGCCATGGCCCGCACCCGGACGTCGTCGGCGTTGAGGATGGCCACGCCGTCCCGGTCGGGGTTGCAGTTCCCGGCCTCCGGCACGGCGGCGGCCAGCTCGCCCTTGGCCTCGGCGATGGCCTCGACGCTGCCGAACTCGCCGAGGTGCGCGCTGCCGACGTTCAGCACGACGCCGATGCGCGGCGGCGCGATGGTCGCCAGGTGCTTGATGTGCCCGATGCCGCGCGCGCCCATCTCGGCGACCAGGTACCGGGTGTCCTGGTCGGTGCGCAGCACGGTGATGGGGAATCCGAGCTCGTTGTTGAAGCTCCCCTTCGGCGCCACCGTCGGGCCCAGTTCGCGGGCCAGCCGGCCGATCAGGTCCTTGGTGGTGGTCTTGCCGGCCGAGCCGGTCAGGCCCACGACCGTGGTCCGGGGCAGCCCGGCCAGGTGCGCGGTGGCCAGCGCGGACAGCGCGCGCAGCAGGTCCCCGTCCTGGACGGTGACGGTCGGGACGCTCCCCCTGCCGGTCCACGGCTTGCGGTAGGCCTCGTCGGGGGCGGCCAGAACGGCGACGGCCCCCTTGTCGACGGCGGCCTGGACGAAGGCGTGGCCGTCGGCGGCCTCGCCGGGGAACGCCACGAACAGCGCTCCGGGCGCGGCGTCCCGCGAGTCGAACACCACGGGCCCGGTGACGTCGAGCTCCGCGAGCTCCTCCTGGGCGGTACCGGGGGGACCGCTCAGGGTCCCGCCCACGGTGTCCGCGATCCAGCCGAGATTATGGGGGCTCACTGCTCGCTGCGGTCCTTTCCGGCCGCTTCCAAAGCGGCGCGCAGCACCACCCGGTCGTCGAACGGCTTCTTCACTCCTGCGATCTCCTGCCCCTGCTCATGTCCCTTGCCGGCGACGATCAGCACGTCGCCGGGGCCGCTGGCGGCGACCGCGTACGCGATCGCCTCGGCCCGGTCGGCGACCACGCGGTAATTCTGCTCGGCACCGGCCAGTTCGGCGTCGGCGCCGGCGGTGACGGCCGCGAGAATGTCCGCTGAACTTTCCGTACGCGGGTTGTCATCGGTGAATACGGCCTCGTCGGCGAGCCGCACCGCGGCGGCGCCCATCAGCGGCCGTTTGGTCTTGTCGCGGTCCCCGCCGCAGCCCACCACCACGCGCAGCCGGCCGTGGCCGCGCTCGGCCACCGGCCGCAGCGCGCGAAGCGCCGTCAGCACCGCGTCGGGGGTGTGGGCGTAGTCGACGACCGCGAGGAACTCCTGGCCGGGGACCTGGACCCGCTCCATGCGGCCCGGAACGCCGTGCACGTCGGCGACGCCGGCGACGGCGGTCTCCAGGTCGATCCCGGTGACGGCCAGCAGCACGATCGCGGCCAGCGCGTTGGCGACGTTGAAGTCGCCGGGCAGCCCGGCGGAGGCCTTGTGCCGGCGGCCGTCCGGGCCGACGACGGTGAACGTCGAGGCGTCGGCGCCGAGCACGATGTCCTCGGCGGTCCAGTCCGCGGCGGCGCCCTTGATGGAGAAGGTGTGCACCTCGACGCCGTTGGCCCGGCACCGCTCGACGATCCGGCGGCCGTGCTCGTCGTCCACGTCGACGACGGCCCGCTCGGTGTACTCCGGGGTGAACAGCTTGGCCTTGGCCTCGAAGTAGTCCTCGAAGTCGGCGTGGAAGTCCAGGTGGTCCTGCGTCAGGTTCAGGAACGCGGCCGCCTTGAACCGGATCCCGGCGGTGCGGCCGTAGGCCAGCGCGTGGCTGGAGACCTCCATCGCGACCGCGTCGACGTCCTTCTCCACGGCCGTGGCCAGGATCGCCTGCAGGTCCGGGGCTTCCGGCGTGGTGCGCACGGAGGGCACCACCTCGTCGCCGATGAGGATCTGCACGGTCCCGATCACGCCGGTCTTCAGGCCGGCGCGGCGCAGGCCGCCGTCGATCAGGTAGCTGGTCGTGGTCTTGCCGTTGGTGCCGGTGACGCCGTACATCGCCAGCCGCGCCGCCGGTTCGCCGTAGACGAACGCCGACAGCCGGCCGGCCAGGCCGCGCACGTCCTCGGCCACCAGGACCGGGGCCGCGAGGCCGTCGAGCATCATCGCGCCCGCGGCGTCGGTCACGACCGCGACCGCTCCGGCGGCCACGGCGCCGGGGGCGAACTCGGCCCCGTGCCGCGCCGCGCCCGGCCAGGCGACGTACAGGTCGCCGGGCCGGATGCCCTGCGAATCGTGCGAGAGCCCGGTGACCGCCGTGTCCAGGGCCTCCGTGGTCGCGGCCGCTGTCGCGGCCACGGCAGCGCCGACGTACTCCGCACAGGCGCGGACGCTGTGCTGCGGAAGGTGGTGCGGGCGCGGTGTGGAGGTCATGGGATCCCGATACGTCCTCGGATCGGCGGAGACGGTCAGATGGGGCACGTGCGGAAGGCTACCGGTTCGCAGAGCGCGGTCGTGCGTTCAGCTCCTCGCTGAATATTCGCGTCCGCCGCGCTCGCGGACCAAACCCGCTGGTGAAACGTGACGGACGCGGCAGGGGCCGCCTTGAATGTCAATGACTTCATGGACAGCTCCTGGTGACCGGTCAGTCACCGGTGCCGTATGTGGTCGGCAGATCGGCCGGCGGCGTGTCCGTCGGCGCGACCCCGCGGCTCTGCAACGCGAACCCCATGACCTGCGTGAACACCGGCGCGGCGATCTCGGCGCCGAAGTGCGCGCCGACCGGGGCCTGCAACGACACGGCGACGACGATCTGCGGCTTGTCGGTCGGGGCGAAGCCGATGAACGACGCGGTGTAGCCGTTGTAGCCGCCGGTCTTCTGGTCGTAACGGTTCGCGGTGCCGGTCTTGCCGGCGACCCGGTAGCCCGGGATCTTGGCCGTGGTACCGGTGCCGCGCTGGGAGGTGGTGACCGCCTCCAGCATGTCGGCCACCTTGCCGGCGGTCGCGGCGCTGACCACCTGCGTCTGCTGCGGCGCCGGAGCCGGCGTGTACTTGCCGGAGGAGTCGGTGTAGCCCTGGATCAGGGACGGCGCGATGCGCACGCCGCCGTTGGCGATGGTCTGGTAGACCGAGGCGTCCTGGACGGCGGTGGCGGCCAGGCCCTGGCCGTAGAGCACCGTGTAGCGCTCGGAGTCGCTCCACTTGTTCGGCGGGTCCAGGATGCCCGCGCTCTCGCCGGGGAAGCCGATGCCGGTCTTCTGCCCGAAGCCGTACAGCCGCTGGTATTTGGCGATGGTCTGGTCGCGGTCCACGCCGTGCGGCTGGAACAGGTCGGCGACCTCGATGGTGCCGACGTTGGAGGACGCGGCCAGGACTCCGGTCATGGTCAGGCTCCACGGGCCGTGGTCCACGTCGTCGTGGTAGAAGACGCCGTTGAACAGCTTCGGCGAGGAGAACTGCGGCAGCTGCGTGTCCGGCTCGGCCACGCCGGTCTCGATGGCCGCGGACATGGTGATGACCTTGGCCACCGACCCGGGCTCGAAGGGGTCGGTGAACGCGCGGTTGCCCAGGTTGGGCGTGTCGGCCTTGCTGATGTGGCGCGGGTCGAAGGTCGGGTAGTTCGACAGGGCAAGGATCTGGCCGGTCTTCACGTCCTGCACCACGACCGTCCCCGACAGCGAGCCGGTCTTCTTCACCTCCTGGGACAGCGCCTGGTCGGCAGCCCACTGGATGTCCGGGTCGATGGTGGTCTTCACGCTCTGCCCGTCCACCGCCGGCTTCAGATTCACCCCGGTGGTGGGGATCTCCACCCCGGAGGCCGCCTGATACGACTCCTGGCCGTCCTTGCCGGCCAGCCGGTCGTTCAGCATCTGCTCGATCCCGCCCTTGCCGACACCGTCGGCGTCGGTGAAGCCGATGACGTTCGCCGCCAGCGTGCCCCCGGGATAGGTACGACGGTCGTCGCGGGAGTTGGTGTAGACCCCGACGATGCTGGCCGGGTCGCTGGTGTTGGACACCGCCAGCGCCCGGATCTTGGCACACGTGACCGGCGAGGCCTTGTGCGCCAGCACGACGTACCGGGTATTCGGCTTGGTCAGCCCGGCCTGCAGATCCGTGACGCTGGGCGCGCCGCCCTGCGCGTACTCGGGCGCGGCCGACAACAGCCCGGCCAGCTTGGCGGCGAGCTCGTCGACGTCCTCGTGGTAGCGAGCGACCAGCGTCGGATCGGCGGTGACGTCATAGGCCTCGACGGACTCGGCCAGCGGCGTCCCGTCGGCGGCCAGTATCGCGCCCCGCGAGGCGTGCAGCACGGCGGTGGCCTCGCGCCCGGTCGAGGCGGCCTGCGCATACCCGCCGGCATCGACGGCCTGGAGCTGGAACAGCCGCCCGGCGAACAGGGAGAAGGCGAACAGCAGCCCGAACATGGTGACCCGCAGCCGCCGCCGCGGAGAGCCCATGCGCAGGGTCGGGGTGCGCGGGCCCGGCGGCCGCGGACGCGCCGGCGCCGGGCTCGCACCGGCGGTGGGGCGGCGCGGGGGGAGCTGGCGCACGGCGGTTTTGCGGGGGCGGGGGCGGGCTCCGGCGGCGGGGTCGGAACCGTCGCGCTCGGTGCTTTGGTGGGGTGGCCGGGCCGGTCGGCGCGGTTTACGGCCTTCAGGGCCGTCGGCGGGCCGGCGCGGACGGCCGGGGTGGGGCTCGTCGGGGCGGTCTCGGTCACTCATGCTTGCTCCCCGTCGCTGCTCGGGAGGGGTTGCTGGTGGAAGTCATCGGCCGGCCCCGGTCGGGGTGGGGATCGGCTTGGGGATCGGTGCCGGAGCGGGCGCCGGGACCACACCAGGCTTGGCGGCTGGGGCACTGGGAGTCGGCGTGCTCGGCGTGCTCGGCGTGCTCGGCGTCGTCGGAGTGGTCGGAGCAGGCGTCGTCGGTAGAACCGCTTCACCGGGAGCCACACCGTTCGCTGTCGGCGCGGCGGGCGAGGGAGTCGGCGTGGGTGCGGGCGTCGGGGAGCCGAGGACCGAGCCGTTCGGCGCCAGGAAGGCCGGATTCGGGTTCGGCACCATGCCCATCTGCGAAGCCTGGGATGCCAGGGCTCCGGGATCGTCCAAGCCGTTCAGCGACTGCTGGATCTGCTCCGACTGCTGCTCAAGCTTGGTCGCCGTGGCTTTCTGCTGCTTTATCGTGAACGCGCCCTTGTTCAGCTCGGTGTTCAGCAACAGCAGCGCCAGCAGCCCGACCACGCCGAGTACCAGCAGCACCGCCACGAACGGCAGCAGCGACGGAGTCCCCTTGCGCCCGGCCAGGACCACAAGCCGCGGCGAGACGGTACGGCCAGGGCCTCCGGGCCCGCTGGAACTGCCAGAACCGCCAGGTCCGCCGGGTCCGCCAGAACCACCGCTCGCCCGATCAGCCCGATCAGCCGCATCAGGCCGGTCCTCCCGATCCGCCCGGTCCTCCCGCCCGCCGCCGTCCCCGCCGCCCGAAGACCCCGTCCCCATCGCTACCCCTCCCTCACGCGCTCGGCGCCCCGCAGCTTCGCCGAGGCGGCCCGCGGGTTCTCCGCGATCTCGGCCTCGGTCGGCGGCTCGGCGCCCCGCGTCAGCAGCCTGAACTTCGGCTGGTACTGCTCCGGCACCACCGGCAGTCCGGGCGGGGCCGCCGATTCCGAGGCCTTCGCGAACGCCCGCTTGACCAGCCGGTCCTCCAGCGAGTGGTACGACAGGACCGCGATGCGGCCGCCGAGGCCGGTGGCCGCCACCGCCGCCGGCAGTGCCCGCTCCAGGACCGGCAGTTCGTCGTTCACCGCGATGCGCAGGGCCTGGAATGTGCGCTTGGCCGGGTGCCCTCCGGTGCGCCGGGTGGCCGCCGGGATGGCGTCCCGCACCAGATCGGACAGACGCGCCGTGGTGGTGAACGGTTCCCGTTCGCGCTCTGCCACGATCTTGTCCGCGATGCGCCGGGCGAAGCGTTCCTCGCCGTAGTCGCGCAGGATGCGGGCGATGTCGGCGGCCGGATAGGTGTTCACGATCTCCGCCGCCGTGATGCCGCGCGAGGAGTCCATGCGCATGTCCAGCGGCGCGTCGTAGCTGTAGGCGAACCCGCGCTCGCGCATGTCCAGCTGGAGCGAGGAGACTCCGAGGTCGAACAGCGTCCCCGCCAGTTCCGCGACGCCGAGCCGCTCCAGCACCTCGGGGATCTCGTCGTACACCGCGTGCACCAGCGTCGCGCGCTCGCCGAAGGGTGCCAGGCGCCGGCCGGAGGCCTCCAGGGCCTGCGGGTCGCGGTCCAGGCCGATCAGGCGCACGCCGGGGAAGCGCTGGAGGAACGCCTCGCTGTGCCCGCCCAGCCCCAAAGTGGCGTCGAGCACGACCGCTCCGGGGCGCTCAAGGGCCGGGCCGAGGATCTCGACACAGCGTTCGAGCATGACCGGGATGTGCGTCGCGCTTGTCATCGGTGGTGGTTCCGCCTTCGAAGTCTGCCTTTGGTTCGGGCCCACGGTACCGAGCGGACCGCAGAACCGGAGCACGCCGCGCGCCTTCTGGTCCCCGCCCGTTCAAGGCCGGGTGCCGCCGGGCTGGCACCGGGGAAGGTGTGCCAGCCGGGCGGTCCGGTCGAGCGGGAGGAGGCCACAGGGCACGCGGCGTGCGCCGTGCTCCGACGGCCACCGGAACGTTTCCGGGTGCCGCGCGGGTTCAGATGCGGGTTCAGATCCGGGCTCGGATGGGGTTCAGATCTGGTCCGGGGCCGCCTCCGATCCGGACGCGGAGAACGCGGACTCGGCCCCGGCCAGGTAATCGGCCCACGCCGCGGCGTCCCAGACCTCCAGCCGGGTGTCGGCGCCGATCACCACGCATTCCCGGGACAGCCCCGCGTAGGCGCGCAGCGGGGGCGGGATGACGATCCGCCCCTGCGCGTCGGGCTGGCAGTCGTAGGCGCTGGCGAAGAACACCCGGTGGTAGTCCCGGGACGAGCGGCCTATCGCCGCGTCCGGGGCGCCGGGCCGGGAGGCGCTGCGCATCTGCGCGGTCAGTTCGGCGAAGCCCTCGGCGGTCCACACCGCCAGGCAGCGCTCCTGCCCCTTGGTCACCACCAGGCCCGCGGCCAGTTCCTCGCGGAAGCGCGCGGGCAGGATCAGCCGGCCCTTGTCGTCCAGGGAGGGCGTGTAGGTCCCGAGGAACACGCGCGCCTCCTCCCGGCCAGTCGGCGTCCAGGTCGGTACCGATTAAGAACAGCCGGGTCCGTAAAAAATCTGCGCATTGCGCGGTAGTCCGAAATCGGCCCCGGTCCCGCTCCACTTCCCCCCACTGTACTCCACCAAACGTCGCGGGCAACCGTCGAACATTGGATCAGGGCAGGTCACAGTGGCCCCGGACCCCGGATGGGTGATTGCCCCGAACGGGCTCTGCAACGCGAACCGTCCAGAAGGCGTCTTGCTTCTAACGGGCGCGTGACGGGGGTGGTCCAGACCACTGGGCCAAAGATTTGGCGGCATCTATTGCCCTAGGCGCCCCGCAGTGAGCGAAGATCTGAGGAGTACATGTTTTCGCTGGGCGCGCCGTGCGATCAGCGGGAAGAGTGGACGCCCCACACGTGGCGGAGCACGTGGCGGGGGCCTGGCGACCGAGCCCGGGCGGATCGGACCGGATCCGGCACGGGGCGGGACCGGGCGGGGCGGCCGCGCGGAACACCGCGCGGCTGATCGGACATGGTGGGAGGATCCTGTGACGGTCGGCAACAGCGAGCTGGGATACACCGGGGGCGGCGGCCTGGACGCCGTCGCGGCTCCCGCGGCGCCCCCGACGGGCCCGGCCGGCGGGGCCGGCCTGGAGCGCGTGGCCGCCGTGACCGCCCGGATCCGCAGCGCCGTCGAGACGGTCATCGAGGGCAAGCCCGAGGTGGTGAAGCTGGCCGTCACGGTGCTGCTGGCCGAGGGCCACCTGCTGCTGGAGGACGTGCCCGGGGTCGGCAAGACCATGCTGGCCAAGGCGCTGGCCAAGACCGTCGACTGCACGGTGCGGCGCATCCAGTTCACCCCGGACCTGCTGCCCTCGGACATCACCGGGGTCTCGATCTTCGACCAGCAGCGCAAGGAGTTCGAGTTCAAGCCCGGCGCCATCTTCGCCAACTTCGTGGTGGGCGACGAGATCAACCGCGCCTCCCCCAAGACCCAGTCGGCGCTGCTGGAGTCCATGGAGGAGCGGCAGGTGACCGTGGACGGCACCACGTTCCATCTGGAGTCGCCGTTCATGGTGGTGGCCACCCAGAACCCGATCGAGATGGAGGGCACCTACCCGCTGCCCGAGGCGCAGCGCGACCGGTTCATGGCCCGCATCTCGGTGGGCTACCCGGCGCCGGCCGCCGAGCTGCGGATGCTGGACACCCACGGCCAGGTCTCGCCGCTGGACCAGCTGCGGCCGGTCACCGACGCGCACGAGGTGGCCGCGCTGATCGAGGCGGTCCGGCACATCCACGTCTCCGACGAGGTCCGGCGCTACGCCGTGGACCTGGTCAACGCCTCGCGCACCTCCCCCGAGCTGCGGCTGGGCGCCTCGCCCCGGGCCACCTTGCAGCTGGTCCGGGCCGCGCGCGCGGCGGCGGCGATGGAGGGCCGGGACTTCGTGCTGCCCGACGACATCCAGCACCTGGCGGTCTCGGTCCTGGCGCACCGGCTGCTGCCGACCGCCGAGACCCAGATCAGCCGCCGCACCACCGAGCAGGTGGTGGCCGGCCTGGTGGCGGCGGTGCCGGTGCCCTCGCTGGGCGGCGGCGCGCACCACGCCCGACGCTGAGCCCTGCCGGCCGTTCACAGAAACAGAAAAGGGCAACCATGTCCGCCCAACAGAATCAGAACACGGAGAACACCGAGGGCCGCGGCGGGCGGCTGGCGGGCCTGACCACCCGCGGCCGGTCCTTCCTGGCCGCCGGGCTGGCCGCGATGGCCTGCGGCATGCTGTTCGACTACAAGGTGCTGCTGCGGGTCGGCGCGATGCTGGCGATGCTGCCGCTGATCGCGATCATGGTGCTGGCCCGGACCCGCTACCGGGTCTCGTGCCGCCGTGCGCTGGAGCCGGCCCGGGTCGGGGTCGGGCAGGAGGCGCGCGTGCACCTGCGGCTGGAGAACGTCTCCCGGCTGCCCTCGGGCACGCTGCTGGTCGAGGACCGGGTGCCGTACGTGCTGGGCTCCCGGCCGCGCTTCGTGCTGAACAAGGTCGAACCCAACGGCCGGCGCCGGGTGGTCTACCGCGTGCGCTCCGACGTGCGCGGCCGCTACCTGCTGGGGCCGCTGGCGCTGCGGCTGGCCGACCCGTTCGGGCTGGTGGAGCTGTCGCGCTCGTTCTCGGCGCAGCACGCGCTGACCGTGACCCCGCAGGTCCACGCACTGCCGAACGCCCCGGTCGGGCAGGCCTGGAGCGGACGTGGCGAGGGCCACGCGACCTCGGTGGCCGCGGCCGGCGAGGACGACATCGGCACCCGCGAGTACCGCCACGGCGACGACCTGCGCCGCGTGCACTGGCGCTCCACGGCCCGCACCGGCGAGCTGATGGTGCGCCGCGAGGAGCAGGTGTGGCAGAGCCGGGCCACGATCCTGCTGGACACCCGCGCGATCGCGCACCGCGGCGACGGCCCGGCCTCCTCCTTCGAGTGGGCGGTCTCCTCCGCGGCCTCAATCGCCATCCACATGGCCCGGCACGGCTACGCGGTGCGGCTGCTGACCGAGACCGGCCAGGCGGTGACCGCGGCGGCGCACGACTCCTCGGCGGCGGTCGGCCTGGACTTCGAGGGCATGCTGCTGGACGCGCTGGCCGTGGTGGAGATGAGCAACGCCGCGACGCTGTCCGGCGCGAACGCGATGCTGCGCCAGGGCGGCGGGGACAGCCTGGTGATCGCCGTGCTCGGCGACCTGTCCGGGGACGACGCCTCGGAGCTGGCCCGGGTCCGGCACTCCACGACCTCCGGCGTGGCCTTCGCCATGGACACCGCGTCCTGGCTCGGCGGCAAGCCGATGGCGCAGGCGCAGGCCCGGTTCGTCGGCTCGGCGCAGGTGCTGCGGGTCGGGGGCTGGCGCGTGGTGGAGGTGGAGCCGGGCGACCGGCTGCCGGAGCTGTGGGAGCTGGCGGCGCGGCGCGGGAACGGCGGCACCGGCACCGGCAGCACGGCCGCCTCCCGGGCGGCCGGAGCCGCGGGAGCGGCCGGGACGGCCGGGATGGCCGGGACCGAACTGGGGGCGGCGCGATGACCGACGGGGACGACGGGGGTATGGACCGATGACCGGCAGACTGCGCATAGGCATAGCCGCGGCCGTCGCGCTGCTGCTCACCTCCTCGGGGCTGCTGCGGCTGCTGGCCCCCGGCTCGTGGGTCTGGCCGATCGTGCTGGCCGTGATCGTGGCCACCGCCTCCGGCGAGCTGTTCCGGCGGCTGATCCGGCCCCGGCCGCTGGTCGTGCTGGCCCAGGCCGCGGTGGTGTTCTGGTACGACATGGTGCTGCTGGCGCACGGCACCGCCTTCTTCGGCGTCCTGCCGACCTGGTCGGTGTTCAGCAAGCTCGGGAACCTGTACTCCACCGGCGCCCACGACATCCGCGACACCTTCGTCGGCGGCCCGGCCACCGCGGGCATCGCCGCGATCCTGGTGCTCTCGCTGAGCGCGCTGGCGGTGCTGGTGGACGCGCTGGCCGCGACGTACGCCGCGGCCCCGCTGGCCGGCCTGCCGCTGCTGGCGCTGTACCTGGTCCCGGCCACCCGCAGCGGTGGCGGCTACGACTGGCTGGCGTTCGCGCTGGCCGCGGCCGGCTACACCGCGCTGCTGTCGGCCGAGGGCCGCGACCGGCTGGGCCGCTGGGGCCGCCCGCTGGTGCACGCCGGACGGCAGCGGACCGGCCCCGACGGCAAGCCGGTGGCCGCGCCCAAGGCCCGGGTGGACACCGGGCCGATCGCCGCCACCGGCCACCAGATCACGATGTACGCGCTGATCGTCGCGGTCCTGGCGCCGGTCCTGCTGCCCACCGTCTCCGGCGGCCTGTTCGGGATCGGGCCGGACGGCGGCACCGGGAACGGCAGCGGCCACAAGGGCAAGGGCTCCTTCAGCCAGGTCCTGGACCTGAAGGCGAACCTGGGCTCGCTGACCGACGACCCGGTGCTCAAGTACACCGGCACGCCCCAGTACATCCGGCTGCAGACGCTGGACCTGTTCGACGGCAAGAGCACCACGCCCTGGACCCCGGATCCGACGGCGCCGCTGAGGCCGATCCAGGACGACGGGACGATCTCCACCACGGTGCCGGGGTTCACCGTGAACCAGACCCAGCCGAAGACGAACCAGCTGGAGATCACGTACCAGACGAACGAGAGCACCAAGCTGCCGGGCAGCAACTTCAGCTCCCTGCCGCTCCCCTATCCGGCCAAGCAGGTCACCGGCCTGACGCCGGGCTTCTCGGCCGACCCGGACTCGCTGGCGGTCCTGGGATCCACCACGGTCTTCCCGGGCATGGACTACAAGGCCACGGTCTTCGACACCTCCTCGCTGCCCCCGGCCGAGCTGGCGACGGCCGCCCCGGCCACCAACGACGACAAGACGTTCTACAGCCTGGGCAAGGACCTGGACGCCGCCAACATCCCGGCCGACGTGAGCGCGCTGGCCAAGCAGATCGCCAAGGGCCTGACCAACCCGGTCGACCAGGCCCAGGCGATCCAGGACTACTTCCAGAACCCCGCCAACGGCTACTCGTACTCGATGAACGTCCCGAAGCAGCAGCAGACCGGCGACACCGCGATGGAGTGGCTGCTGCAGAACAAGCGGGGCTTCTGCCAGTACTACGCCGACACCATGGCGGCCATGGCGCGCTCGCTCGGCATCCCGGCCCGGGTCGCGGTGGGCTTCACGCCGGGCTCGCCTGTCGCCGGCGGCTACCAGGTCAACATGCACGACTACCACTCCTGGCCGGAGCTGTTCTTCCACGGCGTGGGCTGGCTGCGGTTCGAGCCGACGGTGGGCATCGACAACGGCAACCTCAGCGGGGGCCACGGTCGGGTACCGCACTACAGCACCAACGCCTCCGGCAGCGCCACGACCTCGCCGTCGCAGAGCCCGACCACCACGGCGCCCTCCGGCGCCGGGGCCTCCTCGGCGACCAACTGCCCGGTGAACATCCGCAAGGCCGGCGGCTGCGGCCCCAACTCCGACACCGGTGCCGCGCCGGCCGCGCCCGCGTCCAAGTTCAGCTGGCTGGGCTGGTTCGGGGCCGTGCCGCGGTTCCTGCAGTACTGGCTGTTCGGCGGATCCGGCTACGCCATCGCCGTGCGCTTCATCCTGCTGGGCCTGCTGCTCATCGCGTGCGTCCCGATGGCGGTGCGCATCGCGCGGCGCCGGGCCCGCTGGAAGCTGGCCTCCGGCCGGCGCGCCGGGCGGCGCGCGAAGTCCGGTGGCGAGGACACGGACGGACTCGACTGGGAGTCCGCGGACGTGCCCTCCGCACGCCGGCCCGAGCAGGACCCGGAGCGGCTGCGGATCCTGGCGGCCTGGGACGAGGTCCGGGACAGCGCCACCGACCTGGGCTACACCTGGCCGAGCTCGGAGACCCCGCGGCGCAGCGCCGAGCGGATCATCAAACAGGCGCACCTGTCGCGCCCCGCGCAGGACGCCATGGGCCGGGTCACGGTGCTGGCCGAGCGCGCCAACTACGCGCGGACACTGCAGCGTCCGACGGCCTCCGGGGCGGCGCCCGCGCCGAACCTGCTGGAGGACCTCAAGGAGATCCGGGCCGGCCTGGCCGAACCGGTCTCCCGCCGGACCCGGATCCGGGCCACGGTGCTGCCGCCGTCGGCGCTGACCGCGCTGCGGGAGCGCCGGGAGGACTTCACCGGGCGGGTGTACGAGCGGGTGCAGAGCGCCGGTTCGCGGCTGCGCTCCCGGACGCCGGGGGCGGGGCGGGGCGGGCGGTCGCCGCGCTGACGGCGGTCAAGTGACAGGACGGAAGAGCGAAGGCCGGGCCCCCGAATTCGGGGGCCCGGCCTTTGAGCTCTTCGGGCTTTTTTAGAGGTTGCCCTCGTCGCGCCGCCGCTGCCAGCGCTCCTCGAACCGCCGCATCGTCGGCTGGCGGTTCTGGCGTCCGGACTTCCCGGCGACCGCGCGGGCCTTGCGGCGCGCCACCGGCACGATCTCGCCGGGCGCGGGGATCCGCCGCCAGCTGGCGTAGGCCAGCCAGGCGCAGCCCAGCATCACCACGAACCCGCCCACGCTCAGCGCGATCTGGTTGATCACCAGGCCGGCCACCAGCATGCCGATGCCGAGGACGAACCCGATCACGGCCAGCAGGGCGCGACGCCGGAAGAGTGCGCGCAGATCCGCTCCCTGCAGCGCGGAGGCGAACTTGGGGTCCTCCGCGTGCAGCGCGCGCTCCATCTGCTCCAGCAGGCGCTGCTCATGATCAGACAGCGGCACTTGGCCTATCCTCCCAGCATCCACAGCCACACATAGGCGGTGACTGTCTTAAGAATAAGCAGACCCCGGGGTCTACGAAAGCTCCCACCGGAACGGATCGGTGAGACCCCTTCATCGGAACGATGCCCTGGTATGCGCTGTGCTACGCATGGTCGATCCCGACGGAGAGGACTCTGCCGGGTCCGCCCCTCAAACCTGCCCTTGCACCTTCAATGACAAGAACGTTTCGGGGCCCGAAAAGGTTCGCCGGGAACGGCTGGAAGTTCCCTCGTAAGCAGGTGTTAAGAAGCGATCTTCCGGGCCAGCAGGTGCAGGCGGCCGGCCACGGCGCGGAACTCCGGGCGGTCGGCGACGGCGGCCTCCAGCGCCGCGAGGTCGGAGGCGGCCTGCGGGTCGGCGTCGACCAGGGCGCCGGGCATGAGGTCGGTGAACACGCGCACGCCGTGCACCGACTGCACCGTGAGCCCGGCCTGGCTCAGCAGCCGGCCCAGCTGCTCCTCGTCGAAGCGCGCGGCCAGCGGGTCCTGGGCGCCGAAGCGGCCGCTGGGGTCGGCCAGCGCGCGCCGGGCCTCAGCGAAGTGGCCGCCGAGCGCCCGGGCCACCACCGCCGCGGTGCGGTTGGCCGCCAGCAGGCTCACCACGCCGCCGGGGCGCAGCACGTCGGCGACCACGGCCAGGCCCGCCGCCGGGTCGTCGGCCATCTCCAGGACGCCGTGGCACAGGACCAGGTCCACGCTGCCGGCCTCTACGTACTCCAGCAGGCCGGCCAGGTCGCCCTGGACGGCGCGCAGGGCGTCCTTGGGCACGCCGGCCTCGCTGGCGCGGCGCTCCAGGGCGGCCAGCGCGTCAGGACTGGGGTCCACGACGGTGACCCGGTGGCCGAGCTCGGCGATCGGGACGGCGAAGCCGCCGGTGCCGCCGCCGACGTCGAGGACGTCGCGGGAGCCGGAGGCGTCCAGGACGGTGCGCAGGGCCTGCCACAGGACGGCGGTGCGGGCCTGGGCACGGCGGGCCGCGGCGGGGCCGGCGGACCCGCCTGGCCCACCCGGCCCCGCGGCGCCTTCGGCGGGTCCTGAGGCGGCGGAGGTGGCGGTCGCGCTGGCGGCGCTGTCGGCCATGAGGGGTGCACTCCTGCGGGTCGGCTCGGGCTCCGGGCCGGTCCGGGCCCGGAGGCCGGCTCAGCCGCGGAGAGGCTTCAGGGCCAGCGTAGTGGACCGGGCCGGTCACGGACCGGGGTGTCTCGCGGGGCGTCTTCCGGACGTCGTGGCCGGTCGCGGCGTCCGGGTCACCCGAGCGGACGCATGGCGGGGCGCGGCGGGTCGTCCCAGCCGCCACACCTGTCACTGCCAGCAGATGTCAGTGGCCCGGTGCACGATGGAGACGTGCGCAGGCTGCCCTCGATCTTCCACGTCGACCTGGACGCGTTCTACGCGTCGGTCGAGCAGCTGCACAAGCCGAGCCTGCGCGGCAAGCCGGTGGTGGTCGGCGGGATCGGGAACCGGGGCGTGGTCTCGACGGCCTCCTACGAGGCGCGGGCCTTCGGCGTGCACTCGGCGCTGGCGACCGGCATCGCCCGGCGGCGCGCGCCGAACGCGGCGTACCTGATCCCGCGCTTCGGCGCGTACCAGGCGTACAGCGAGCGGGTCATGGCGGTGATGCACGAGCTGTCGCCGCTGGTGGAGCCGCTCAGTCTCGACGAGGCCTTCATCGACATATCACACTTATTCGAACCACTTGACATCGAAAGTACGCACAATGCGACACTCAAAGCACGGCACATCGCCGACACCTTGAGAACCCGCATCAAAGACGAGACCGGCCTGACCGCCTCAGTGGGCGCCGGGACCAGCAAGCTCATCGCCAAGATCGCCTCCGACGCCGAGAAGCCCGACGGTCTGGTCGTCATCGAACCGGGCGCCGAACAGACCTGGCTGGACCCCCTCCCCGTCCGCGCGCTGTGGGGAGTCGGCCCGGCCACCGCCGAACGCCTGCGCAAGATCGGCGCCACCACGGTCGCCGACCTGAGAACCCTGAGCCTGACCGAGCTGACCGCCGTCGTCGGCGCCTCCTACGGGACCACTCTGTACGCGATAGCCCGCGGCCGGGACGACCGCGACGTGAGCACCGACCGCGAGATGAAGTCGGTGAGCGTCGAGGACACCTACGCCGAGGATCTGCTGGACCCCGCCACCATCACCGCCCATATGGACGACCTGGTGACCCGCCTGGGCAGCCGCATCCGCAAGGCGGGCCGCTCGGGCCGCACCATCACCATCAAGGTCCGCGGCCACGACTTCACGACCGTCTCCCGCAGCGAGACCACCGCCAACCCCACCGACGACCCGACCGCGATCCGCGCGGCCACGCACCGCATGCTCCCCGGCGCCGTGGCCGCCGCCACCCAGCTGGTCCCCGGCATCCGCCTGCTCGGCGTGGGCCTGTCGGGGCTGGCCGAGTGGGCCCAGCTCGACCTGTTCACCGCCGCCGAGGACCCCGAGGCCGCCCTGGAGCTGTGGGAGCAGGCCTCGGAGCCGGCGGCGCCGCCGGCGGCCGAGGACACCGACTTCGACATGCCCCGGGGGACGGTCACGACTCCGGCTCCGGCTCCGGCTTCGGCTCCGGACCAACAGCCCGAACCGGATCCGGCCGACATCACGACCCCGGTCACCACCGTCGAGGGCGAGCGCTCGCCGCGCCAGTTCGGCCCGCTGCCGCCCGGCACCCGCGGCGCGGTCGAGGCGGCGGTCAGCGAGCGCCGCTTCCTGCCCGGGCAGGACGTGGCCCACGACGAGTTCGGCAGCGGCTGGGTCCAGGGCAGCGGCCTGGGCCGGGTCACGGTGCGCTTCGAGAGCCCGTGGTCGGGGCGCGGGCGCATCAAGACGGTGCGGGCCGACGACCCGGCGCTGCACCTGGTCGACGCGGCGACGGTCGCGCGCGAGGCGCTGGCGCGGCTCGCCGGGACGCCCGCCGAGGAGTCCGGCGACGAGTCCGACACCGAGCCCGGCATCAAGCCCGACACTGAGACTGAGCTCGACACCGGGTCCGAAACAGGGCCCGACACCGAGCCCGACACCGCCTGAGCCCCGAGCCGACCGTCCGCGGTCCGCGCCCCCGCCGCGGCCCACAAGCTCGTCGCGCACCGCCCCGACCCCGGCGTTAGCATCGGCACCATGACTGATGAGCCCACCAAGACCGAGGTCGTCGACAACGAACTCGAAGATCGCTTCGAGCTCTGGTACGGCGACCGCCTAGCGGGCTTCGCCGCCTACCGGCGCCGCGACGGGGGCACGGTCTTCGTGCACACCGTGATCGAGCCGGAGTTCGAGGGCAAGGGGCTCGGGTCGGTGCTGGCACGGCACGCGCTGGACGCGACCGTGGCGCGCGGGGAGGAGATCGTCCCGGTGTGCCCCTTCATCTCGGCCTACCTTCGCAAGCACCCCGAGTACGACGAGCACGTGAAGTGGCCCGCGTCGTGAGCAACCTCGACGCGAACCCCGCGGAGCAGGACTGCCGGGCCAAGGACGATCCGGGCCCGGTCGCCGATCTCCACGAGGCCCGCGACGTCCCCCTCGGCGGCGTACGCGGCGTGCACGTGATGCGCGCCCTGCCGCAGCGCGTGCTCCCGACGGTCGGCGCGTGGTGCTTCCTGGACCACTTCGGGCCGCACGCCGAGCCGATGAACGTCAACCCGCACCCGCACATCGGCCTGCAGACCGTGACCTGGCCCTTCCAAGGCGAGATCCGGCACCGCGACAGCGTCGGCTCCGACGTGGTCGTGCGGCCGCGCCAGCTGAACATCATGACCGCCGGGCGCGGGATCGCGCATTCAGAGTTCGGATTGGAAACCGGAGCGGCGAGCCACGGTCTCCAGCTCTGGACCGCGTTGCCCGACGAGCACCGGGACACCGCGCCGCACTTCGAGCAGCACCAGGACCTGCCGGTCTACGAGCTGCCGGGCCTGCGCGCGCTGGTCTTCCTCGGCACCCTCGGCGGCGTCACCTCCCCGGCGACCGCCTACTCCCCGATCGTCGGCGCCGACATCACCGTCAACCCCGGCGCGGCCGCGACGATCCCGCTGACCAACTACCACGAGCACGCCGTGATGGTCATCGACGGCGACCTGACAGCCGCCGGAACAGACGTCCCGCCCGGCCCCCTGCTCTACCTCGGCACCGGTCGCAGTGAACTGACCCTCACCAGCCGCGCCGGCGCGCACCTGATCCTGCTGGGCGGCGAACCGTTCCGCGAGGACATCGTCATGTGGTGGAACTTCGTGGGGCGCAGCCACGAGGACATCGAGGAGGCCCGCAACGACTGGGAGAAGCGCACCGTGGAGCGCTTCCCGGACATCGCGGGCCACACCGTCGAAGAGCGCATCCCCGCACCCCCGCTGCCCGGCATCCGCCTCAAGCCGCGCGGACGCGGACCCCGCTAGAGGAAACGCTAAGGGCGCCCGCACAGCAACAACTGTGCGAGCGCCCTTAGCGTTGAACGACTACGCCCAACCCGGCATCGGGTACTGCGCCATCAGCTCGCGCACCTGCCCGGCGATCCGCTCGTACTGGTCGGTGTCGCCCTTGGCGGCGGCCTGCACCGTCTCGTCCATCCACTGCGCGATCTGCGCCATCTGCTCCGGCTTCAGGCCGCGGGTGGTGATCGCGGCGGCGCCGAGGCGGATGCCCGAGGGGTCGAACGGCTTGCGGGGGTCGAAGGGCACCGAGTTGTAGTTCAGCTCGATGCCGGCCGCGTCCAGCGCCTTGGCCGCCACCTTGCCGGTGACGCCCTTGGGCGTCAGGTCGGCCAGGATCAGGTGGTTGTCCGTGCCGCCGGACACCAGGTCCCAGCCGCGCTCGGCGAGGCCGGCGGCCAGGGCCTTGGCGTTGGCCACGACGGTGGCCGCGTAGGTCTTGAACTCCGGCTGCGCGGCCTCCTTCAGCGCCACCGCGATGCCGGCGGTGGTGTGGTTGTGCGGGCCGCCCTGCAGGCCGGGGAAGACGGCCTTGTCGATCGGGGTCGCGTACTCCTCGGTGGTCATGATCATCGCACCGCGCGGACCGCGGAGGGTCTTGTGCGTGGTGGTGGTGATGACGTCCGCGTAGCCGACCGGCGAGGGGTGCGCGCCGCCGGCGACAAGGCCGGCGATGTGCGCGATGTCGGAGACCAGGATGGCGCCGATCTCCTTGGCGATCTCGGCGAAGGCCGGGAAGTCGATGGTGCGCGGGATCGCGGTGCCGCCGCAGAAGATGACCTTCGGGCGCTCCTTGAGGGCCAGGTCGCGGACCTCGTTCATGTCCACGATGCCGGTCTCGCGGGAGACGCCGTAGGCGACCGCGTTGAACCACTTGCCGGTCACCGACACCGGGGAGCCGTGGGTGAGGTGGCCGCCGGCGGCCAGGCCCGCGCCCATGAAGGTGTCGCCGGGCTTCAGGAACGCCAGGTACACCGCGAGGTTCGCCGGGGAGCCGGAGTAGGGCTGCACGTTGGCGTGGTCCACGCCGAACAGCGACTTGGCGCGGTCGATCGCGATCGTCTCGATCGGGTCGATGAACTGCTGGCCCTCGTAGTAGCGGCGGCCGGCGTACCCCTCGGAGTACTTGTTGGTCAGGACCGTGCCGGAGGCCTCCAGGACCGCCGCGGAGACGTAGTTCTCCGAGGCGATCATGCGGATCTTCTCGTACTGGCGGCGGGCCTCGTCCTGGATCAGGCCGGCGATCTGCGGGTCTTCCTGTGCGAGCTCGGGAATGGCGGGCGAGTGCATGTGATGCCTCCTCGGGCGTCTTCGTCCGGAAGGACACCCAGGCGCGCGGTGCCCGCTACGTCGATCGCTTCCCGGTGGTCGGTTCCACCTCCACGTGCCTTCACGCGGTCTGCGCCAGTCGCGATGGACAAATGCTATCGCTGTGCGGGTCGCAGCAGCGCCACGCATTCCACATGCCGGGTCATCGGGAACAGGTCGAAGGCCCGCAGGTCGGTCAGCTCATAGCCGGCCTCCGCGAAGTACGCGACGTCCCGCGCCAGCGACGCCGGGTCGCACGCGACGTACACCACGGCGCGCGGCCTGAGGGCGGCGATGCGGTCGCACACGTCCCGGCCGGCCCCGGCGCGCGGCGGGTCGAGCACGACGATGTCCGCGTGGTCCGGGACGTAGTTCTCGTCCGCCAGGACCTCGTCGACGGAGCCCTCCACGAGGTCCAGCCACGGGAACTCGGAGCTCTCCTCCTGGTCGTCCACGAACCCGAGGTTGTGCGCGGCGTCCCGGACGGCCTGCCGGTCCAGCTCCACGGCCATCACCGCACCGCTCTCGCCGACCCCTTCGGCCAACGGAGCGGCGAACAGGCCGACTCCGCAATAGAGGTCGAGCGCCACGTCCCCTTCCTTGGGATTCAGGAAGTCCAGGACCGCCTCGGTCAGCACATCCGGCGCCGCCGGGTGCACCTGCCAGAAGCCGCTGCCGCTGACCCGCCAGGTGCGGCCCTCGGCGACCTCGCGTACGTAAGGACGCCCATGGATGCGCTGCACACCGGAGATATGCGTGTGCCTGGAGACGCCCCGCAGAACGGACGCCTTTACGTCGGCGTCCACAAAGGGCATCTGCTCCCCGCGCTTCGGCGTGACGACCAGCGCGCGGTCCGTGGAGCCGGTCGCGGCGATCACCTCGACCATGTCCACCCGCGGCCAGTTCCGCTGGAGGGCGCCGACCTCGTCGACCCCGGAGGAGGCGATGGCGCATTCCTCAACGGGGACCACTTCGTGGGAACGGTGCTTCCGGAACCCCAGCTTCCCGTCGGGATCCACCGCGAACTGCACCCGTGTCCGCCAGCCGAACGGCGAGGCGACCTCCTCGACGACCACCTCGCGGTCCACCTTCGCCAGCCGCCGCAGCTGCTCGGCGACGACCTCGCCCTTGATCCGGAGCTGCGCCTCGTAGGCCGCGTGCTGCCAGTCGCAGCCGCCGCACCGGCCGGGCCCGGCGTACTCGCAAGGGGGCTCCACGCGGTCCTCGGAGGCCTCGAGGACCTCCACCGCGTCGGCACGCCAGAACGAGTCCTTGGCGCTGCCCTCCGTCACCTCCGCGACGACCCGCTCCCCCGGCAGCGCGTGCCGCACGAACACCGCGCGCCCCTCGTGCCGCGCGACGCAGAAACCGCCGTGTCCGGGCGGGCCGACCTCGACCTCGATCCGGGTGCCGACCATGTCTCCGGAATCGCGCTCCGGCGCCGGCGGGCGGCGGTCGGCGGTGGCGGCTTCGGCGGGGCGGGGACGGTCGGCAGCTCGTTTCACATCGCAAGCCTAGGGGTAGTCGAGTCCGCCCACCGCCGGGCACGGAAACAGGGGCTCACGCCCCGTAGTACCGTCGAGATTACGAACATCGAAAGTCCGTCGTCCTAAGTCTCCCGAGAGGGTCGAACGTGCACGTCGTCATCATGGGGTGTGGCCGGGTGGGCTCCACCCTGGCGCACAGCCTGGAGGATCTCGGCCACACGGTCGCGGTCATCGATCAGGACCCCGGGGCCTTCCGCAGGCTCAGCCCGCACTTCGCCGGCCGCCGCGTCACCGGGGCCGGATTCGACCGCGACACCCTCGCCGAGGCGGGGATCGGCGACGCCGGCGCTTTCGCCGCGGTGTCCAGCGGCGACAACTCCAACATCATCGCCGCGCGGGTGGCCCGCGAGAACTTCGGTGTGGAGAACGTCTGCGCCCGCATCTACGACCCGCGCCGCGCGGAGATATACCAGCGCCTGGGCATCCCGACGGTGGCCACCGTGCGGTGGACCGCCGACCAGATGCTGCGGCGCCTGCTCCCGACCGGCTCCACCGAGCTGTGGCGCGACCCCAGCGGCCAGGTGGCCCTGGTCGAGGTGCACACCGCCCCGGCCTGGATGGGCCACCGGGTGGCCAAGCTGGAGGAGGCCACCGGCCAGCGCGTCGCCTACCTGACCCGGCTGGGGGAGGGCGTGCTGCCCGCCTCCGACACCGTCCTGCAGGACGGCGACCTGGTCCAGGTCATGGTGAACCCGGCGGACATCGCCCGGGTCGAGGCTTCTTTCGCGAAGGGACCGGGCGCCTGATGCGAGTCGCAATCGCCGGAGCCGGCAACGTCGGCAACTCCATCGCCAAGGAACTGCTGGAGAACGGCCACGAGGTCCTGCTGATCGACCGCGACCCGTCGCGGATCGCCGTGGAGGGCCTGCCGACGGCCGAGTGGCTGCTGGCCGACGCCTGCGAGATCTCCTCGCTGGACGAGGCGGCCCTGCAGCGTTGCAACGTGGTGGTCGCGGCCACCGGCGACGACAAGGCCAACCTGGTCGTGTCGCTGCTGGCCAAGACCGAGTACGGGGTGCCCCGCGTGGTGGCCCGCATCAACCACCCGAAGAACGAGTGGATGTTCGACGAGAAGTGGGGCGTGGACGTCGCCGTCTCCACCCCGCGCCTGCTCTCGGCCCTGGTCGAGGAGGCCGTCTCGGTCGGCGACCTGGTCCGCCTGCTGCGCTTCAGCCAGGGCGACGCCAACCTGGTCGAGCTGACCCTGCCGAAGGACACCTCCCTGGTGGGCATCACCGTCGGCGAGGTCGACTGGCCGGAGGACACCGCGCTGGTGACGATCATCCGCGGCGGCCGGGTGCTGATCCCGACCCCGGAGGAGCCGCTGGCGGCCCTGGACGAGCTGCTGTTCGTGGCCCACGTGGACCGCGAGGAGGAGCTGGAGGAGCTGCTGTCCCCGGCTCCCATCGAGAGCTGAGCGCGAACGCTATACGGATGTACATGTAAAGGCCCGCAGGAGTTTCCTGCGGGCCTTTCGCATGCGCGTACGGTGGCAAATGACATGGAAACGCATCAATCCGGGACCGCGCACCGGCGGATCCTGCTGGCCGCGGCCCGGGTCCTGGCCGACGACCCGGCGGCGAGCATGCAGGAGATCGCCGACGAGGCGAAGGTGGGCCGCCCAGCCGTCTACCACTGCCACCCGACCAAGGAGGCCCTGGTCGAGGCGATCGGCCAGGAGGCGGCCAGGGACTTCGCCGCGGCGCTGGGCCACGCGCGGGCCGCGGGCGACGGCGCGGCCGCGGCCCTGGCCCGCCTGATCCGCGAACTGGCCCGGATCGGCGCCGACTACCCGATCGTGGTGCAGAACCCGCACACGCGGGACGTCGGCGAGCTCGTCGCCGG
The DNA here is from genome assembly GCF_041262705.1 of Catenulispora sp. MAP12-49. Taxonomy (NCBI): domain Bacteria; kingdom Bacillati; phylum Actinomycetota; class Actinomycetes; order Catenulisporales; family Catenulisporaceae; genus Catenulispora; species Catenulispora sp. MAP12-49. The sequence goes on along the minus strand of NZ_JBGCCP010000026.1, from coordinate 38,128 downwards.
CGTCGACGCGCTGATCGCCGACGGCCAGGCCGGCGGAGAGCTGCGCGGGGACGTGGCCCCGGACGTGCTTAGCGCCGCGCTGTTCGGCGCGCTGTCGGCCGCTCTGCGCATGGCGCGCGACCCGGAGCAGGTGGATTCCGACACGATCGGGACGCAGATCGCCGCGATCGTCGTCGAGGGGATGCGCGCTTAGGCGGTCTCCGCCGCGTTGGCACCGGAGTTGGTGCCTGAGTTGGCGCCGGAGTTCGCGGTGACGTCGGCGTCCGCGTCCCCGTCATCCTCGGTGACCGGCATGACCGGCGGCGGCGCGTTCTTGATCCACTGCCACGCGACGTACAGGCAGGCGAGGTAGGGCGGGTAGCCCAGCGCGAGCCTGGCCACGCCGAGCGCGGTCGTGTGGTGCGTCAGGTACAGCGGCACCTGCACCGCCAGCTTCACCGCGAACAGGCCGGCCAGCAGCCAGGTGGCCTTGGTGAAGGCCCGCAGCCGGCCGGGGACCTGGCGCCAGGTGGTCATCTCGCCGGTGATCGGGCCGATCATCAGGCCCGCGACCGGCCAGCGGACCGCCGCGGAGATGGCGAACAGCAGGAAGGAGCCGAGGTTGATCAGGATGCCCGGCAGGTAGTAGTTCTGCGCGTGGCCGGAGAACTTCGCGAACGCCGCGCAGACCACGACGCCGAACAGGCCGGACAGCGCGTGCTGGAGCGTCTCCTTGCGCAGCAGCCGGATGACGAACATGACCACCGCGACCGCCACCGAGCCGATCACAGCCGGGTTGAGGTTGTTGGTCGCGGTGTAGACGATCAGGAAGCAGATCGACGGCAGGCCCGCGTCGGCCATGCCCATCTTGCCGCCGAACGCCTTCTTGACGGCGTCCTCGTAGGCCTTGGTCTCGACCTGCTTGGCCTGCGCGTCGCGCTCGGCCTGAGCGAGGGCCTCCGGGTCGGCACCGAACACGGCCCGCTCGCCGCCGGCCTCGGTGCCCGGCGCCGCGTGCCGGCTCCGGCTCATCGGTTCGGCGCGCTGGCCGCTTTCCAAGGACATACTGCGAACTGTAGCGGGCCGAGCTGTCCCAAACAGGACTGCTCGGCCCACTAGTCACTCCTTGGCGCGGATTACCCAGCCCTCACAGGCTGCGGGGACCGCGGCGGGTCCACTGGCGCTCGGTGAGCTCAGCGCCGCTCAGTGATCTCGGGCCCGCGCTCGAACGGGTTCAGGTCGCCCTGCGCGTACTGGCCGCCCTCGTCGTCCGGCTCGGCCTGCTGCTGCATGGCCTGCTGCGCCTCGGCGGGCATCCGCAGCGGGATCGGGTCGCGCGGGGCCATCGGGGAATTGCCGCGGCTGACCACCGTGTCGCGGAACACGTGCTCTATGTCCAGGGCCTCCTTGGGCTGCACCGCGCCCTGCCCGGACACCACGCCGCGCAGGAACCACCGCGGGCCGTCCACGCCGATGAAGCGGACCAGCTGGATGCCGCGGCTGCCGTCCGGCGCCTGCACCGGCACCTGGGCGCGCAGCTCGATGCCGAAGGGCCCCTCGCGCTCGTCGACCGTGCCGCCCTGCTTGGAGATCTCCAGGGCGATCTCGGCGCGGACCTCGGCCCAGATGCCCTCGCTGCGGGGCGCGGCGAAGGCCTGCAGCTGCACCGCCGACTGGCGGGCCACCACGGTGGCCGCGATGACCTGCTCGGCGTCGGCCATCTCCAGCCGCAGTTCCATGCCCTCCACGGCCGGCACCAGGAGCGCGCCGAGGTCGACGCGTCCGGCCTTGGGGTCCTCGACCTCGTTGAAGTCCCAGGGACCCGCGGCCCGCGAGACGTCGGCGAGGCTGATCTTGCGCTCCTCGTCCTTGATCTCACTCAGGTCGCCGTAGGCGTCGGCCTCGCTCACCCGGTCGCGCCGGTCCGAGTCGCCCTTCTGTCCGCGTCGGAAAACCACGGCTTCCCACTCTCTCTATCTCTGCGTCCTTACGACGCAGCGCTCTGCTCCACGGGGCGCTACCCGCCCCGGCCGCCAAGGCCGGTTGGCCACGCCGACGGACACGGTTCTACCCCGGCCCGCGCGGGCCGGGTTGGTGCACGGTCGTCACGCGAGACCTCGGTGAGAGTACCGCCACTCGGCCTCTCTCAGGGAAACGCACAGAACCTAAGCGGGTGTTCCCGCAGCCGTCCCGGTCGAACCGAAACCGCCGTCACCGCGGTGTGAACCCGGGAGCTCGGCGACCTCGTGGAAGACCGCCCTCTCGACCCTTTGTACTACAAGCTGCGCGACCCGGTCGCCCCGCTTGAGCGTCACCGGGTGCACCGGGTCCAGGTTGACCAGGATGACTTTGATCTCGCCGCGGTACCCGGCGTCGATCGTGCCCGGCGCGTTGACCAGCGCGACCCCGCAGCGCGCGGCCAGACCCGAGCGCGGGTGCACGAAAGCCGCGTAGCCGTCCGGCAGCGCGATGGCCACGCCGGTGGGCAGCACGGTCCGCTCGCCCGGGGCCAGGGTGGCGTCCACGGTCGTCAGCAGATCAGCCCCGGCATCCCCCGGATGGGCGTATGACGGGAGCGGAAGGGTCTCGTCGAGCCGCCGGATGAGGACGTCGACGCCGGACACTACGGGTTGACCTCGAAGGCGCGCGCCGCCCGGAGCTGCTCGGGGTCGTGCATCGCTTCCTGCACGTCCTCCAGGCGCCCGTTCTCCAGGAAGTGGTCGACGCCCACCTGGATGAAGATCGCGGTCGCCCGGACCGCGACCTCGCCCTCGGGACCGTCCAGGCGGCCCACCGCGGAGGTGTAGATCTTGCGGCCGGAGATGCCGTCGCACTGCGCCGTGATGTGCAGCGTGGTGCCGACCGGGACCGGCAGCAGGTAGTCGGTCTCCAGGCGGCCGGTGACGGCGATCGCGCCGATCAGCCAGTTCACGGCGCCCAGCGCCTCGTCGAAGGCCAGGGCGAGCAGGCCGCCGTGGGCCAGGCCGGGAGCGCCCTGGTGGTTGTCGGTGACGGTGAACTCGGTGGTGACGCTCAGCCCCTCGCCGACCGTCGAGGACACCCGCAGGCCGCCCAGCGCGTCGTCGCCGCAGCCGAAGCAGCGCGAGTAGTGCGAACCGAGCTTCGTCCCGGGCCCGGGGGCGTTCGGGTGCTTGTCCGGCATCACGGCATCGGCCGGCGGAGTCGTAGAGGCAGGTCTCACGATGAGGAATCTACCGGCAAGCCCCAGGCGCATCTGACGGGGCGTGGCCCGCCTCACACCCGAACGGGGGGCCAAAGGACACGCTTTGTATGTGTCTCGTATCACCGCCACTGATATCCACGTCGCGACCGCGTCCTACCTTCCTGGGTATGAAGTCCATGAAGAGCCCTGAAACGGACGGTCTTCCCCAAGTCGGCGCACTCGTCCGCGACGCCAGCGGCCGGATCGGCCGGCTGATGGCGTACACCCGGGCGAGGGCGTGGCTCCGCCCGCCCGGCGGGGGGCGCGAGTGGGACGTGGAGCCCGACACCATCACCGAGATTCCCGGGTGGGACTCGGCCGGCGCCGGAAGGGAGGGAGCGGCCATGGACCGCTAGGCGTCCGACGGATGCGTCCTACGAGAGGGGACCGCTGCGGGCCCCCTAGGAGGATGTGGGAGATTGTCGGCATGGCAGGCAAGGACAGCACATACGACGAACGCCTCACCGCGCCGGCCGGCTGGTGGGCCGTCACCGCGATGGCCGGCGTGATGGGCGGGCTCATCTTTCTGCGCGTGAGCCCGGTCGCCGCCCTCGTGGCGTTCCTCGTCACCGCGGCCCTGTGCGGGGCCCTCGTGGTCGCCTACGGACGCGTCGGGGTCCGCGTCCAAGACGGGTACCTGGAAGCCGGTCCGGCCCGCCTCCCCCTGTCGGCGCTCGGGGCAGCCACCGCCCTGGACGCCGAGGCCGCGCGCCGCCTGCGGACCACGGAGGCCGACGCGCGCGCGTTCATGTTGCTGCGGGGCTATGTCAGCACCGCGGTACGGGTCGACATCACGGACCCGACTGACCCGACGCCGTACCTGTACCTGTCGACGCGGCGCCCGGACAAGCTGGTCAAGGTGCTCTCAGCCCGCTGAGGCGCGCGCTGCCCCACCGGCGTTACTCGCCCGTTCGCAGCAACTTCCGCCGGCATTCCTTGACCCGCCCCGGGGCCGGCACGGATTCTGTTCCAGGTACGGCCACAAAACGCAAAGGCCCCGCGAACGCGGGGCCCAAGGGGCGCAGAGACTACCTACCGACGACGCGGTCAGGCGCAGTCCTTGCAGGTCATCTCGTTGCCCTTCTCGCGCGCCAGCTGGCTGCGGTGGTGCACCAGGAAACAGCTGGTGCACGTGAACTCGTCCGCCTGGCGTGGCAACACGCGCACCGAGAGTTCCTCGTTGGACAGATCGGCACCGGGCAGCTCGAGCGACTCGTTGTCGCCCTCGTCCAGGTCGGCCAGACCCGCGGCCTTGTCGGTCCGCCGGGCCTTGAGCTCCTCCAGGCTGTCCTCGTTGAGGTCGTCGTCGGTCTTGCGCGGTGTGTCGTAGTCGGTAGCCATTCTTGATCCCTCTCCCCTGACGGCTTTTCGTCGTCGTGTTGGTGCTTTTCAGTGCGGCGACGGCGGTGGCGCCCCGACGCGGCCGGCACAAGCGGTGCGCTACCGTCTGCGCTCGGGCGCCGTCGGCGTTTCGCCGTCAGCGCAGTAACGCGGAAAGGAGCGCAATTGTGCCCGCTGAAGCGCAGATTGTGCCGTACTTCAAGACCCGTTACGCAATCGACACCCCGGAACAGACCCGAACAGGTGATCCGAGTGCCTGATCGCCGGCCCCAAGCGTCCCCTCTCGCCCCGTTTCTTTCCGGACATCACGTCAGCCACACGAAGGAAGGATGACCAACCATGGCCGTCTACGCAATCGGTGACGCAGTGCCGGAAATCCACCCCGACGCCTACATCCACCCGGACGCGACAGTGATCGGCCAGGTCAGCGTGGGTGCCGGCAGTACGGTGTGGCCCGGCGCGGTCCTGCGCGGCGATTACGGCCGGATCACGGTGGGCGACCGAACGTCGATCCAGGACGGCACCGTAGTGCATGCCACTGAGACCTTGCCCACAGTGATCGGTTCGGACTGTGTCGTTGGTCACATCGCGCACCTGGAGGGGTGTGTGGTGGAGGACGGATGCCTGATCGGTTCGGGCTCCGTGGTACTGCACCGGGCGGTGGTGCGCACAGGGGCCCTGGTGGGTGCGAACGCGGTCGTGAGCAACGGCACGGAGGTCCCCTCCCGCGCGATGGCGCTCGGCGTCCCGGCCAAGATCCGCGAGAACGCGGTCCCCGAGGGCAGCTTCGACGACGCGGTCGCGCGCTACGTGGCCAACGGCAAGCGCTACCGCGAGGAACTGCGCCGCATCGGCTGACGCCCGGCGGGGCCGGCGCGGCGGCGCCCTGCGCGAGGCCCTGGAGCCCCTTACACGGCACGGGGCATGTCGGCGGGTGGCCGACGCCTGCACCAGCCGCCTGGAGGCCGCCCACGCCGCCCTGTCGTCTCTTCAGATTTTCCGAGCCTCCTGCCTCACTGAGTGCGCTTCATGCCCCCACTAAGTACGCCTCCTGCGCCTCAGGCGATGTGCATCCGCCCCGCCATCCGCCGCAGCCGCTCCCGCTGGCTGCGCCGCTCGTGGCTCAGCAGCGAGCGCACGGCGGCCTTGGCGACCGGGTTGTTGCGCACCAGCAGCGGCGCGATCCGCTCGGCCCGCTCTATCTCGTCCAGCGCCTGGTCGTAGCCGCCGTAGTAGATCCAGCCGCGCGCCGCGTCCAGGTGGAAGCGGCCGCGCCGGGAGGCCGGGAAACTCGGCGGGAGCTTGATCTGGGACGCCAGCGCGACGGCGCGCGCCCCGTCGCGGATCTCCACGGCCACGGCGAGCTTGTGGATGTCGACGTTCGCCGGGCAGAAGGCGAGCTTGTACGGGTCGTACCCCTCGCCGAGGCGGTGCGCGGTCGCGGCGGCCAGGCTGATCCGCTCCCAGGCCTCGTCCTCCTTGGACGACAGCGCCGCGGTGATCGCCGCGCGCAGTTGGAGCGAGCCCCATACCGACGCCTGCGGCTTCTCCCGCGGCTCGCCCACGACGCCGATGGCGCCGTCGATCAGGTCCAGCGCGTCGGGCCACAAGTCCGCGGCCCATAAGTCGCGGACACGGAGGTAGTCGAAGACCACCGACAGGCAGGGGTCCCCGGCGCGGTCCGCGGCGGCGCGGAAGCGTTCCGTGGTGAGGGTGGACAGGTCGTCGTAGCCGAGTTCGTGGGCGACGGTGTCAGCTTCCTTATAGGCGCGCGCGAGCAGGCCGTGCATCCGTTCCGACTCCTCGCCCGGGCTCGCCAGGTACGCCGCCGCGTGGATCTCCCGGATGAGGTTCGGCGCGGCTTCGCCGAGATCGGCGTAGCGCGCGGCCATCCGCAGGATCGCCAGGCGCTCCACGGCGGTCTCCAGTTCCCGGCGCGACCGCGGTTCCACCGGCCAGTCCGGCGGGAGGTCGTGCCGGGAGACCACGCGCCGGATGGCGGGGATGGCACGGTGGCCGCGGTCCTCGGCCGGGGTGCCCGGATCGTAGGGACGTCCGGTGATTTCGTTGGGGTAGACCTTCAGGACGCTCGCGGCGCGTACGATCAGCGTCACCGAATCGAGCTCCAGGTCCCCGTTCTCGATGCCCGACACCCAGCCCTGGGAGCGGCCCATCAGTTGTCCGAACTCGGCCTGCGTGAGGCCGGCGCGTCTGCGCAGACGGCGGATGCGCCCGCCGTCGGGCTCCTGCTCGTAGGTGACCATGCCAAGCCCTCACAAGTGGGTCAATGAGGAACATCCCGATTGCGAGTCTCATGGTCCGCCCCGGCGCGGTGGCGTTCGGGCCAGGACGGCAAAATGTCCCCGACCAGCCGGGAGGTTCCCTGTGCCAGTGCTCTACCTCATCGCCTGCGGCGCCCCGCCGGCCGCTGAACTGCTGTCCCACCCCGAGGCGGTACCGGGTCTGCAGGCCGACGGCTGGACCGTGTGCGTCCTCTGCTCACCGCCCGGAGCGCGTTTCCTGGACAGCGCCGCCGTGTCGATCGCGACGGGTTACCCGGTGCGCGTGGAGCCGCGCCTGCCCGGCGAACCGGACGTCCTGCCGTCCCCGGACGCGATCATGGTCGCCCCCGCGACGTTCAACACCCTCAACAAGTGGGCCCTGGGCATCTCCGACACCCTGATCCTGGGCATCCTCAACGAGTATCTGGGCGCCGGCCTGCCGATCGCGGCATCGGTGTGGGCCAAGGACGAGCTCCAGCGGCACCCGGCGTTCGAGGGGCACGCGCAGCTGCTCTTCGAGAGCGGCGTCCGTTTCATCCAGCCGGACGAGGATGTTCAGCAGTTCCCGTGGCGGCAACTGCGCTCGGCGATGGCCGAACTCCTCACGGAGTGAGCGACAGTCGGACGGTCACTCGCCGGTCACTCGCCGGACGGTCACTCGCCGGCGAGCTTCTCCTCGACCGCGGCCACCTTCGCGGTGAGCCCGTCGGTGACACCCGCGCGGATGTCCGCCTTCAACACCACGCTGACCCGCGGCGCCTTCGCGGCCACGGCGTCCACGGCCGCCTTCACCACCGCCATCACCTCGTCCCACTCCCCCTCGATGCTGGTGAACATCGCGTCGGTGGAATTGGGCAGGCCGCTTTCGCGCACGACGCGCACCGCGTCGGCGACATACTCGCTGACACCTTCGCCGACACCGATGGGGGTCACTGAGAACGCGACAATCATGGTTCGATCTTAGTGCCGACAGTCACGCCCCACCGGCAGCCACACACCGCTACCGTTCGACACGTGACTCAAGGCGCCCCTTCGCGTTCCATCCTCAGATCGCTGGCCGTACGTATGGGCCTCGCCTATCCGCCCGGCCAAGAAGCGCTGTCCGGCGGTTCGAGAACTGCACGGCCCGGCCGGGTTCCGCCGCACGTCCACCAGGAGATCGACGATCTGCGTCGCCGGGTCGAGGCGCTCGAGAGTCTGGTCGGGAATCAGAACGCGGATCCCCGCTAGGGCGCCGCTCTCACACCCCGACCGGCAGCCACACCCGCACGATGAGCCCGCCCCCGGGCCGCGGCTCGGCGGCGACCCGGCCGCCGTGCGCGCGCACCACGGAGCGCACGATCGACAGCCCCAGGCCGACGCCCTTGTCCTTCGGATCGCGCGCCGCGGAGGCGCCGGAGGGCTGGGTGCCGCGCTTGAACGGCTCGAACAGCGTCTCCACCGCGTACGGCGGGACCTCCCGGCCGGTGTTGGCGACCACCAGCAGGCCGTGGCCGGGCGTGTCGTGGGAGCGGTCGTAGCTGAGCACGTCGACCCAGCCGCCGGCGCCGATGTTGTGGCGCAGCGCGTTCTGGATCAGGTTCATCGCTATGCGCTCGATGAGGATGCCGTCGCCGGAGACGTTCACCGATTGCAGCGAGGTCCGGATCGCGACCTGCCGGTCGGCGGCCTCCAGCTCGCACTGCGTCACCGAGCGGTAGGCGACCTCCGCGAGGTCGATGTCCTCGCGGTTGGTCGGCTCGTTGTCCGCCTTCGCCAGCAGCAGCAGGCCCTCGATCATGCGCTCGCTGCGCTCGTTGGTGGCCAGCAGGGTGCGGCACAGCTGCCGGGTCTGGTCGTCGGCCTCCGGATCCATCAGCGTCACTTCGAGCAGCGTGCGGTTGATCGCCAGCGGGGTGCGCAGCTCGTGCGAGGCGTTGCCCACGAACCGGCGCTGGCCCTCGAAGGCGTGGTCGAGCCGGTCCAGCATGCCGTCGAAGGTCTGGGCCAGGGTGACCAGCTCGTCGCCGGCCGGGCCCTCCATGTCGATGCGGGCGTGCAGGGCGCGGTCCGGACGGCTGGCGACCCGGCGGGCGGTGCGCGTGATCTGGTTGATCGGGTGCAGGAAGCGGCCGGCCAGGAAATAGCCGATCAGCACCGCCACCACGGCGGAGACCAGCAGCACGATGATCAGGGGCTTGTCGATCTGGCTGAGAACCTGGTTGTTCCGCACCGAATCGCAGTAGGCCGCCTGCCCCGGGGCGTCCCTGGGTTTGAGCACCGGGCAGCCCGGCGGTGGGGCCAGGTCCTTGTTCGGGTGGGACAAGCGCCACCGGAACAGGAAGTAGGCCGTGATGATCAGCACCGCTCCGGTGAGGAACACCGCCGCGCCGTACGCGATGGTCATCCGCAGCCGGATGGTGAGCCCGCGCCGTCCGCCGTGCACGGGCGCCGGCGTCGCCCCGACCTCGCCGCCGTAGGTGCTGTCGACCGCTCCCGAGTTACCCGCCATCAGGCCTTGTATACCCTCGACGTCCTGCATCAGGGAATCCGATATCCGGCGCCCGGGACGGTCACCACGACCGGCGGCTCGCCCAGCTTGCGGCGCAGCGTCATCACCGTGACCCGCACCACATTGGTGAACGGGTCGGCGTTCTCGTCCCACGCCTTCTCCAGCAACTGCTCAGAACTCACAGCCGCACCGTCGGCACGCATGAGCACCTCCAGCACCGCGAATTCCTTGGGCGACAACGGCACCATGCGTCCGTCCCGCACCACCTCGCGCCGACTCGGGTCCACGCGGATCCCCGCGCGCTCCAGCACCGGCGGCAGCGCCGGGACCGCGCGGCGGCCCAGAGCGCGGATCCGCGCGATCAGTTCCGGGAACGCGAAAGGCTTGGCGAGATAGTCGTCCGCGCCGAGGGTGAGACCCTCCACGCGGTCCGCGACGTCGCCGGCCGCCGTCAGCATCAGGACCCGGGTGGACAGACCGCTGTGCACGATGTGGCGGCAGACGTCGTCGCCGTGCACCAGAGGCAGGTCGCGGTCCAGCACGACGACGTCATAGTCGTTGACGCCTATGCGTTCCAGCGCGGCGTCCCCGTCGTAGACGACATCGACCGCCATCGAATCCCGGCGCAGTCCGGTGGCCACAGCGTCGGCCAGAACCTGCTCGTCCTCAACGACCAGCACCCGCACAGCACGCTCTCCTCAGTACAACGGACAATCGACGGCTCCGGCCATCATGCCTGGTCATCGCGTAAACACCGGGTAAGTGACAAACGTCTCATGATCACAGGGTTTTCTCAGGTGATCCAAAGTTTCCCCGGCAAAGATGCCGGGCAGAAGGCACGAAGCCCCCTAGCGTCACCCCGCAGGAGAGAAACCATGCTCGAATTCGTCACCGGCCTGACCCAGCGTATCCGCGAGACGAAGTCCCGCCTGCAAGGTGCGATGATCGCCGAGGATGTGTACGCGGTCCAGGTGGAACAGGCGGAGCTGGACAACCTGCTCCGGATCGCCGCGAACCACCATGTGGAGGTCCGCGACGACCTCCCCCGCGCTGCCTGACCGAAACCCGGCAGGAAGGCGCCGGACTCGCCAGAAACCCCTCAGGAGTCCCGCGCCGCGTCCCGTCCCTCGAGAAAACCGCACAGCGCCTCGAACAGACCGTCAGCGGCCGCCACCGTCATCTCGTCGGAGGCGGCCGCTCCATATAGGCCGCCCACCTTGGCGCCGGCCTCCTGCGCGATGAGCGCGCCGGCGGACAGGTCCCAGGGCTTCGCGCCGCGCTCGTAGTAGGCGTCCACGCGCCCGCACGCCACCGAGCACAGGTCCAGCGCCGCCGAACCGCCGCGCCGGATGTCCCGCACCAGCGGCAGCAGATCGGCGACGATCGCCCCCTGCACCGCGCGCCGCTGGGCCGCGTAGCCGAAACCGGTGGCCACGAGTGCACGTTCCAGCGGGACCGGCTTGCCCTCCGACTGCGCGCTGTACGCACTGATCGGTTCCCCGTCGCGGTAGGCGCCATGGCCGCGCAAGGCGGTGAAGGTCTCGCGCAGCATCGGGATCTCGACCACGCCGGCCACCGTCTCGCCGTCGATCTCCACGCCGATGGAGACGCCCCACAGCGGGATCTCGTAGAGGTAGTTGACGGTTCCGTCGATGGGATCGATCACCCAGCGCACCCCGGAGGTGCCCTCGCGGTCCGAACCCTCCTCGCCGAGGATGGCGTCGTCGGGCCGCTCGGCCAGGATGCCCTCGACGATGAACTTCTCCGACCGCTGGTCCATGACGGTCACGATGTCGGTGGGGCTGGACTTGGTGTCGGCCACACCGAGATCGCGCGGACGTTCCTGGACCAGGATCCGTCCCGCCTTGGCGGCCAGCCGCACCGCCAGTTCCAGCAGGTCCTTGGGATCGACGTTCTTGGGATCGACGTTCTCAGACATGGGAAGCCTTCCTAGTCCTCCCCCGCGACCGCGGGCAACGGCGCGCGAGGATTGGGACAACAGTTGAGGGGACACACATCCGGGAACGCGCGCAGCCGGCCGACGACGGTGGACAGCGAGCCGCCCTCGCTGTCCCCGCGCGCCACCGCCGCGCGCTCCAGGACCAGACGCCGCAAGGCGCCCACGAACCGCGGATCGGTCCCGACCGTGGCGGCGCGCGCCATCGGCAGGCCGATCTCCTGCGCGGTCTCGGCGGCCTGGGTGTCCAGGTCGTAGATGACCTCCATGTGGTCGGACACGAAGCCGATCGGGGCCAGCACCGCGCCGGTCGCGCCCTGCTCCTTGATGTCGCGCAGGTGGTCGTTGACGTCCGGCTCCAGCCACGGCATCTGCGGCGGGCCGCTGCGCGAGCAGAAGACGAGTTCGTGCGGCAGCACCAGGCCGGTGCGCCGGCTCACGCCCTCGGCCACCAGACGCGCCACCTCCAGGTGCTGCGCGACGTACGCGCCGCCGATGGGACCGGAGGTCTCGGCGTAGGTGCGCGGCAGGGAATGCGTGACGAAGACCAGACGCGGCGCCGTGCGCGCGCTCTCCGGCAGCCCGGCGACCGCGGCCGCGACGGTGTCGGCCATCGGCTCGACGAACCCGGGATCGTTGAAATACGGCCGGATCTTGTCGAACTGGATCGAGGTGCCGGACTGCTCCAGGGCGCGCGCCAGATCCTCGCGGTACTGCCGGCAGCCGGAGTATGAGGAGTAGGCACTGGTGAAGACCGCCAGCGCGCGCCGGACTCCGTCGGCCTCCATCTCGGCCAGGGTGTCGGCCAGGAAGGGGTTCCAGTTCCGGTTGCCCCAGTAGACCGGCAGCTTCAGGCCGGTGTCCGCGAAGTCCTGGCGCAGCGCGGCGATGAGGTCGCGGCACTGCTCGTTGATCGGGCTGACGCCGCCGAACTCGAAGTAGTGCGCACCGACCTCTTTGAGCCGTTCCGGCGGGATGCCTCGGCCGCGGGTCACGTTCTCCAGGAAGGGCACCACGTCCTCGGGGCCTTCGGGGCCGCCGAAGGACACCAGGAGCAGGGCGTCGTACGGAGCGGTGTTCGACATGTCAGCGGGACTCCGTCACCGGTTCACTGGGGCTTACTGAAACTTCGGCAGCCGAGATGATGATGTCGAAAATGAGCGCCGCCGGACCGGTCATCTCCAGGTGGCCGTCGGCGCGCTCGACGAAGCGCAGCCGTCCGCCGGGGACGTCCACGGTGTACTGCGTGCCGGGCTCCGCGGAGTCGCGGCGCGCGGCGGCGATCATCACCGCGCAGGCGCCGGTCCCGCAGGAACGGGTCTCGCCGACTCCGCGTTCGTAGACGCGCATGGCGAGGTGGCGCGGGGCGAGGTCGGCGGCGAACTCGACGTTGACGCCCTCGGCGTAGACGCCTTCCGGCCAGACCGCGGGCATCTCGTGGAGGGGGCCGGCGTCGTCGGTGGAGTCCACGAACACGACAGCGTGCGGATTCCCCATGTCGACGTCCACGGCGGCTTGGGGAGTCCCCTTGACATCGACCGTGACCGCGCCGCGCTCGGCGGGGAACAGCGGGACGCCCATGTCGACGGTCACATCGGCGGTGTGCTCGCCGGTGGCCGTCAGCTTGACGCGCTTGATCCCGCCGCGCGTGCCGACGGCGAACTCCACCGGCTCGCCGACGGCGCCGCCCTTGACGAGGCCGCGCGCGGTGACGAACAGCGCGAAGACACGGACTCCGTTCCCGCACATCTCGGCCACGCTGCCGTCGGCGTTGCGGTAGTCCATGAAGAACTCCGCCTCCGCCGCCTGGTCCTCGTAGCCGGGGACTTCGGCGGTGCGCACCACGCGCAGCACCCCGTCGGCGCCGATCCCGGCCCGGCGGTCGCACAAGGCGGCGACCTGCGCGGGCGTGATCTCCAGCTTGCCGTCCGGGTCCGGGACGATGACGAAGTCGTTCTCGGTGCCGTGCCCCTTGGTCAGCGTGGTGCGGGCCGGCAGGCCGTCGAGGATCATGCCCCGATCCTATCGAGCGCCGCCTCCACCAGGTCGGACCGGTCGTATCGCAACCAGTGCACGCGCGGGTCCCGCCGGAACCAGGAGTCCTGGCGCCGCGCGAACCGCTTGGTGGCGCGCACCGTCTCCTCCTTCGCCTGCTCCTCGGTCCACTCCCCGGCCAGGAAGCGCAGGACCTGCGCGTAGCCGAGGGCGCGGCTGGCGGTGAGGCCGTCGCGCAGCCCCCGGGGCTCGAGGTCGCGCACTTCCTGGACGAAGCCGGCGTCCCACATGCGGTCCACGCGCAGCGCGATGCGCTCGTCGAGGGCGGGGCGGTCGATGTCCAGGCCGAGGTGCACGGTGCGCGGGTAGTGGTCGGTGTGCTCCGGCAGGGTCGCGGTGAAACGGCCGCCGGTCAGCTCGATGACCTCCAGCGCGCGCACGATCCGGCGCCCGTTGGACGGCAGGATCGTCGCGGCGGCCTGCGGGTCGTGCTCGGCCAGCCGCTGGTGCAGGGCGTTCGGACCGGCCTCGGCGAGTTCGGCCTCCAGCCGCTCGCGGATCAGGCCGTCGGTGCCGGGGAACTCGAACTCGTCCAGGGCGCCGCGCACGTACAGCCCGGACCCGCCGACGAACACCGGCGGCCGGCCGCGCGCGATCAGCCGGTCCGCCTCGACCCGGGACAGCGTCTGGTACTCCGCGACGTTGGCGGTGCGGGTCACCGGCCAGATGTCGAGCAGGTGGTGCGGCACGCCGCCGCGCTCGGCGGCGGTCAGCTTCGCGGTGCCCACGTCCATGCCCTGGTACAGCTGCATCGAGTCGGCGTTGACCACCTCGCCGTGCAGCGCCCGGGCCACCGCGACCCCGAGGTCGGACTTGCCGGAGGCGGTCGGGCCGACGACGGCGATCACCGGGACATCGGCTGTGTTCATACGGGCAACCCTGCTGCGCTCACCCGGCGATTCTCCCATCCCCGAGCCATCACAGTGTGTAGTCACCTCGGCTCGACAGGTGACGGATGCCGTGATCCACTTGGGGGAAGGTCCCCCTTCACGGAAGGAAACGGAGACGGCATGGGCATCTTCGACGTTTTCAAGACCAAGATGAACGAGGCCGCGGACAAGGTCTCGGACATGATGGACAAGAAGAAGGACGACGCGGACGGTCCCTCCGCCCCGGCCCCGGCCGACCCCGAGGCCGCCACCGAGGATGAGGCGTCCACCATGGTCTCCGAAGGCGCGCCCGTGTCGGCCACCGGCGAGGCGGCTCCCGGCGTCGGCGACGACGGGGCCCCGGCCCCGAGCGAGTCCGGCGGGATGACGCAGAGCATCAAGGACAACGTCGCCAAGGGCGCGGACAAGGCCGGGGAGATGGCCGAGGGCGCGACCGGGAACCGTTTCGACGAGAAGATCGACTCCGGGGTCCAGCAGGCGAAGGACAAGCTGGGCTGACAAACCTGCGGCGCCGGTTCAGCGGAAGGCGCCGTCGGAAGGGGGACGCAACACGGCCGCGGCGGCCGGGAACGGCGGCCGCGGCCGTTGCCGTGTTCTGATGCGGTGGCTGATGGCGTGCCTGATGCGGTGACCTGATGCCGTGTCCGTATATACGGGGTGCGGTATCCCGCCGATTACCGATTACCGATTACCGATTACCGACTATCGGGCGAGTTATCGGGCGAGCCAGGTGGCGACGAAGTAGCCGACCCCGTAGGGCGCCTGGTCGTAGAGCAGGTCGGCGTCGTATTCGACGCCTGAGGCGGCTGCCGCGTCGGCCAGGACCCGCCAGGCGGGAAGGCCCGCGACGTGCAGCTCGCGGGACAGCTCGGGATCCAGGCCGGCGAGCGCCTTGGTGTCCGCGGTCGCCAGAGCCCGCGCCACCAGCGCGTCATAGGGTTCGGCGCGTTCGTCGAAGTGTCCGGGGGCCTGCGGAGTGCGGGAGGCGCTGCCGTCGCCGAGGACCAGCATCGCCTGGCGCGCGCCGCCGATCGCCGGCACCGCGGGTACCGCCGCCCCGCCGCGCTCGTCCACCATCACCGCGCGCCGCACCGGCTCGGCCGGCCGGTCGCGCAGCAGCCAGGCGGCGACCAGGAACGGCAACGTCATCGGCACCGCGTTCCCGGCGACCGGACCCCACCGGCCGTCGACGTCCAGGTCCACTCCGTACGCGCGAAAACTTCCCTGGGCGAGGACCGCGCCACCCTGCTCAGGTCCTGCCCCTACAATCAGCACTTCGTCGGCTCCGGCCGCGTACAGGCGGCCGACAGCTGTCTGGCAGGCGGAGCGCAGCGTGTCGAGGTCCGGGGCGAAACCCTGCGCGACCTCGGGCAGAAGGACCGGAGGGTGGGGCACGACGGCGGCGGCGATCAACACCCGTCCAGGGTAGGGCACGTGGTCGCGGCTTCCGGCCGGTGCTGACACACTGGTCTGCGTAAAGTCGGAATCTGGAGGGGCCAGCGGTGGCTGGGGAACAAGACAACGGGCAGGACAGCCACGGCGCGGAGGGGATCCTGGTCGCCGGGCGGTACCGGCTCATCGAACGGCTCGGCGCCGGCGGCATGGGCCGCGTCTGGCGGGCGCACGACGAATCGCTGGACTGCGACGTGGCGGTCAAGGAGGTCTGGCTGCCGCCGATGCTGTCGGACTCCGAGCGCGCCGAGCGCCTGGAGCGCGCGCAGCGCGAGGCCCGCAACGCGGCCCGGATGCGCAACCACCCGCACATCGTCTCCGTGCACGACATGGTGTCCGACAAGGGCATGCCGTGGATCGTCATGGACCTGATCCCCTCCCAGAACCTCCTGCAGGCCGTCGAACGGCACGGCCCGCTCCCCCAGGAGCAGGTCGCCAAGATCGGCCTCGGCGTCCTGGACGCCCTCACCGCCAGCCACGCGGCCGGCATCCTGCACCGCGATGTGAAGCCGGCGAACGTACTGCTCACCACAGACGGCCGCGTCCTGCTCACCGACTTCGGCATCGCGGTCCAGGAAGCCGACCTCACCATGACCGCCTCCGGCGTCCTGATCGGCTCCCCGGAGTACGTGGCCCCCGAGCGCGCCCGCGGCGAGGCCAGCGACGGCGCCTCCGACCTGTTCTCCCTCGGCGCGACCCTGTTCTTCGCCACCGAGGGCCGCTCGCCCTTCCTGCGCGACACGGCTGTCGGCGTACTGACGGCGATCCTGTTCGAGGAGACGGCGCCGGTCACGCGGGTTCCCGCGCTGGCGCCGCTGATCAGCGGTCTGCTGACGAAGGACCCGGCGACCCGCTGGAACGCGGCCCGGGCGCGGGCGGAGCTGGAGCGGCTCAGCGGGGCGACGCCGGGTGGCGGGATGGCGAATCCTTTTGTGCCGGTGACGATGGTGGCCGGGACGAATGGGAGCAGCAGTACTCCTGGCTTCGGGATGCCCGGCGGGTTCGGCCCCGGCTCCAGCTCGCAGACTCCTTATCCGTCGCAGGGCATACCTTCCGGACCCATGGGCCCGCCCCCCATCTTCCAGCCCTCGCTGATGCCCGCTCCCATGCCCGCTCCAATGCCCTCACCGATGCCCGCACCGAAGAAGAACACGGGGCGCAACGTCGGCCTCGGCCTCGGTGTCGGCGCGCTGGTGGTCGTCGGCGGAGTCGTCGCGGCGATCGCGCTGTCCGGCGGAGGCGGCAAGAAGACCCAGACCGCGAGCACTCCCCCGGCCACCACCCCTTCGAGCTCGACTTCTCCGCCTCGTTCGGCCCCGGCCCCGGCCTCGGGAGCGTCGGCGACGGTGAACGGGCCGGACTCCTCGCAGCCCTCGGACACGCCGACCACGGCCTCGTCCACGGATCCTGCGACCTGGGACTCGTCCTCGACGGACCAGACGCCGTTCACCACGGACGCGCTGCTGCCCGTGACATTCACGGACGACAAGGGCGTCGTGTACACGGCGACCAACCGTTGGACCGACAAGTGCGTCAACTCTTATGAGAGCCCGCAGTTGAAGGCGATGCTGACGCAGTACAAGTGCGACACCCAAGCGATCGGCACCTACACCGACAGCGCGGGCCGCATCATGGTCGACGTGGCGGTGCTTCCGCTGCCCGACGCCAAGACGGCGAAGACAGCGTTCACGAACATGCAGGCCAAGACGGCGTTCACGGTCGAGGACTGGGGCATCTGGTGCCCCAAGAGCGGCCCGGGCTCCGACATCTGCACGTCGAACAAGAACACCGCCAACGCCCAGCAGTACGGCTACATCCAGCCGGACCACCGGTACCTGATCCACGCGGTCTCGCTCTACGCGAACCTCACATCGGACAAGTCCGCGCAGTCCTGGCTCCAGCCCGCCGCCACCAGCGCGGCGAAGCTGGGCGGACCGCAGGTCGCGGCCCAGTAACTCGAGATAGCAGGGACCTGATGACGAGGGAGGGCGGGGCCTTGTCCGTACAGCGTGGGGATCTGGTCGCCGGACGATACCGGACCGGCGAGCCGCTGGGGCCGGCGTGGCGGGCGCACGACGAGACCGGCGGCACCGAAGTGGTGCTGATACCGATCGCGGCACCGGCGCGGGACGGCGACAGCGCCGGCGACGACGAAGGCGCGACCAGCGCCCTCGACACCGCCGACGCCCTGAACACCGACCGCTGGCGCGACCGCCGCGGCGTCCTACCGGTGACCGGCACCGCGACCGGCGACGCCGGCGCCTGGCTGGTGACCGAACCGATAGCGGCCCGCACCCTCACCGAGGCCGTGTCCCAATGGGGCGCGCTCCCGGCCGAGCAGATCCTCCTGATCGCAGCCGGCGCCATAACGGCCCTGTCCGCAACAGGCCCCCGCATCGCCGCCACCGCGGACCACATCCTCCTCACCGACGACGGCCAAGTCCTCCTCCTCCCCATGGAGACGACGGAGAACGACCTCGCCACCCTCGCCACCTCCCTGCACCTGGCCGCCGAAGGCCACCCCGACCGCCCCGCCGAACCCCCGCACCAACCAACCCTCGCCACCCTGATCAGCACCCTGCGCGACCAGGAAGCCGACCGAGACACCACCCTGGACCGCACCTTCGCGGAACTGTCCCGCCTCGGCGCCCCCCTCGACACCGCCCACGGCGCCGACACCCTGCACGAGGCGAAGACGGCGAGCGCCGAGGCTGCTGAGGCGGCTGACTCGGCTGACTCGGCCGAGGACGACCCGGAGGCGACGCATGTGAGCGAGGGCGCTGACACGAACGACGCCACGCAGGCCATGTCGCCCTCCGAGTTGCTCGACGACGACGATGACAATGACGCTGAGGACGGCGCCGACCCGGACGCGACGCACGTGACCGAGGGCGCTGACACGAACGACGCCACACAGGCCATGTCGCCCTCGGAGCTCCTCGACGATGACGAGGAAGCTGACGGTGAAGACGCTGACGATGAGGACGACTCCGCTGAGCGTGATGAGGTCGCCCAGGAGGCCTCGACTCCGGACAGCGTGAGCAAGAGCGACGCCAGCGACGAGCCCGAAGACGCCGAGGCCACTCAGCAGATCTCGGGTCCGGACAGCGACGGCAGCGAGGACTCCACTCGCCAAGTGCCGCTGGTCGCAGCCGCCGACGCCGATGGTGATGCCGATGCCGATGCCGAGGTGACCCAGCAGGTCCCGGCACCCGCCGCCGACGCAGCTGACACCAAGGCCGCCGCCGACACCAGCGACAACACCACGCGCCAAGCGCCCGTGCCAGCCGCCGACACGGCCGACGCCGACGCCACCCAGATTGTCCCGTCGCCCGTCACCGCCCCCGACGCCGACTCCATCATCACCCGCCCCGTCCCGATCGTCGAGACCGCAGCGGCCTCCGACGCGATCCCCGAGGCGCCCACCCAGGAGATCTCCTCCCCCGACGACTCGGCGACCCGCGCGCTCCCCATCCCGGCGGCCGCGCTCTCCGAGCCCGTTCCGTCCCCGGCGCCGGCGCCGGCGCAGAACAACCCCTTCGTCGCCCCGACGCAGGCCGCCGACATTGTCCCGCCGCAGCCGCAGCCGTTCGCGACCCCGCCGACCCAGGCCGCCGACGCGGTCCCGCCCGGCGGCGCCCCGAACCCGTGGCTTCAGCCCCCGCAGCCCCAGCCTTTGGGCCAGCCGCAGCCCCAACCCCAGCCCTTTGGCCAGCCGCAGCCCCAGCCCCAGCCGCAAGGCGCCTGGCAGCAAAGCGGCCCCGGCCCCCAGCCGCAGCAGGGCGCATGGGGCCCGGGCCCCGGCCCCGGCCAGCCCCCGTACCCGCCCAACCAGCCGCCCTACTTCCCCCAGCAGGGGCCGCCGCCCGGCAAGGGCAACGGCGGCAAGACCGCTGCGATCATCGTCGGGGCGGTGGCCGCGGTCGCGGCGGTGGTGTCGCTCGTGGTGCTCACCACGCGGAGCAACGGCGGCGGGTCCTCCGACACGCTCGGCAACGCCGGGCACTCCACGGCCTCGTCGAACGCGGGTCCGACCGGGCCGTCGTCGGTGCCCGGGACCAACTTCCCGACCGGTTCCTCGACGTCGAGTTCCGACGACTCGGTGCCGACCGACACCGGCAGCGACACCTCCAGCGACGGCTCCGACACCGCGACCAGCACCGACTCGCCGCCCGCCCTGACCTCGACGCCGTTCGACCCGGCCCAGCTCAACGCCTTCCAGACCGACAAGACGCCGCTGGAGCTCGACGCGCTGGTGCCGCAGCAGTTCACCGACGACAAGGGCGTGCACTACACGCTCAAGGCCGGCAGCGTGCAGCCCTGCGTGCAGACCGACATGTCCTCGAACATGCAGGACATCCTGACCTCCAACAGCTGCAGCAAGGAGATCGCGGCCGCCTACGTCGACGACAGCGGCCAGTACCTGGTGTCCGTCAAGGTCCTCCCGCTGCCCGACCAGCACACCGCGACCACGGTCTACAACGACCTCGCGCAGCAGTCCGCCGCCGACTTCGGCATCTGGTGCCCGGGCAGCGGCCCCGGCTCGACGACCTGCCAGGGCGACTACCAGTCGGCCACCATCAAGCAGTACCGCGAGCAGCAGCACCGCTACATCATCCTGTCGGTGGCGCTGGCCGTGAACCACTCGCAGTCCACCAGCATCGCGCCGTGGCTGGACGCCGCCGCGAAGAAGGCCGTGGACACCGCCGGCCCGGACAACTGGTCCGGCAACCAGTAGCCCGGCACCCGCACATGACGAAGGCCCCTGCGAACTGATTCGCGGGGGCCTTCGAATGTCTAGGAATATCTCAGGGGATCAGCAGACCCCGCAGGCGTTCTCCGCCTCGGGCTGCGCGGCCGGCTTGCCGATCGACGGCATCCCCAGCGTCACCGCCGCCTTGCCCCGCTCCGACTCCGGCTGCTCCTGCCTGGCCTGCCACGCGTCGCCGGACCGGGTACGCCGCAGGGCCTTGATGGCGCTCCCGCCGTCCGCGCCGTCGGCGTTCAGGTGGTGCGGAGCGGCGTACGTGATCTCCACCGAGACCATGTCCCCGGGACGCGGCAGGTCAGCAGAAGCGGTGTCCCCTACACCAAAGTGCACCAGCCGGTTGTCCGGAGCCCGCCCCGACATCCGCCGGGTCTCCCCGTTCTTGCGCCCCTCGCCCTCGGCGACCAGCAGCTCGACGGTCCGCCCGACCTGCTTCTTGTTCTCCTCCCAGGAGATCTCCTCCTGCAGCGCGACCAACCGCTCGTACCGCGCCTGCACGACCTCCTTGGGCACCTGCTCCTCCATCGTGGCCGCGGGCGTCCCGGGCCGCTTGGAGTACTGGAACGTGAACGCGGCCGAGAACCGCGCCTCGCGCACGACGTGCATCGTCTGCTCGAAGTCCTCCTCGGTCTCCCCGGGGAAGCCGACGATGATGTCGGTGGTGATCGCCGCGTCCGGCATCGCGGCCCGCACCCGCTCGATGATGCCCAGGTACCGGTCCTGCCGGTAGGAGCGGCGCATCGCGCGCAGCACGGTGTCCGACCCGGACTGGAGCGGCATGTGCAGCTGCGGCATGACGTTCGGCGTCTCGGCCATCGCCGCGATCACGTCGTCGGTGAAGTCCCGGGGATGCGGCGAGGTGAAGCGCACCCGCTCCAGCCCCTCGATCCGGCCGCACGCCCGCAGCAGCTTCGCGAAGGCCTCCCGGTCCCCACTGTGCCCATTGGCGGCTCCGCCGAATTCGGAGCCGTACGCGTTGACGTTCTGCCCGAGCAGCGTCACCTCGCACACGCCCTCGGCCACCAGCGCCTCGATCTCCGACAGGATCTCGCCCGGGCGCCGGTCCTTCTCCTTGCCCCGCAGCGCGGGCACGATGCAGAACGTGCAGGTGTTGTTGCATCCGACCGACACGCTGACCCACGCCGCGTAGGCGGACTCCCGCCGCGTCGGCAGCGTGGAGGGGAAGACGTCCAGCGACTCCAGGATCTCCACCTGGGCCTCGTCCTGCACCCGGGCCCGCTCCAGCAACACCGGCAACGCACCGATGTTGTGCGTCCCGAACACCACGTCCACCCACGGCGCCCGCCGCGTGATCTCGCCCCGGTCCTTCTGCGCCAGGCACCCGCCGACCGCGATCCGCATCCCGGGCCGCCCCGCCTTCACCGACGCCAGGTGCCCGAGGTTCCCATAGAGCCGGTTGTCGGCGTTCTCCCGCACCGCGCAGGTGTTGAGCACCACCACATCAGCCTCACTGGCCCCATCGGCCGCACGCACATAGCCGGCGCCCTCAAGCAGGCCGGAGAGGCGTTCGGAGTCGTGGACGTTCATCTGGCAGCCGTAGGTGCGGACGATGTAGGTCTTGTCGGTCGCGGTGTCGGGCATGGCTACAAGGATAGGCGCTCGTCGGCGGCACGACGCCGAAGGGCGGCCGCGGCGGCATCCCGTACGCAGCTCACCACATCCTTCTCGGGTACGCCTTTCGCCGGGATCCGGCATCCTCTTGATCAGCCGGGGCACCGCGTCCTCGACCCGAAGCCGGCCGGCCAACCAGACCAGGTGGTTCGAGCTGGGGACCGGCCCGTCTTCACCCAGCACGCGCACCACGAAGCGCTCGACCTCGCCGCCTCCGCGCCGAGCCAGCGCGTGGGCCAGGCCGCGATGCCGTCCGTGGTGCCGGTCGCGCATCGTGGATTCGAATCTTTCCAGCAGCTCGCGGGTCGGGACGGCCTCAAGGCCGAGGCCGTTCAACGCCCGCATTCCGAAGAGGTCTTCGTTCTCCACGCGGTCATTCAACCGCGTGGTCACTCGCTATGCGGGCTCGAATACGTCTGGGCACGTGCCAAGCAGCGCTAAACCGACTGCCCGCCCCGCTCGAAGAAGACCCAGTACTGCTGAAGATGCGGCGGAATCTCCGTCCCGGCGTACGGCGTCCGCTCCACGAACCCGCGTGACCGGTAGAGCCGCTGCGCGTCGGCCATGAAGCGCACCGTGTCGAGCCGGACGACCGTGGCCTCCATTCGGGCGGCCTCCTCGAGGAGGCGGTCGAGCAGCTGCGATCCGACGCGTTGGCCGCGGCTCTCCGGGACCACGTACATGCGCTTCACCTCGACGACGCCTGGTTCCAGGGTGCGCAGGCCCGCCACGCCGATCAGGGCGCCGGAGGCCTGGTCCTGGGCCACGAACAGGGCTTTCGCCGGGTCGGTGTACTCCTCCAGGGAGTCGCGCAGGGTGGAGACCTCGGTCGGTGAGTCCTCGATGCCGAAGGTGGCGTGGAGCTCCTGGAGAGCAGTGGTGATGTAGTCCGTCAGGAGCTTCGCGATCTCATCGGCTTCGGTGGGGAGGTTGGCGCGGCGGACGGTGATCGTCATGGATATGGACAATAGCGGTATGGCATCGGTACCTCACTTGGACCAGGACGCCCTTCAGAGCCTCCATCGGACGATCGCGGGCCGGGTCGAACGCGGCGAGCTGCCCGGTGCGGTCACCCTCGTGGCCCGGATCGGCGACGACGACAGCGCCGCCGCCACCGACACCGACACCGACACCGAGCACGTCGACGTCGCCACCTTCGGCGAGACAGCCTTCGGCTCCGCCGTCCCCATGACCCGCGACACGCCGTTCCGCATCACCTCGATGACCAAGCCGGTCGTCGCCGCCGCGGTCCTGGCCCTGGTCGACGCCGGTGTGCTGGAGCTCGACGGCCCGGTGGACCCGTTCCTGCCGGAGTTAGCCGACCGCAGGGTTCTGAAGCGGCTGGACGGGCCGCTGGAGCAGACCGTGCCCGCCGACCGCGCCGTCACCGTCCGCGACCTGCTCACCTTCCGGCTCGGCTTCGGCATGAACGGCGCGCTGCCGGCCGTCAACCCGCCGATCCCGGTCAACCTCGCGGCCGAGGAGCGCGGTCTGGTGCTCGCGCAGCCGGAGCCGCGGACGGCCCACGCGCCGGACGAGTGGATCCGCCTGTTCGGCGAGCTCCCGTTGATGGACCAGCCCGGGACCCGCTGGCGCTACAACGTCGGCTCGCTCGTGCAGGGCGTCCTGCTCGCGCGCGCCGCCGGCAAGCCGCTCGAAGACGTCGTCGAGGAGCACGTCCTGGGTCCGTTGGGCATGACCGGCACCGGTTTCACCGTCCCCGAGGAGCAGGCCCGCAGGCTCCCCGCCTACTACGCGACCGACTCCGCCACCGGGAAGCTGGCCCAACAGCCCGCCGACCCCTGGCAGACCTGGGCAGCCCCCGCTGTCTTCCCCTCCGGCGCGGCGGGCCTGATCAGCACCCTCGACGACTACTACGCCTTCGCCCGCATGCTCCTGCGCCACGGGACGCATGAAGGCCGCCGGGTTCTGTCGGCGGAATCCGTCGAGCTCATGACCACCAACCAGCTGACCCCGGACCAGGTCGCCGAAGCCCCCTTCCCCCTCGACGGCGCCGGCTGGGGCATGGGCATGTCGGTCACCGCCGACGGCCGGTACGGCTGGGACGGCGGCTACGGCACCTTCTGGTCCAACCATCCGCACCTCGGCCTGTGCACGATCTTCCTGTCGCAGACCACTGACGCGATCTTCAACGGCACCACGGCCGAGTTCGATGCTCTGGCCGTGCGAGCCGCCGCCTGACGACCTCCCCAAGGCGACCAAGACGACCAAGGAGACCAAGGAGACCATCGATGAGTGCCCCTGTCATCACCGAGGCCGACGTCAAGGCGGCCGCCGACCGCATCGCCACCCGGGTTCGCCCCCTGACCATCAGCCCCGCCGACGCCGGCACCGTGCCCGGCACCGGCGCGCTGTGGCTGGCCTGCGAATTCATGCAGCACGGCGGCTCCTTCAAAGCCCGCGGCGCCCTCAACCTCGCCCTGCACCACCTCGAGAACGGCACCATGCCCGCCGAGGGCATCACCATCGCCTCGGGCGGCAACGCCGGGATCGCCGCGGCCTGGGCCGGCCGCACCGCCGGCATCAAGGTCACCGTCTTCCTCCCGGCGACCGCGCCGGCCGTGAAGATCGAGAAGCTCCGCGCCCTCGGCGCCGACGTCCGCCTCGAAGGCACCGTCTACGCGCACGCCCTCGAAGCCTCCATCCGGCACGCCGAGGCCACCGGCGCCCTCCTGTCCCACGCCTACGACAACCCCCTGATCGCCGCCGGCGCCGGAACCTGCGCCGCCGAGCTGCGCGAGCAGGTCCCGGACCTGGACACCGTCATGGTCGCGGTCGGCGGGGGCGGCCTGTTCTCCGGAACCGCCGCCGCGATGTTCCCGCACGGGGTCCGCGTGGTCGCCGTCGAGCCCGAGAACTGCCGGGCCCTCAACGCGGCGCTGGAGGCCGGAGGCCCTACCGACGTCGACGTGGACTCCGTCGCGGCCGACTCGCTCGGCGCGCGGCGCGTCTCGGAGACGGCCTACCAGCTGGCCACCGACCCGCTCGCGACCTCGGTCCTGGTCACCGACGAGCAGATCGTCGCGGCCCGCACAGCACTGTGGGAGCACCGGCGGGTCCTGGTGGAACACGGCGCCGCGACCGCGCTGGCCGCCCTACTGTCCGGCCAGTACTCTCCGCGCGAGGGCGAACGGATCGGTGTCGTGCTCTGCGGCGCGAACACCGATCCGTCCGATCTGGCTCACTGAACGATCGACCTCACTGCACGATCGACCACACGAAGGTGGCTGTGCCTGACACCCCCGCTCCGTCGGTGGCGGTGACGGTCACGGTGTAGGTCCCCAGCGTCGTTCCGCTGCCGGAAATCGTGCCGTTGCCGCTGATACTGATGCCCGGCGGCAACCCGGTGGCGGTGTAGGTGAGTGTGGCCGCGGTGTTGGAGTCCACAGCCTGCATCGGGAACGACACCCCGGTGCCCTTGGGGCTGCTGTATCCGAACGGGTTCACCACGCCGACGGTCTCCGAACCTGCCACACCCGAGTTCGGCGTGACGTTCGCGCTGACCGCCGTGTTCGCCGACGACACCCCGGCATAGGACGCACCAGCGGCCACCTGCCCGGTCAACGTGTGCGCCAGCGACGTCGAACCAGTCAACGGCAGGTTGTTGGAGGCATCCCCGACCCGGATCGCATAGCTGCCGGCCTGGGCCTCCCACTGGTTGTCAGTGGCCGACCACGACGCCAGATTGTGGACCGACAGCGGGAACGTGACCGTCGCACTCTGCCCCGGATTCAGCATCACCCGCTGGAACCCCGCCAACTGATTCGGCGGATCCTGACTGGCGGCCGGATCCCCCACATACATCTGCGCCACTTCCGCACCAGCGACCGATCCGGTGTTGGTCACCGTCGCGGTCACCGTGGCCTGACCATTGGCGTTGAAGCCGCCCACAGCCAGGTTGGAGAACGAGAACTTGGTGTAGGAAAGGCCGAACCCGAACGGGAACGCCGGCGTGATGTTCTGCGACTGATACCAGCGGTACCCGATGTTCACACCCTCGCTGTACACCGGCCCGGTCGGCGTACCCGGCCACTGCGCCGTGGTCTGCGCCGGAACCTGACTCAACGACGACGGGAACGTCACCGGCAACTTGCCCGACGGGTTCGCCGTGCCAAAGATCAGCGAGGCCACCGCAGCCCCGGTTTCCTGGCCGCCGTACCAGTTCTCGAAGACACCGGCCACGCTGTTCAGCCACGGCATGACCACCGGCGAACCGCTGTTGATCACCACGATGGTGTTCGGGTTCACCGCCGCCACATCCGCGACCATCGTCTCGTCCGCGGCGGACACGTCGAGCGTCTTCAGGTCGCTCTCCTCGCCCTCCGGCGCGCTGACGAAGACGATCGCGTAGGTCGCGGCCTGCGCCGCGGCCACCGCCTGCGGGATATTGGTCGTCCCGTTGTCGTCGCCGGGCGTGTACGTCACCTTGACGTTCGGCCCGACCGCGTTCTGGATGCCGGTGACCGGCCAGACCGTGTTCGAGCTGTCGACCCCGCCACTGCCGCCGCCGGCGAGCTCGACCGCGGCGCCGCCGTCGGTCCCGAGCACGGCGATGGACTTGGCGGTGGTCGGGTTCGGATTCAGCGGCAGCAGGCCGTTGTTCTTCAACAGGACCGTGCCTTCCTGGCCGAGCTGCAGCGCCGTCTGCTGGTGCGCCGCGTTCGTGACCGTGGCGGACAGCGAACCGCTCGCCGGGTTGTCGAACGCGCCGAACGCGAACAGCTGGGTCAGGATCCTGGCCACGATGGAGTTCAGGGTGCCCTGGTCGAACTGGCCGGCGGCCAGCGCGTTGCCCAGGTTGGTCGCGTAGGAGTTGAACGGCATCGCGATGTCCAGGCCGCCGTTGGCGTCGGCGACCGCCGGACCCGCCGCGCCCCAGTCGGAGACCACGAAGCCGCCGTAGTTCGCCTGGGTGTCCAGGCCGTTGCGGAGCATCGGGGCGCTCGCGCAGGACGAGGCACCGTTGACCACGGCGTAGGAGCACATGAACGAGGCCGGTGCGGACTGCGCGA
This sequence comes from Catenulispora sp. MAP12-49, assembly GCF_041262705.1. Lineage (NCBI taxonomy): Bacteria > Bacillati > Actinomycetota > Actinomycetes > Catenulisporales > Catenulisporaceae > Catenulispora > Catenulispora sp. MAP12-49. Next base: position 11,025 of record NZ_JBGCCP010000026.1, on the reverse strand, counting down.
TCGAGTCCTGGAACGGAGCCAGGTACAGCTCCTGCATGGCCTGCGTGCCGACGATCTCGTTGTTGCCGCCGTTCGGATACTGCTCCTGGTCGTAGGCGGCCACGTGCTTCACGTCGGCCATCACGCCCTGGCTCTGCAGGCCCTTCACCTCGGAGGAGGTGATCTCCCCGGCCAGGAACGGGTCCTCGCCGTATGTCTCGTAGGTCCGGCCCCAGCGCGGGTCGCGCACCAGGTTGCTGGTCGGGCCGAGCGCGACGGTGACGCCCTTGCCGGCGAACTCGGCGCCCTTGGCCGTGCCCTCCTGCTGGATCAGCCCCGGGTCCCAGGTGGACGCCGCGGACTCCCCGTCGGGGAAGGCCGTCACGCCGCCGTTGCCGTCACCGACCCCGGAGGGTCCGTCCTCCATGTTGATCTGCGGGATGCACAGGTTGGGAACGCCCGCGACGTGGCCGATGTAGTTCGTCGTGCCGTCGCCGGCGACCAGCGTCAGTTCCTCGGACTGGTTCATGGTGTTCAGCACCTGCTGAACCCGCTGCGCGACCGGCGCGGTGGAGCCGACCCAGGGGCAGACCCCGTTGCCGCCGTTGCCGTTGCCGCCGGTGACCGGCGGGGTGCTGGTCAGGCCGTAGACGTCGAACTCCAGGATCGAGTAGCCCCACTGGGTGGCGCGGGCCGTGCCGTACATCCGGACGTAGCGGTCGGTCGCGGAGACCGGGAACGTCTGGCGGCCGCCGGTGCCGGTGGTCGTGGAGTAGACGGTCGTCCAGGTCGCGTTGTCGTTGGAGACCTGGATCTGGAAGGCCGAGGCGTAGGCGTCCTCCCACAGAAGGCCGATGCCGCAGATCTGCTGCTGGGTCCCCAGGTCCACGTCCAGCCACTGCGGGTCGCTGTACGCGCTCTCCCAGCGGGTGCCGGGGTCGCCGTCGGTGGCGGCCGGCGCCAGGTTACCCGTGGTGGTGTAGGTCGAGGACGCCGTGGTCGGCTGATCCATCGCCAGGTCCTGCGTGCCGCAGTACTGGTTCGGGCCGGTCCCGCCGCCGGAGCCCAGGACGAAGGACAGGAAGTGGATGTTGAAGCCGGCCGCGTCCTGCTTCAGGGTCAGCGTCTGCGCCCCGGCCGGCAGCGTGATGGTGGCCGTGACCGTGGCGAACGTCCCGTAGCCGCCGGTGTTGGGCACCGCCACGGCACCGGTCAGGTTGGCGCCGGAAGCGTTTTCGATGTGCAGCGCGTCGGAGATCGCGGACGGCGACGCCACCCGGAAGCTGACGGTGTAGACGCCGCTGGTGGCCACCTGGACCGTGTAGTGGAACCACTGTCCGGCACCGGTCCAGCCCATGTCATAAGCACCGCCGGCGGGACTGGTGTCCTGCGTGTCGGGCGTGTTCTCCAGGTCCACTCCGTCGGCGCGGTAGCCGTTGGCCGAGCCGTTGGTGGAGGTCACGTTGTAGGCGACGCCTTGACCGCCGGTGTCGTAGTTGGCGATCTGCACCGTGCCGGGCACCGGCGCCGGGGTCCCGCCGAACGGCTTGTCCCCGCTGCCGCCACCGCCACCACTGCTGGTAAGCGTGAAGGCCATGTTGTGGAAGTTCCAACCGTTCGTGTCCTGCTTCACCGTCAACGTCTGGGTGCCCGCCGGCAGAATCAGACTCGCGGTGACCGTCGCCCACGTCTCATAGCCGCCAGTGTTCGGCACAGCGACCGAACCGGTCAGATTCGCCCCCGAAGCATCCGCGATATGCAACGCGTCAGCGATGCCGTACGGGGAGGACAAACGGAATGCGACGCTGTATGTACCTGCCGTGGCAACACTGACCGTGTAGTTGAACCACTGCCCGGGTGTCGTCCAACCCATGTCGTAGGCACCACCCGCGGGGCTGGTGCCCAGCGTGTCGGCGGTGGTCTCCAGGTCCACCCCGTCGGCGCGGTAGCTGTTGGCCGAACCGTTGGCGGCCGCCACGTTGTAGGCGACACCCTGGCCGCCGGTGTCGTAGTTGGCCGCTTGGACCAAGCCCGGCAGCGCCACAGGCGTCCCGCCGAACGGGGTGCCCGCGGCCGCGTGCGCCTGGCTGGGCAAACCGGCCAGCGACGCGGCGAACAACGCCCCCGCCGCCAGCAGGGTACGTACTACCGGCCTGGGCCGGCCGCGCGAGGGCGTCGACCCGCGCGCAAGCTTGAGGAGCCTCATTGCAGTCCCTTCAGTCCTCTGAGCTAACAGATGGCAGGGAGGGCGCCCTCGTCCGGCTTGAATATTGCGCGCGGGTTAACCACTGTCAATGAAGAACCGGTTCCGGAACCGATCCCGTAACCGCATCCGTTACCGGTTCCGTGGTCACGCGGGGGCGACGGCCGGTGCGCCAACCTCAGAAGGCTGAGACAACGCCGCGCTCTTCGCCTTGGTCCGCAACAGGATCCACGCGGCGATCGCGGCCAGCAGGAGCAGCCCGGCGCCGCTGCGCAGCGCGAGGTGCAGCGCGTCCACGAAGGAGGAGTCGACCGTGTCGCGCAGCGCCGGCGGCAGCGCGCGGCCGGCGGTGATCCCGCCCGCGCCGCCGTTCGTGACGGCGGCCACGACCTGGTGCGAATGGCCGGCGTCGACGCCGAGCGCGTGCAGCTTGTGGCCGAGCAGCCCGGTCATCCGGCTGGTGAGGATCGCGCCGAGGGCCGCGATGCCGACCACGCCGCCGACCTCGCGCATGGTGTTGGTGACCGCCGAGGCCATGCCGGCCTTCGGGCCCGGGACGCGTTCGAGCACCGCGACCGAGACCGGGGCGAAGGACAGGCCCATGCCCAGGCCCATGACCGGCAGCGTCCAGACGTACTGGCCGTAGTGCGCGCCGATCCCGTAGAGCGACAAGCCGCCCAGGGCGATCGCGCACAGGGTCAGACCGCTGACGAGCGCCGGGCGCGGTCCGAGGCGTCCGGTCACGATGCCCGCGACGGGCGCGGCCACCATGATCGAGGCGGTCGCCGGCAGCGAGCCGACGCCGGCCATCGTGGGCGACCAGCCGTAGACGTCCTGCATCAGCAGCGGCAGGAAGAACAGCGCGCCGAACATCCCGAAGCTCACCATGAACCCGCTCATCAGCGCGCCGGAGATCACCCGGTCGCGGAAGAACGACAGGTCGAGCATCGGCGCCGTGCGCGTCCCCTCGATGACCAGGAACGAGACCAGCGAGACCAGGGCGACGGCGGCGGCGCCGAGCACCCGCGCGCTCTCCCAGCCCGAGCTCGGCCCCTCGATCAGCGCGAAGACCAGCGCGCCGAAACCGAGGGCGCCGGTGACCTGGCCGGGGATGTCGAAGCGGTCGCGGCCGTCGTGGAACTCCGGCAGCACCCGCCAGCCCACCAGCAGCGCCACGACACCGATCGGCACGTTGATCCAGAAGACGCTGGACCAGCCGAAGGCGTCCACCAGCGGGCCGCCGACGGCCGGGCCGAGCGCCAGCCCGAGCCCGGAGATGCCGGACCACAGGCCGATGGCGCGGGCCCGCTCGCGCGGGTCGGGGAAGGTGTTGCGGATGATCGACAGGCTGCCCGGAGTCAGCATCGCCGCACCCACGCCCTGCACCATCCGCGACGCGACGAGCTCGCCGATCGAGCCGGACAGCGCGCACAGCATGGAGCCGAGGCTGAAGCCGACGACGCCGACCAGGAAGACGCGCTTGCGGCCCAGGCGGTCGCCGAGCGTGCCGCCGGTCAGCAGCAGCGCGGCGTAGACCAGGCTGTAGCCCTCGACCACCCATTGCAGGCCGGTGACGCCGGCGTGCAGCTGCGCGCCGATCTTCGGCAGCGCGGTGTTGACGACGACGTTGTCGAGCATCGCCATGAACAGCGTGATGCACAGCGTGCCGAGGATCAGGGCTTTGCGACGGGAGGTGGGTTCCGGGACGGTCATGGTGCCCCCTGCTTCGGGGCGCGGGGCAGCCCGGAGCAGCCGGGCGGAGCCACCGCGCGACGGCTGCCTAACACCGTTAGATTCCCACTAACAGCGTTAGACTGCAAGTCTGGGGGCAGAACGGCGACGGCTTATGACGACCTAAGGAGACCCGCGGGTGACTTCGGCGGACCACAGCGCGGCGGCCCGGCCCCCCGCCATCACCCGCGAAGCCCTGGCCGCGGCGGGTCTGACGGTCCTGCGCCGGGACGGGCTGGACGCCCTGTCGATGCGCAAAGTGGCCGCCGAACTGGGCGTGCGCGCGGCCTCGCTGTACTACCACGTGCAGGACAAGGAGCAGCTGCTCGACCTGCTCGCCGACAGCCTGACCTGGGACCCCCGCAAGCTGGCCGCCGACGGCGACTGGTCGGTGTGCCTGCGCGAGATGGCCCACGGCTACTACCGCTACCTGCACGCCAACCGCGACACCGCCCGCCTGATGGCCGGCCGCCGCACCCCCGGCCCGAACCTGATGCACCTGCTCGACGTGATGCTGGGCCGCCTGCACGCCGGCGGCTTCTCGGAGGACGAGGCCGCGTGGGCCACGGTGCTGATGGCCAACTACGTGCAAGGCTTCGTGCTCCAGGAGCAGCAGCCGAAGGCACCGCTGGGCACGCTGGGCGCCGGGGCGAAGTCCGCGAAGTCCGCGGCGTCCGGGACGATGGCGGACGACGCGTGCAAGGCGGCCGCCGAGTCACTGCCGAACATCGGGGCCCTCATGGCGCTGATGGCCGACGGCGACACGCAGAAGCTGTTCGCCTTCGGGGTGGACCGGCTCATCGACGGCCTGCGGTCGCGGCTGGCCGACAACGGCGACCAGGGCGCGGGCTGACCGGCCGTAAGGAAATTCTGCGCCGATCTTCTCGCGACACACCCGAACGGCCCACCCGCGCCGCCATCACCGTGCCGTCGGCGCAACGCTAACACTCATGACCGAGAACAAGGCCGGGGAAAAGGCCGAGCACAAGCGCTGGACCGTGACCGACTTCGACGAACACACGATTCACCTCAAGGCCCCGTTCCGCATGCTCTTCAACGACAACATCTCCCTGTCGCGCGACGCCATCGCCACGGTCGAGGAGCGTCAGGGCCATGACGTCATCATCGTGTCGACCATGGACGGCCGCAGCTACGAGGTGATGCGCGGGATGGCGCGCGCGCAGCGGGCGAAGACCAAGGAAGCGTTCGGACTGTGATCTGCCCCGCTCAGATCTGCCCGCGCCCGATCGGTGGATCGGGCGCGGGGATCGCTGTTCGCGGCGGTCAGCCGCTGTGGTGCACCGTCAGCGCGTAGAAGCCCACGCGCGCCCCCTTGGTGGTGCTGTTCGACGAGGACTGGTTGTACGAACCGGCCTTGAAGTACATGTGGTACGCGTCGAAGGACGACGGGATCGTGTACTTCGTCGTCTTGCCGTTCACCGTCAGCGAGACGGTGTTCCCGCCGGTGACGGCGATCGTGTAGCTCCACTGCGTCCCGACCGGCACGTTCGCGATCTGGTGCGTGGTCTGCCCGCCGGACGGCGAGTTCTCGGTCCCGAGCACGATGTTGCCGTTGGCGTAGTAGTACAGCTCGACGAGCGGCTTGGTCGAGGAGCCGCCGGTCCCGAGGTGGATCTGGCCCACGCAGACATGGTTGGTCACCGAGTCCACGCGCAGGGTGGCCTGCAGCTGGTGGGTGCCGGCCAGGTGCCAGTCGGCATCGCTGCCGTCGCTGTTCATCTCGCGCAGCTCGGAGCGCGCGTAGTTGGAGTTCGGTGTGGTGACACCCTTCTCCGGCGCCCAGAACGTCATGGCCCCGTCTTTGGGGTCCGTGTAGAAGTACGAGTCCTGATAGCCCTTCGACCCCTGCAGCTGCGAGGACGGAATCGTCCGCGGCGACCCGGGGCTGCCCACGGGCTCCTGGAGCTCCCAGACCGACAGGTTGAAGTTGCCGCCGGGCGCGACGGTGGTACCGAGCTTGGCCGACGCGGCCGGAACCGCGTGCGCCGCGACGGCGTGGCCGGGCGCGGCCTGAGCAGTCGCCGACGACACGGCGACCACGACGCCGGTGCAGATCACGGTGGCCGCGGCGAGCGCGGCGGCGAGTTTGGGTGACGCGCCTCTCAACATGAGAGTCCCTTCGGATAGGTGGCGAGGACGTCGGCGTCGGGAGCCATGGGCCGAAGCCGAGCGGGGGTGTCCGGACCTTGCGAAGCGCGTGCTCATCGTCGTCGGCGGCGGGCGGGGGCGGCAATGCTCCGGCGGTCAAGAGTGAGTAAAGGTTCATAACCGGAATCAGGATTCTCATCCATGAACAGACATTGCCCTACGATTACTGATATTCAGGGCGGCATCCGCGAGCGTTGAGAGGAGTTCAGCATGCCGGTGTCAGACGCCGAATCGCTCGACCCTGGACGCCGTCGGCGAGTGGTTCACGGTTCTGACTCCGGACCCGACGGGCTGGGGGCAACAAATCACCGGGCCGTGGCCGCTCCGCATCGAGTCTCTGCCCGCCGAGCACGCCGACAGTTGTGGCCTGCGTTCCGGCGGAGCCCTGCTTGTCCGGCCGGACGGTCACATCGCCGCGCGCTGGCAGGACCGGCCGTCCGGTGACTCCGCCCTCTACGACGCCCTGGTCTCGATCAGCGGATACCGATAAGCCATGAGAACAGCGCGGCGCCGCCCCCGCACGAGCGGAGACGGCGCCGCATCACTGAGAACCAGAACCACGTGTCACTGGAAGATCTGGAACTCCGAGAGCTGCCCGGCCGGCCACCCGGTGTTGGCGGTGAAGTTCAGCCGCACGTACCGGGGGGAGGTCGACGGGAACGTGATGGTCACGGTGTTCCCGGTCGAGGGGTTGAAGGTGTAGCTCGCCGAACCGACGATGGTGGAGAAGGTGCTGTCGTCGGTCGAGCCGAGCACCGACAGCGTCTGGCTGCGGGTGGCCCAGGAGCTGGACGGCGGCAGGTCGAGCACGACCTTGCTGATGCTCTTCGAGGCGCCGAGGTCGACCTGGATCCACTGCGGGAAGGCGTTGTCCGTGCTCTCCCAGTAGCTGCTGGTGTTGCCGTCGACCACGTTGCCGGGCACGTAGTTCTGCGTGTACCCGCTGGACGAGGTCGGCTGGTTCAGCGCCAGGTTGGTGGTGCCGCTGGTGGCGCCGGTGCCGGTCAGGGCGACCGTCGCCGGGCTGCCGGGGGCGTTGCTGGCGATGCTCAGCGAGCCGGTCCGGGTGCCGGAGGCAGTCGGGGTGAAGGTGACGCTCACCGTGCAGAACGCGCCGGCGGCCAGGGTGCTGCCGCAGGTGTTGGTCTGTGTTGATGGACTGGCAAGCGCGAAGTCACCGCTGGTGGTGATCGAGGAGATCGAGGCCGCGCCGTTGCCGGTGTTGCTCACCGACACCGACTGGGCGCCGGAGGCGGTGCCGACGGCCTGGTTGCCGAAGGACAGGCTGCTCGGGCTGGTCGCGATCGACGGGCCGGTGGTGGTGCCGCCGCTGCCGAGGTAGACCTGGAAGTCCGAGAGCTGCCCGGCCGGCCAGCCGCTGTTCGCCGTGATGTTCACCCGGACGTAGCGGGCGGTGCCGGCGGTGAACGGGATCGTCACCGTGTTGTTGTTGGCGTTCGGGTCGAAGGTGTAGGTGGCCGAGCCCACGAGGGTCGAGAAGTTCGTGCCGTCCGTGGAGCCCTGGACCGACAACGTCTGGGTGCGGGCACCCCACGCGGTCGACGGCGGGAGCCGCAGGACCACCTTGCCGACGTTCCAGTTCTGGCCGAGGTCGACCTGCGCCCACTGCGGGAAGGCGCTGTTCGCGCTCTCCCAGTAGGTCGAGGGGTCGGCGTCGGTCAGGTTGGCCGGGACGTAGGAGCCGTTGCTGGAGCTGGCCGAGGCCGGCTGGCCGGCCGCCAGGTTCACCGAGCTGTCGACGCCGGTGCCGCTGAGCGCCACGGTGGTGGGGGCGTTGGTCGCGTTGCTGGCGACGGTGAGCGTGCCGGTGCGCGAGCCCCCGGCGGTCGGGGTGAAGTTCACCGTGACCGTGCAGGTGCCGTTGACGGCGATCGAGGAGCAGTTGTTCGTCTGGCTGAAGTCGCCGGTGACGGAGACCCCTGAGACGGTGGCCGCGCTGGTGCCGCTGTTGGAGATGGTCACCGTCTGCGGCCCGGCCGAGACGCCGACCGCGGTGCGGGCGAAGGCCAGGCTGGCCGGGTTGGCGGCGAGCACCGGTCCGGGCGCGACGCCGCTGCCGGACAGCGAGACGGTGTCGGTGACGCCGCCGGCGTTGACGGTCAGGCTGCCGCTGCGCGCACCGGAAGCGGTGGGCTTGAAGGTGACGCTCACCGTGCAGGAACCGTTGGCCGCGATCGAGGAACCGCAGTTGTTGGTCTGCGCGAAGTCACCGGTGGCGGCGATCGAGGACACCGCGGCCGCCGAGCCGGTCGGGTTGGAGACCGTCACGGTCTGCGCGGCGCTGGTCGTGCCGGTCGCCACCGAGCCGAAGTTCAGCGAGCCGGGGCTGGTGGTGACGCTGCTGGCCGGGTACGGCGGGAAGACCGGCGTGGGGTTGTCCGAGACGCACTGCGTCGGGCTCACGCCGGAGTTGCCGCCGTTGTCGGTGATGGCGAAGGAGTTGCCCTCGCAGCTGTAGCTCGGCGCGTTGCCGGCGTTGGCCTGCGCCACGCCGGTGGCGACGACGTTCTGGAACGTCGCGGTGCCGCCGGTCTGCTCCTGCATCGCGAACGTGCCGGTGCCGGCGATGGTCACGTTGTTCAGGCTGACGCCGCTGACCGTGCCCTCGACCCACTGCACCGCCTCGAACGGCGACTGCTCGATCAGGGCGTTGCTGACGTTGATCGGCCCGGTGATCGCGCCCTGACTGCCGTCGAACCACAGCGCGCCGACGCCGAACTGCCAGTTCGGGTCCAGGCTGCCGTCGCGGAGCAGGGTGTTGTTCGAGATCGTGGTGGTGCCCACCGGCGTGGAGCTGAAGCGCTGGCCGACGTGGATGCCGCCGCCCTGGGTCAGACCGGTGTCGGCGACCAGGTTGCCGGTGACGGTGTTGTCGTGGCCGCCGTAGATGGCGATGCCGTTGGCGAGCTGCTGGAGCTGGACGGTGTTGTTGGAGATGGTGTCGTTGGCGTCGGCGCCGATGCCGGAGTCGGCCCAGGTCGCGATGCCGTCGTCACCGGTGTTGCGGATGTCGCTGTTGGTCACGGTGGAGTTGGTCACGCCGCCGTGGAAGTTGACGCCGTCGGCCGTGGTGTCCCGGATCCGCATCCCGCTGAAGGTCAGCTTGTCCATCGGGCCGTCCATCCAGGCCCCGACCTTCATGTGCTCGATCCAGATGTTGGACACGGTCGAGTTGCTCAGCGCGCCGCCGATGCCGTTCACCTGGGCGCTGTCGTCGCGCTCCTGCACGTTGCCGAAGATGGCGAAGTTCGACAGGTGCACGTTCTGGGACGGGTTCGGCGCGGAGTTGCCGTAGAAGCCCGGCGCGGTGCCGGTCACGGTCGAGTACCACATGCCGGCGCCGGCGACGGTCACGTTGTTGACCGAGATGTGGCCCGGGATGTTGAACGTGCCCGGCGGGATCCACACCGTGCCGCCCGCGCCCGCGGCGGCGATGGCCGCGTTGAAGGCGCTGGTGGAGTCGTTCACGCCGGTGGCGTCCGCGCCCTCGCTGGTCACCGAGACCGAGCCGGCCGGCTGGGTCAGCGCCGGGCCCACGTTCTCGAAGTCGGCGAGGTTGATCGTGTAGGACGAGGCGCTGTCACCGGAGTCGACCTGCAGCTTGAAGGTGGTCCCGGCCGGATAGGTCGTGGACAGCAGCCGGTGCACCTCGTCGTAGAAGTGGTGCGGGTTGCCGCTGCCCGGGGTGTTGGTGAACGGGTAGCTCCCGTAGTACCAGCTGTAGGCGTTGGTCAGCGACAGGTCGGACTGCTTGGCACCGTTGACGTACAGCGACAGCGGGGCACTGTATACGGACCCTGACGACGTGTCCGGGATGCTGTACCGGATGTCGATCGAGTTGGTCGCGACCGGGGTGGTGAAGGTGATGCTCTGGCCCGAGCCGTTGCCGGCCAGGGTGACGGCCTGCCGGTAGGAGGCCTCGTCGGCGAGCTGGCCCTGGCTGAAGCTGGGACCGATCAGGCTCCCGGTGGTCGCGGACTTCGCGGCCTGGACCTCCACATAGGGCAGGCTCGCCCCGGAGCCGCCGGTGGCACCGGCCGCGGCCGCGGGCGAGGCGGCGAGGGCGACCAGCGTGCCGGCGGTGGCCAGCACCGCCCCGAGGGCGGCGGCCATGGTGCGGGTGCGGCGTGGCGAGTACGGTCGCGCGCCCGGTATCCGGGCGCGTGCGGATCTGGACATCACAAAGGGCTCCTTCGATGGGGCACAGTGCGGGGTTCGGGCCGTGGCGTTCGGCCCGGTGGGGGGGATGTCGCAGCGGGAGCGTAACGCCGCCGACACCTTCGCGCAATATCCTGATCTCAGAGCTGCAAGAGTTTGCCGATCCTTGAAAAATCTCGATACCGCAACGAGCAGCCCACAATCGGCAGGTCAAGGAGCTGATTCCGGAGCACGGCGGCGCGCGCGACGGGACGGGGCCGCTCCGGCATCCCGGGGCGGGAGGGCCCGGGCCGGCCGGCGGGCGAAACGGCGCGGAAATCGTTCCCCGGCTTGCGGGTGCAGGAAAACCGGCGCTCCTGACCTCTGTGTGGGTGAGTTTCTCGTGTGGGTGCGGCTGGGGTGGGTGGCTTACAGGCGTTTCTTGACGGCTTCGCGCGGGTTTTGCGGGATCCGTTGGTGGCGCGGGTCGGGGGTGGCGCTGGTTTCGCGGGGCGACGGTGGTGTGGGCAAGTGGTTGGCTCTACTGCGACAGTCAAGGGCGACAGTCAAGGGCGACAGTCAAAGGCCACAGTCAAGGGCGCCTCCGGCGGCGCCTGCGCGGCGAGCGGCCTCGCTCCGGGGAGTGGGGGGTCGCGTAGTCGGGCTGCGGTCGTTGCTTGTGGTCGCCTTTGTCCCGGATTCCCCGTCGCATCGTCGCCTTACGGAAGCAGACCGGTCCGGTGGTATCAAGTCGGATCGCCCAGCTGGTGGCCGGGTATCAGCGA